>JAYUSD010000185.1:0-17283 GCA_043755865.1 Variovorax sp. | reverse complement strand
GACCAAGCCGCGTTTGCGGCGGCTCCTGTGTTTGATGGTGATCGCCAAATTGGTGTGATTGCCATGCAATACCCGATTGACCAGATCACAGAGGCGATGAATTCAGGCAAAGCGTGGGAAAAAATCGGCTTGGGAAAAACGGGCGATTTGTTTTTGGTGGGCCCCGATAAATTGATGCGCACCAATGCGCGCTATGTTGTAGAAAACAAAACCACATTTGTGGATCAGTTGGGCGGCAAGCTCTCCGCCAATGCGCGCGCAACTGTGCTCAAAAAAGACACGTCAATTGGCTTGGTTGCCATTGATACAGAAGACACGCGCCCAGCGCTTGCTGGGCAAGAGGGCTATGCCTCATTTACGGATTACCGTGGTGTTGCCAGCTATGGCGCCTATGGCCCTTTGAAGGTGCAAGGCCTGAACTGGGGCTTGGTTGCCAAGATTGATCAGGCTGAGGCTGATGCCCCGATCCAAAACTTGAATACCCAATCCTTGCTGCGTGCTTTGGTGATTGGCTTGGGTGTGGTCGCTGTGGCTGCCTTTGCGGTGAGCTTGTTTCTGCGCCAATTCTTACGGCCCATTCAAACGCTGTCGGATACCGTGCAAAAAGTCGCCGGTGGCGAGACTTCTGCGCGCAGCCAACTGACCGAAAAAGACGAGATTGGCGATTTGGGCCGGGCTTTTGACGGTTTGCTCGATGACCGTATTTCTGCGTTAGAGAAAGCCGGCAAGGAAAACGAAACCCTCAACAACTCCGTGATTGACTTGCTGCAAGCGGTGTTCCAGCTTTCCAACCGAGATTTGACTGCACGAGCACCTGTGACAGAAGACATTATTGGCACGGTGGCATCGTCGATCAACCAGTTCTCCGACGAGACTGGTAAGACGCTCCTTGATGTGCAGAAAATTGCCGAGCAGGTAGCCCTTACCTCTGAATCGGTGCGGGTGCAGTCGGTGATGGTAGAAGAAACAGCGCGAGCCGAGCGAGATGCTTTGGATGCAATGAGCGAGAATTTGAGCCAAGCAACCACGCAGTTGGCGCAAGTCGCTCAGCTCTCCGAGCAATCCAACAAAGCCGCCGGTGTGGCCACTGATGCAACCACCAACGCGCTGGCGGCTGTGCAAGGCACAGTGCAAGGTATGGATCAATTGCGTGAATCGATCTCCGACATGGAAAAGCGCTTCAAGCGATTGGGTGAGCGCTCGCAAGAAATTTCTACCGCTGTGCAGCTGATCAATGCCATCTCCGAGCGCACACACGTGCTGGCTTTGAATGCCTCTATGCAAGCGGCCACAGCCGGTGAGGCAGGCCGTGGTTTTGCGGTGGTGGCGGAAGAGGTGCAGCGCTTGTCAGACAGCTCACGCCAAGCGACGTCCACCATCTCGCAACTGGTGGGCAACATTCAGGCCGAGACCAACGAGACGCTATTTACCGTGAACCGATTGATCAGCGATGTGGTGCGCCAGTCTGAGCTGGCTCAGCGCGCCGGCGTGCAAATGAGCCAAACGCAAGAGACCACGCAGCAGCTCGTAGGCTTAGTGCGCCAGATTGCGCAATTTTCTGAGCAGCAAGCCAAATTGGCCGCGAATTTGCAGCAATCGGTGCTCGACATCAACGCGGGTACGGAGCAAACCTCTGCCGCTATTGCAGAGCAAACCGCTTCAACGCAATTGTTGGCCGATTCATCGCGCCAACTCACGGCAGCGGTGGGTCAGTTCAAGTTGGTTTGATCTTTTACTTTTTTTGCACGAGCCTAGCGCATGAAAATCGGTGATCTGCTGACCCTGCTGCACGAAGAGTTTGCGCTCGATGTGCCGATGGCGCAGCGCGCTGCTCTTGATGCGGCTACTCAGCCAGACAAAGCAGCTGAATTTCTCGAGCCCGTGGTGGGCTACATTGAGCGCTCGGTGCAGGCCAGCTCTTTGGTGAGCTTGGATGGCTGGGGCAGTTTTCTCTCGCAGGTGTCGCAATTCACCCAATTGCAAATGATGTCGCCCGATACCATCAGCTTGCAGTGGCTGGCCGGCTGGACAGCGCCCGCTCAGGCCTATCTGCTGTTGCCCGCAACGCCGGCCGCAGCGCAAGCCATCATCGATTATTTAAAGGCTTGCCCGCAGGCCACGGATGATGAAGCTTTGGTCGTATTGCATGAGCAATTGCTCATACCGCCTGCGCTCGCCGCCGAGGAAGCCGCAGCCGCAGAGGCCACTGTTGAAGATGCCACGCTCTCAGATGTGAGCTTGCAAACAGACGACGTGGATGGCAGCTTGCTGTCTGCCATGCTGCAAGATGCGCCAGAGCAGCTTGAGCGCTTGCTAGGCTATCTCGATGAATTAGCGCTGGGCAGAGCAGAGCCAGCGCGCTTGATCGAAGCGCAGCGCATCGCACACACGTTTAAAGGCTCAGGCAATATCATTGGCTTGCCCGGTATTGGCCGCATTTCGCACCGCTTAGAGGATGTGATGGAATGGACACTGGAGCAGGTGCAGGCTGGCGAGAAAAGCAATGCCTCTGCGGTGCGCGACATGCGCCACGCAGTGGGAATTTTGCAGCAAATGGTGGGGCATTTGCAGGGTGAGGATGCTGCGCCTGGCGGTGCGGTGGAATGCCTGCAGCGCTTGATTGACTGGGTTAATTGGATTCGCCAAGATGAGGCGCAAACGCAATCGCCTGATCCGCTAGACGCACAAGGCGCTACAAATATAGTAGCAGTCCGCGCCGATAATACGCCGGCAATCACTACAAATGAGCCTCAAACCGCTGATGTGCAGATGCTGCGCGTGGGCGTGGATCGATTGAGCCGCGTGCTGCGCCGCTCCACGCAATCGATCGTGGCTTCGCAGCGCGTGGGCCAGTTGGTGCGCACTGCCAATGATCGCCTTTCAGCGATCGAAGTTAATCACGCTGAGCTCTCTCGGCGCCTTCGCGAGCTGGAGCAAACGGTGGACAAGCAAGTGGTGCAATTGCGCGGCCAAAAAGAGGCCGGCGAAGGATTTGATCCGCTGGAGATGGATCGCTACGATGCGCTCTATTCCCTCTCGCGTTTCGTCACCGAGGCCGTGCAAGATGAGTTGGAGCTGGCGCGTGAGGCGCGCAGCCAAGTGGCCGCTGCGCAGCAAATCATCCGTGATGAAGATCAATTTCAACGCGAGCAATATCGCGATTTATTGGCTGCCCGTCTCGTGCCTGTGAAGAGTATTTTGCCGCGCTTGAAGCGCAATGTGGCGCAAACGGCTGCATCGACGTACAAAGAAGCGCAATTGATCATCGAAGGCGAAAATACCACGCTCGATGCTGACGTGCTCACCCGCTTGACCGAGCCGCTTTTGCATTTGCTGCGCAATGCGGTGGATCACGGGCTAGAAACACCGGATGATCGCCGCATGCTGGGCAAGCCCAGCATGGGCACAGTCACTTTGAGTTTCCGCCGCGTAGGGCAAGATGTCGAACTCGTTTGTGCGGACGATGGCAAGGGCTTGGATTTGCCCACGATCTACGACAAAGCTGTGGAATATGGCTTGATTGATCAAGGTGCCAAGTTGTCCGAAGATGAAGTTCGCCGCTTGATTCTGCGCCCCGGTTTCTCCACCAAAGGAGAGGTGACGGAAGTCTCTGGCCGCGGCGTGGGTATGGATGTCGTCAATGATCGCGTCTCTGGGCTGAAGGGTCGCTTAGATATTCAAAGCACGCCCTATGGCGGCTCACGATTTATTGTGCGGGTGCCCGTCTCCAGCGGCGCGGTGCAGGCGCTGATCGTGCAGTGTGCGCAAGAAGAAGTGGCGCTGCCCTCTGATCAGGTGATCCAAGCGTTGTCTGCCGATGAAGCAAATATTGTGCAAAGCGAGAGCGGCGCTCCGATGCTGCGCCACTTGGATCTTGAGTACCCGGTGTATTCGCTGGGCATTTGGCTAGGCTTTGAAGAGCAGACGACCATGAATTTGAGTGGCAAACCTGCAGTGCTTTGCCGAGGTGCAACGCAAACTGTTGCGCTGGTGGTGGATGCCGTCGTCGATGCGCGTGAGCTGATTTTGCAAGACATTGGAAGGCTCACACGCCGTATTGCTGGCGTGGTGGGTGGTTCGTTGCGCAACGATGGCCGCCCGATGTTTTTGTTGGATGTGGCAGAGTTGGAGCGCGCTTCCAAAGCGGTGCGCCGCGCCGGCTCCTCTTTGGTGATGCGCCGGCGCATGGCAGTGCAGCGCACGCGCGTGCTGGTGGTTGATGATGCGCTCTCGGTGCGCAGGTCGATGGAGCAATTGCTCGAAGATGCGGGCTACGACGTGACCACTGCCGCAGATGGCTTCTTGGCGCTGGAAGCTTTGCGCACTCACACGCCCGCTTTGGTGCTCACCGATTTGGAAATGCCTAACTTGAATGGTCTAGAGCTCACCAAGCGCCTGCGCGAGCTGCCGCAATTCATGGGCACACCCGTGGTGATGATCACCTCGCGCGCCAGCGACAAGCATCGTATCTTGGCTGAAGAAGCTGGGGTAGATTTGTATTTGACAAAACCCTACACTGACGCTGTTTTGATAGAAAACGTGAAGCGCCTGACTTCGCAAGACGCATCCGCGCTCATGTCGTAAGGCGCGTGCGGCATCGCCTCGTGCGGGCCAACAGCCCTAGGCCCTTACACTGCGCCTAGAATCAACGCATGAGCCTGACCCCCGCACAAGCGCAGCAAGCCATTGCCCTCGCGCTGGATACCCTCGATATCGAAGCCGACGCCGTGACGGGCCTGCGCACGCGCTTAGCGATTGAAGCTTCAGCTGCGCTCGCTTTTACGCAAGCTGTGGGCATCATGCTCGCCACGCAAGGCCGCGTGGTGGTTATGGGCATGGGCAAAAGCGGGCATGTGGGGCGCAAGATCGCCGCCACGTTGGCATCGACTGGCACAGCCGCGATGTTTGTGCATCCTGCCGAGGCCAGCCATGGTGATTTGGGCATGGTCAAAGCGGTGGACTCCATCCTCGCTATCTCCAATTCAGGTGAATCCGAAGAGCTCTCGGCCATCTTGCCTTTCATCAAGCGCATGGGTGCACCAATGATGGCCATGACCGGCGGCCTGCAATCCACGCTCGCGCAGCATGCGGATGTGGTGCTCGATTGCTCGGTAGCCAAAGAAGCCTGCCCACTCAATCTCGCGCCGACTGCCAGTACCACAGCACAACTCGCCTTGGGCGATGCATTGGCGATGGCTTTGCTTGATGCGCGTGGTTTTAAGGTCGACGATTTCGCGCGCTCTCATCCTGGCGGCAGCTTGGGGCGCAAGCTGCTGATGCATGTGCGCGACCTGATGCGCACGGGAGAGAATGTCCCGCGCGTGAATGGGCAAACGCGCTTTGCGGATGTGATGCGGGAGATGAGCCGCAAAGGCCTGGGTGCGTCAGCGGTGGTCGATAGCGCGGGCCATGTCATGGGTATATTCACCGATGGCGATTTGCGCCGCCTGATTGAGCGCGGCGTGGATTTGCGCGAGCTCACCGCAGGCGAAGTCATGAGCAAAGGCAGCTTGACCGTATCACCCGATGCGCTGGCTGTAGAAGCTGCGGAGTTGATGGAATTGCACCGCATCACCAGCGTGCTTGTTACCGATGCGCAAGGCTTGCTGGTTGGCGCGCTCAATTCCAATGATTTGATGCGTGCCAAGGTGATCTAGTCATGTTGCCGCAACCCAATGTTCGGTTTTCCGCATCACTGTTATTGGGTGCGCCGTCTGTGTGGCGGGTGATTTTGAATGTGGGCCATGACGCTCGAATTTTTGCAACTGCATTCGCATGAATACGCGCCAAATCCTTCGCAAACTCGTCGGCAGTGCCACGCTGTATTTGCCTATTTGTTTAATGGGCGTACTGGCCTTGGGCAGTTGGTTGTTGGCACGCAATACACCCGTCAATGTGGTGGCTGCGCCCGTGCAAGATCAGCGCAAAGAGCCAGACTATTTGCTCACAAATTTTTCTGTCAAAAACTTTGATGCGCAAGGTAAGTTGATCAGCGAAGTCTTGGGCAACAAGGCGCGGCATTTTCCCGCCACCGATGTCCTTGAAATCGATGTCGCGCGCTTTTCTTCCAACCGTGGCACGCAGAGCACGACAGGCCGGGGCGATCGCGCTTACAGCAATGGCGATGGCTCGGAGGTGCAGCTGGTGGGCAATGCGGTTGTGGTGCGTGAGGCAGGGCTCGGCACAGCAGGCCGCGAGCAGCCGCGTGTGGAATTCAAAGGCGAGTTTTTGCATGCGTTTTTGCGCACCGAGGAACTCAAATCGCATAAGCCGGTGGTTGTGCAGCGCGGCGCGGATCAATTCAGTGGCGACACCATGACCTACAGCAAGATGGATGGCATCGTACAGCTTGACGGCCGGGTACGCGTACGCCTCGAATCCAAAGCCAGCACCATCGCTGATTCGCGCTGATGGCATTTACTATTCAAACAGGTTTTTCATGACTGCCCCACTCGTTTTTATCACCGGCGCATCCAGCGGCATCGGCCAAGCACTGGCTTGGCGCTTTTACCAAGCGGGCTATCGCCTCGCATTGGTCGCACGCCGTACGTCTGAGGTCGAATCATGGGTTAGCCGGCATCAAATAAGCGCGGAGTGCTATGGTATTTATAGTGCCGATGTAGCGCTCACGGACAGCATCGTGCAAGCAGGAAAAGACTGCATCGCGCGTCAAGGCGTGCCCGATGTGGTGATTGCCAATGCGGGCATCAGCATCGGCATCGACACCGCAATCCGCGAAGACATCGATGTACTCGCGCAAACCTTTGCCACCAACAACATTGGCTTAGCCGCGACCTTTCATCCCTTCATCGCTGGCATGGTGCAAAGAAAAACGGGCACTTTGGTAGGCATCGCCAGCGTGGCGGGCATTCGCGGGCTGCCCGGACATGGCGCGTATTGTGCGAGCAAAGCTGCGGTGATTAGCTATTGCGAAAGCTTGCGCGGCGAACTGCGCGCCGAAACTGGCAAAAATGGTGTGAAAGTCGTCACGATTGCGCCGGGCTATGTGGCCACACCGCTGACAGCGCAAAATTCGTACAGCATGCCCTTCCTCATGCAGCCCGAAGATTTTGCGGATCAGGCGTTTAAAGCGATCACTCAAGGCGTGAGCTACCGAGTGATTCCTTGGCAGATGGGTATCGTGGCCAAGCTGCTGCGCTTGCTGCCCAATTGGCTTTATGACAAAGCGCTGGCTGGCCGGCCGCGCAAGAAGCGCAAGCAGGCGCAATAAGCATCGAGCCTTAAAGCACGCCCTTTTCGTTGTAAAAACGCAGTGCACCAGCGTGAAACGGCACGACGCGGTTGAGCGGTGCATTCTGCATGCGCGTGGGCGCTGCGCTGGGGTGAATTTGCGTCGAATCAGCCAGCAAGAGTACTTGACGCGTGATCCAGTAGGCATCAGCTTCTGGGAAATCAGCATGTGCCATCACAAAATTCCAAGCTGCCACGGATCTCGCAGCTTGCGTTTGGCCGCGATACGTGTTCGCAGCAATCTGGGCAGGGCTTAAAAATGCGAAGCGCTTGAGCATCGCCGCCTGCGCTTCATCGCTCAATCCGAACACAACTGCCTCTGCGCTATCAGCGACTTGCTTGAGCGCAGGAATGGGCAGCGCCGCACCTTGCCAAAGTGCGTCAATCTGGCCTGCGAGCAGATCGGTGGTTAATGCAGCCGGTGTGCCGTTGACGATTTGCGCGTTGATGCCCGTGACCTCCAGCAAGCCTTTAAAAAAGCTTTCAGCCGGCCCGCCCGCTGGCCCTACGCCCACGCGCTTGCCACGCAAGCCCGCCAGCGAATCAATACCTGATCGACGAAGTGCAGCGATTTGAAAGGAGGTCTCGTACATTGGAAAGAGCGCACGGAGATTGGTAAATTTCTGCCCTTGCGTCCAAGCGCCTGTGCCCGTGAGGGCTTCGTGGGCTGTGCCGAGAAACACGGTGGCAAGCTGCTGTTTTTCCACATCGATTTTGCGAATGTTTTCAATCGAACCTGCTGAGGTCAATGCTTGCGTCTTGAGGCCCTGACCACTCAAAACCTGCGCCAAGCCTTGCGCGTAAGGCAAGAAAGCACTGCCTTGGCCGGCACTGTAAATGCCCACTTCGGCAAGCGTGGGGCGCGCAGGCGCGGGGCTGGCGCAGCCCATCAAGCTTAAGCTGGCGGCGCTGGAGGTGCTCAGGAGTAGGGTGCGGCGAGAAAGAGTCATGTTTGTCTCCAAAAAAGATTTGCACCTCATGATGCGGTAGAAAATGACGAACAACAACGAATTCTGCGAATCGCTTCATGCCCATCCGGCTGCATCACAGCGCAACGCGCTGCCCCAGCCTCACGGTCGTCACGCCGGGGCGCAGTTGGCGGATCGAGGGCATTACGAGGATGCAGTTGTCAAAGGGTGTGGTAACCGATTGGCCATCGTCATGGGCGATCACTGAGCCTGCATGCACGATAACTTCATTGCCTGTGAAAACTTGCGTAAATTCAAACTGCATGCTGCGCGCCACCACCGCATGCGTTACTTTCACGGGAGCAGGTGCAGCGCGATCAGGCGCGAGCCAAGCTTGCAAGCCGGCGGCGATCACCTCTTGCATCCCGAGCACTTCAGCGCGCAACAAAAACCGCAGCAACACATCACGGCAAGCGGTGATGCAGGCGCGCTGCCAATGCTGCCCGGCTTCGAGTAGCAGCGCGATTTTTTCACCATCAACACTGCCGAAGCCAGCGAAATCACGCATGCGCACACCATCTGAGTGGCCGGCATCCATCACGATTTGCCCTAGGCCACCGAGCGATCGCGCGAAGTCCACGTTGCGTGGCAGCATGCCTGTGATGAGCAGCGGCTCGCAAGGCTCGTGCATGGAATGCAAATCCAGCAGATGCGTGGCGCGCTCTACATATGGGCGAATCGCACGCGCGCGAGCAAGCTCGCTGCTTTGTTGATCGCTCGCCAGCACGGAAGCACTCCAAACGCGGTTGAGATCTTGATCCACAAAGCGTGATGCATCCGGTTGTGCGGGATCAAAGCGTGCAAAGCCGTCTACGTTGGCAAACACGGCTGTTACGCTTCCGCGACGCGGCGCGAGCTTGCCACACTGAAGCAAACTCAGCAATTCATCAAGCACAATTGCGCCGGTGTATTCGTTGCCATGCACCACAGATGTGATGAGCACATCTGCGCCTGCTTCTTGAGCTGCGAACTCATGCACATAAGGCGCGCCGTCAAAATTACTTTTTTCCCAGCGCGTGATATCCGGGCAGGCCACTTCCACGGGATGCGGTTTGAACTCAGGCAGCATCAAGACTCCTTGATCTTGGCGAACTCCACGATGCGCTTGTAGTTGGCAATCTCGCTCTTTTGAAAATCCGCCAATGACTGATTCGGTGCAAAAAACGATGCACCGGCCGCCTCTAACTTATTGCGCACTTCTGCAGTAGCCATCACCTCGCCCAAGGCAAGTTGCAAGCGCTGTGTCACGGGCGCAGGCATACCGGCCGGGCCCCAAAGACCAAACCAGCTAGAAATTTTCACTTTCTTGAGCAATGGATGCTCCGAGAGCGTGGCAATCTCAGGCGCGGCTTTGGAGCGCTGGCCTTCCGTGATGCCTAAGGCCACCACTTTGCCACTCTTGATATGCGGCAAGCCACTGGAGAGCACAAAAACACCAAAATCAAGATTGCCGCCAATCAAATCATTGGTCAGCGGCGCCACGCCGCGATAAGGAATGTGAACCAAGAAGCTTCCTGAGGCTTCTTTGACCATCTCACCTGCGAGATTGAGCGCCGTACCCACGCCAGATGAGCCATAGCTGTATTTGCCGGGATTGGCTTTAATGAGCTTGATGAATTCATCCGTCGTTTTGACATTCATCTTCGGTGATGCCACGAGCACCATCGGCTGAGATGCAATTAAGCCAACGGGCGTGAAGCTGTTGGTGCTGTCATAGCGCACGGAAGATGAAACGAGTTTGTTGATCGCCATCTCGTTGTTGGAGCCCACGATCAGCGTGTAGCCATCGGGCGCAGCGGATGCCACTTTTTGCGCACCCAATGCCCCGCCCGCGCCGCCAACGTTATCTACGATCACCGTGGTGCCGAGTTTTTTACCCAGCTCTAAAGCGACAGTACGCGCAGTGAAGTCCGTGCTGCCGCCGGGCGGATAGCCCACCACGATGGTGATCGGCTTGCTGCCGGGATAGCTTTGCGCTTGCGCCGCGCCCAAGGCCGATGCAGCGACGCCAGCGCCCGCGAAGCGAATCACATCACGGCGATGCAGAGAAAAAGGGAGTGAGTTCATATCGAGTCTTTCTAAAAATTAAGGATACGCTGAATAAGTCCCCGCGATGAAGCAGGATTGATTTCGGGATGGAATGCTAGGCGAAAAACGTAGCTTTAGCAGTGCTAAAGCGAGGCTTTTCAACGACGCAGGCCACCCGAAAGCAAGCCTGATTCGCGCGGCGTACTTGTTCAGCGTGTCCTTATGATGCAAAACCTGTGGCCACCACGCGCGTCACCACTGATTTCACGCGGGTGGTTTCCATGCGGATGAATTGGCTCAATTGTGCCGCGCTGCCGCCTTCGTTGCTGATACCGCCTGCTTGCAATTTTTGCCACACCGCAGGATCACGCAAACATTCGTTCAGAGCCTGATTGAGCCGAGCAATCATTGGCGCAGGCAGCTTGGCTGGGCCAAATAAACCAAACCAAACATTCATGTCGTAGCCTTTGAGGCGCGAATGCTCACTCATCGCAGCCACTTGCGGTGCAGCGCGCGAGCGCTGCGAAGTCGTCACGGCAATGGGAATGGCTTTGCCCGATTCGATATGCGGCATGGCAGACGAGAGCACCGAGATGCTGTATTCGATATTGCCGCCGAGCAAATCTTGCATTTGTTGCGCAGCGCCTCGGTAGGGCACATGGCGCAAATTGCTGCCGCTCATCATATTGAGCAGCTCGCCGCTGATATGCAAAGGCGTGCCCACGCCAGATGAGGCAAAGCTAAAGCGCTTAGGCTCTGCCTTGGATTTGCTGATGACATCATCGAGCGTTTTGATGCCCAGCTTGGGCGCGGCCAGCAAAACCATCGGTGTGCTGCCGATCAGCCCAATGTGAGAAAGATCGGTCTCGCCGTTGTAGCGCACGGCAGAATTGAACAGGCGTGCTATCGAGACTTCGCTACCCGAACCCAGCAGCAAGGTGTAGCCATCCGGCGCAGCATTCACCACCTTTTGCGCTGCAATCGTACCGCCTGCGCCGGCCGCGTTTTCAATCACGATGGTTGCACCCAAGCGCTTAGCCAGTGCATCGCCCAAAGTGCGTGCCACCATATCGGTGCTGCCACCGGGCGGATAACCCACCAGCAAGGTGATCGCTTTGCCTTGCGGCCAACCAGACGCTGCGTTTTGTGCCCAAGCAGCGGATGCTAGGCAAGTCGCCGGCAGCAAGCCAGAGAGCTTGAGTAATTGGCGGCGTTGAATGCGCAGGGCGATGGGCATCATATGGAGACTCCTGTGCATGCCGATCTGCATGCCTTGCGAGAAGTATCAGGATGTGAACGCCTCTTGCGTATGCGTTGTGCGCATATGCCCATGTGATCTCACGCAATAATCGTCGAGGTCTCCTCACATACTTGGCGCAGAAGTGCCATCCCACACACGCCGTGCCTGCGCGTTGCTGCTCTTGCGTGGGCGAAACAGGCGAAACTCAATCGGGATAGAGTTCGTGGCGTTGCTCGCATACACCAATTTGCCAGAGAGCAAGTCAGCATGCACCAAGCTCAGCGGCAGCCAGCCCATGCCTGCGCCTTCTCTGGCTTGCTCGTGTAGGCTTTCGGCAAAATCTGATTCAAACATGGTGTGCAGATGCAACTCAAGCTTGCTCTGCTGCGCTTGGCGAGAGATGCCATCTTGCAGCACCTGCGCGAGTGCCAGTGTGGGTGTGTAGCTCAACGTGTTCACCGGCTTTTTCGCGCTGCCGGGCAAGGCATGCAAAGCTGTACCGTCGGCTCTCGCGCTGCTGACAGCGACCAACTCATCGCGACCAAACGCCTTGCTCTCAAAATGCGCATCATCGAGCACGAGCGGCAAGCGCGGATGCGTGTAGCTCAGCAAGAAATCAGCTGCGCCTTGCTCCAATGCCGTGACGCCTTCGGCAATCGAGCCAGTGAGAAGGCGCAAGCGGTAGTCGCCTAGCTCTTGCCGCGTTTGCGTAAACCATGCCGGCACGGCGGTACGCGCCAGCGTGCGCCCCGTGGCAAGCGTGACCCAGCCCGCATGGTCTTTGCCGCTGCGCAAGCGCTCGCGCAGATCGGTGAGGCTCGATACCGTTTGCCGCGAGATGGCGAGCAGCTCCTCGCCGGCAGGCGTGAGCGACAAAGGCACACTGGCGCGGTTGACCAAATCGCTGCCTGCCCACATCTCCAGCGCGCGGATACGGCGTGAAAACTGCGGCTGCGTGATATGGCGCAGCTCAGCAGCCTTACTAAAGCTCTTCTCACGCGAGAGCGCAATGAAATCTTCCAGCCATTTGTGATCCATGGCTTATTTTCCGCTTTACTCTGGCAACGTGGCGTACTGCTTGGCCAACGCCAAGAAGGCATCAAGCTGTGGATCAACGCCGGTTTCTTCTTGCACAATTGTTGCCACACTTTGCGCCAAGCCGGCAGCCAGCTTGGCATCTAAAAACAGCAAGCGCGAGCGCCGCGCGAGCATGTCTTCCACGGTGCGCGCATATTCGAAGCGAGCAGCGTAACGCACCATCGCCTCTGTCAAGCCGGGGCAGAGCTCATGGGCTGCGCCGGGCATGGTTTGCACCTTTGCGGCTTCACTGCCATACATATGTAGGCCGGGCTCGTCGCTGATGCGTTTATCTGTAGCGATTGATCCAACAAGTGGCAGGCTTGCCGTTGTGCTGTTTGCGCGGGGCGCTATCAATTTTGCATCAAATGCATTTTCTAAAACATCTTCTGCCATCGCGCGATAGGTTGTCCATTTGCCGCCAGTGACCGTGAGCAATCCGGATTTGCTCACAAGAATGGTGTGCTCGCGCGAGAGCTTTTTAGTATGGCTACCGGAGGGGCCGTTACCAGCCCGACCGTCATC
The DNA here is from genome assembly GCA_043755865.1 of Variovorax sp. Classification (GTDB taxonomy): domain Bacteria; phylum Pseudomonadota; class Gammaproteobacteria; order Burkholderiales; family Burkholderiaceae_C; genus JANMDU01. Next base: position 4,194 of record JAYUSD010000185.1, on the reverse strand, counting down.
TTCAGGCGGTTTGACCAAGGGCCGCAAGCCGACCCAAATCGATTTCACATCGTTGCGCTGCGGTGCGCGCGTTAAATACTTCGCCGCTTCACCCAGAATGAAACCCGTGTCGTCTTTGAAAGCGGTGGGCTCGCGCGCGAGATCGTCGCGCGGTGAATCCGTCGTGCCCAAAATCAATTTTCCAAGCCATGGCACGATGAAGAGCACACGACCGTCTGCTGTCTTAGGAATCAAAATCGCGTGATCCGAAGGCATGAATTCGCGGTCAACGACAAGGTGCGTACCTTGGCTGGGTGCGACCATCGCCTTCACGGGCCGCTTGGTTTGCTCGCCATCCATTTGGCGGAATTCATCGACCCACACGCCAGCTGCATTGATCACGCAACTGGCTTTGACGCTATAGCTTTGCCCTGTCTCTTTGTCTTGCACATTGAGGCCAGCGATTTTTTCATTCTCATAAATCAAGCCCGTCGCTGCGCAATAATTAATCAGCAATGCACCTTTTTGCGCTGCCGTTTGCGCTAAGGCGAGTGCAAGACGTGCATCGTCAAACTGACCATCCCAGTATTTCACGCCACCCGTCAAACCGCTTTCGCGGGCATTGGGCAGCAGCTTCAATGTCTCCGCGCGACTTAAAAATTCCGTAGGCCCTAAGCCCGCTTTGCCAGCAAGCAAGTCATACATCTTCAAGCCAATGCCGTAAAACGGCGCTTGCCACCAAGCATAGCTGGGCATCACAAAAGGCAAGGGCTGCGCAATGTGTGGCGCATTGGCCAGCAAGGTGGTGCGCTCATGCAATGCCTCGCGCACGAGGCTGATATTGCCTTGCGCCAGATACCTCACGCCGCCATGCACTAATTTTGTGGCGCGCGATGAAGTGCCTTTGGCAAAATCATGGCTTTCAAAGAGCGCGACTCTAAAGCCACGCGCCGCAGCATCGAGCGCCACACCCAAACCGGTTGCACCGCCACCGATGATGGCGATATCGAAGCTCGCTGTGCTACCTAACTGCTTAAAAAGATCTGCACGTGATGTCATAGCCCTATTGTGCCCAGCCTTTGGATCGCTCGACCGCCTCTTGCCAACGCGCTCGCTTTGCGACGCGATCACGCTCTTTCATGTGCGGCTCAAAGCGGCGATCTATTTGCCACTGCTGGCTGATCTCTTTTGCATCTTTCCAAAAGCCTGTGGCCAGCCCTGCGAGATAAGCTGCGCCGAGCGCTGTGGTCTCGGTGACTCGTGGGCGCACGACGGACACACCTAGAAAATCAGCCTGCATTTGCATGAGCAGATTGTTGGCGCTAGCGCCGCCATCAACACGCAGCTCTTTCAAAACAATGCCACTGTCTGAACGCATGGCCTCGAACACGTCGGCGCTTTGCAGGGCGATTGCCTCTAAAGCGGCGCGGGCGATGTGCGCGCGGCTCGTGCCGCGCGTCATGCCGATCAAAGAGCCTCGCGCATAGCTGTCCCAGTGCGGCGTGCCTAGGCCAGCGAACGCGGGCACGAGGTACACGTCCCCAGAATCTTCTACGCTGCCCGCCAACGCCTCTACTTCTGAGGCTGATTTGATCATCCCCAAACCATCACGCAACCATTGAACGGTTGCGCCACCCATGAACACCGAGCCTTCCAGCGCATAGGCCGTCTTTGCTGATTGCGGGCCTTGCCAAGCAATTGTGGTGAGCAGTTTATGTTTGCTCGCTACTGCTTTCGTTCCAGTGTTCATCAACATAAAGCAGCCTGTGCCATAAGTGTTTTTTGCCATGCCGGGCGCAAAGCAGGCTTGGCCGAAGGTGGCAGCTTGCTGATCGCCAGCGATGCCGGCAATCGGAATCTCTTGACCGAGCAAAGCCGCATCGGTCATCCCCACGATGCCGCTGGAAGCGACAACTTTTGGCAACACAGCGCGAGGAATGTTGAAGAGCCTGAGTAACTCATCATCCCACTGCCCGGCGTGAATATTGAGCAGCAAGGTGCGGGACGCATTGCTCGCATCCGTCACATGCAACGCTTTATGCGCTGTGGCCGCGCTGTGGCCGCCGGTGAGTTTGTAGATCAGCCAGCTGTCGATTGTGCCAAAACACAACTCGCCGTTTTCTGCTCGTTTGCGTGCGCCGGGAATATTGTCGAGCAACCAAGCCAGCTTCGTGCCGGAGAAATACGCGTCGAGCACGAGGCCTGTTTTGCGTTGAATCAACGCGGACTTGCCTGCCTTTCGCAGCATGTCGCAAGCAGGCGCAGTACGGCGATCTTGCCAAACAATCCCATTGTGTAGCGGCCTTCCCGTGGCGCGATCCCACAAAACAGTCGTTTCACGTTGATTCGTAATTGCTATTGAATCAATAGCGCTTTGCGCAGTAAATACGCCGGCTACTTGCAGTTTTTGTCTTAAATGTTGCAGTGTTGCGAGCTGGGAGCCCCAAATCTCCTCTGCATCATGCTCCACCCAACCGGGCTGCGGAAAAATCTGGCGAAACTCTACTTGGCTGCTGGCGATTGGCGTTCCTGCGTGGTCAAACGCAATGCTGCGCGAACTGGTGGTGCCTTGATCAAGAGAAACAATGATGCTCATGCTTCCAAGCGTAGCGGATTGCGCGGCGCTGTGCGATTCAGACAAACCATCATTTGCAAAGCACTTGCCGCAAGTCACGAAGCTACACTTACAGCATGACTATTTCACACATTGCATTTATCGGCGGCGGCAACATGGCCAGCGCCATTATTGGCGGGCTGCGCAGGCAAGGCATGACAGCGGATCAGTTCATCGTGATCGAACCCTACGCACCGCAACGCGAAAAGCTGCTTACTGATTTCGGCATCACAGCCATTGAACAAGCCAACCGTAGCTTGGCTAGCGCCACGCAAGTGGTGTGGGCTGTGAAACCGCAAAGCTTCAAAGAAGCGGCTACATTGGTTGCGCCACACGCCGCGCAAGCGCTGCATTTGAGCGTGATGGCGGGCATCACATCGGGCAGCATGGCCCAGCAGCTTGCCACGCAGCGCATCGCGCGCGCCATGCCGAACACACCTGCGCTCATTGGCAGGGGTATTGCAGGACTGTTTGCGCGCGCTGCAGTGAGCGAAGCAGACAAGCGGAGCGTGGAGGCTTTGATAGCCACTACAGGCGAGCATCTTTGGGTAAGCGATGAAAGCCATCTCGACGCAGTAACAGCCCTCTCTGGCTCGGGCCCGGCCTACGTGTTTTTCTTTATTGAAGCGATGATGCGCGCCGGGCAGAGCATGGGCTTAAGCGAACAGCAATCGCGGCATTTGGCACAAAGCACGTTTGCCGGCGCAGCAGAATTAGCAAGGCAGTCGCCCGACAGCCCCGAAGTCTTGCGCCAACGCGTGACCTCCAAAGGCGGCACAACTTATGCGGCGATCACCTCCATGCAAGACAGCTTGGTGGGGCAGCGTTTCGAGCAAGCTTTACGCGCTGCAGGTCAGCGAGCTGCTGAATTAGGGCGTGAATTCGGGTAACTTCATTACTATTAAATTAGTAGCGCCTCACGTAGGTTCTATGCCGGCTACTGAGCATTTTGACTTGAAATCCTTATAAAAAAACCGAGCACGAAGGCTCGGTTTTTTTATATTCAGCCGAGGCTGAAAAAAATGCATTACTGCAACTTGATTTCCACGTCCACGCCAGCAGGCAGATCGAGTTTCATCAAAGCATCTACAGTTTTGTCTGTCGGGTCGATGATGTCCATCAAACGCTGGTGCGTGCGGATTTCAAATTGGTCGCGGCTCGTCTTGTTGACGTGGGGCGAACGCAGAATATCAAAGCGCTTCATGCGGGTTGGCAAAGGCACGGGGCCCTTGACAATTGCGCCGGTGCGCTTTGCAGTGTCAACAATCTCAGCGGCCGATTGGTCGATGAGTTTGTAGTCAAATGCCTTCAGGCGGATGCGGATTTTTTGTTTAGTAGCCATGGTGTTGCTCCTGGTTTACTTAACAATCTTCGCCACCACGCCAGAGCCAACCGTGCGGCCACCCTCGCGGATCGCAAAGCGCAGGCCTTCTTCCATCGCAATCGGGTTGATCAGCTTGACGCTGATGCTCACGTTGTCGCCGGGCATGACCATCTCTTTGTCCGCTGGCAGCTCAATCGCGCCCGTCACGTCCGTGGTGCGGAAGTAGAACTGGGGGCGATAGTTGTTGAAGAACGGTGTGTGACGGCCACCTTCGTCT
>JAYUSD010000184.1:0-17309 GCA_043755865.1 Variovorax sp. | reverse complement strand
AGGTCTGCGAAGCAGCCCACCAGTCTTGCGCGCCCTGTGACTGAGCGCTTGCCTCGCAGGCCCAGCGCATGATCTCTAGGCTTTCTTCGATTACAGTGCCATCAGGCAACACCAAGACCGGCACCGTGCCTTTGGGCGAAGCTGCAAGCATCTCGGGTGGCTTTTGCCGGAGCACGATCTCATAAGCATCAAACGCCACGGCAGCATGCAAAAGCGCCATCCTCGCTCGCATGGCATAAGGGCAGCGGCGGTAGGTGTAGAGCAGGGGGCGAACGGTCATGGCACGAGGCTTAAAGCGATGAACCGGCTTTCATGAGGCAATAAGAGCTTCGCCTTGTATGTATGATCTGGTGCGGCTGGCGGGGATCGAACCCACGACCCTTGGCTTCGGAGGCCAATACTCTATCCACTGAGCTACAGCCGCACATTCAGCATTGATTGTAGCGGGCGCATGGCTCTTCATGGTGAAATCTGTCGCGCATAGCGCGGAAACTGTTATAATTTAAGGCTTTGCTGCATGACCCAACACGGTTTGCGGCGATCCCAATTTAACCCCTCCTAGCAGATTTGCTGGGCACAGAGTTCCAAGGAGCCCATCATGGCCGTTCAACAAAATAAGAAATCACCGTCTAAGCGCGGTATGCATCGCTCGCACAATGCGCTCGTGGCAGCCAATGTGGTTGTCGACAACAGCACCGGAGAAGCTGGCCTGCGCCACCACATTAGCCCCAACGGCATGTACCGTGGCCGCCAAGTGATCAAGCCAAAGCAAGTCGCTGCTGAATAAGCATCTTCGGCGCAGCTGTTCGCTTGCGCTGATACACATGAGCCCGCTGTTCATTGGATGAGCACCGGGCTTTTTGCATGGTCTTCTGTGGTTTTTTAGATCTTTTAAGCATCTTGCCGGCATAAACACTGCGCAACATGCTATAAATATAATAGCAGCTTAAATGTTATCCATAAGCGAGACAACGCCCTCCATCCCGCCCGCAAGCGCTGCAAAAGGCGCGATCACGCTGGCAGTCGATTGCATGGGCGGCGATCATGGCCTAGCCTCTACGCTGCCGGCATGCCGCGCATTTTTGGAGAGTCATCCACGTGCGCATTTGCTCCTTGTGGGGCTGCCCGATGCTTTGCAAGATTTTTCCCATCCTCGCGCACAAGTCGTGCCCGCAAGTGAAGTGGTATCGATGGACGATCTGTTGGAAGTGGCGCTGCGCAAGAAAAAAGATTCCTCGATGCGTGTGGCGATTGCGCAGGTCAAGGCCGGTGCGGCCCAAGCGGCAGTGTCCGCCGGCAACACCGGCGCACTCATGGCAATAGCCCGCTATGTGCTCAAAACGCTCGATGGCATTGACCGCCCTGCGATCGCCACGCAGCTGCCCAATATTTTGGGCAAAACGACGACGGTGCTCGATTTGGGTGCGAACGTGGATTGCCAGCCAGAGCATTTGTTTCAATTCGCCATCATGGGCTCGGCCTTGGTATCTGTACTCAATAATGATGAAAACCCAACGGTTGGCTTGCTCAACATTGGCGAAGAAGTCATTAAAGGCAACGAAATCATCAAAAAAACTGGTCAATTGCTGCGATCTGCCGCCAACAATGGAGATCTGAATTTTTACGGCAACGTGGAAGGCAACGATATTTACACCGGCATTGTAGATTTGGTGGTGTGCGATGGCTTTGTGGGCAATGTGGCACTGAAGGCCAGCGAAGGGCTGGCTAAAATGATTGGTCAATTCTTGCGCGATGAGTTTTCTCGCAGCATTTTCACCAAAACTGCCGCTATCGGGGCGTATTCTGTCTTAAACGCGTTTAAAGATCGAGTTGATCATCGCCGATACAACGGCGCGGCACTCCTCGGCTTGCGCGGTTTGGTATTCAAGAGCCACGGCTCGGCCGATGCACTGGCTTTTGAGGCGGCTTTAGCGAAAGCTTATGAGGCCGCTAGTCACGACTTGGTGGCTAAGGTGCAAGCGCGGATTGCGCATGCGGCGCCTTTGTTGACTATGGCTAGCGGGACTGAAGGTTAAATACAAAAGCCACTTTCTAGCGCGAAAGACGCAAAAGTTACGCGAAAGACGCGAAAGAAACAACGCAAATAAGCGAAGGTCTGCGTGAAATAAACACAGCTTCTGAAGAGAATGTGCTGTCACATTTTTTTGAATTTGATTTCTGTATTTTTTTCGCGTCTTTCGGGTAACTTTTGCGTCTTTCGCGGCCTGTCTTGTCTTTCAGACCTCAGCACATGACAACGCAATAACTCAGAGAAAAAGCATGGCAAACTCTCATCCATGACTCTCAGCGCACCGACCTATTCCCGCATCACCGGCACAGGCAGCTATTTGCCGGCCAATAAACTCACCAATGTTGATTTAGCCGCACGTCTGGCCAAAGATGGCGTTGAAACTTCCGACGAATGGATCGTAGAGCGCACCGGCATTCGCAATCGGCATTTCGCAGCCGATGATCAATCGGCCAGCGATCTTGCATTGCCCGCTTGCGTGAGCGCGCTGCAAGCGGCAGGAAGAGTGGCAGGCGACGTGGATTTGATCATCTGCGCCACGTCTACGCCAGACATGATCTTTCCGTCCACGGCGGCCATCTTGCAGCACAAATTAGGCCAGTTTTATGAGCTGAATCCGACTCTAGCCGGCATAGAATCTACGCAGAATGCTATAAATTCAGGAGTCAATGTAGGGTTCAGCGCGGAAGGCAATAAACCGCGAAGCATCGCCGGTTGTCCCGCATTCGATGTGCAAGCCGTGTGCAGCGGTTTTGTCTATGCGCTCACCGTGGCCGACGCGATGATCAAAACCGGCGCAGCCAAATGCGCCTTGGTCGTTGGCGCAGAAGTGTTCAGCCGCATTTTGGATTTCAAAGATCGCACGACCTGCGTGTTGTTTGGCGATGGCGCGGGCGCAGTGGTTTTAGAGGCCTCCAATGAGCCCGGCATCTTGGCCAGCGAGCTCCATGCCGATGGCAAACACGTCGGCGTGCTCTGCGTGCCAGGCACGGTGAGCGGCGGCGCGATTCTTGGCGATCCGCTGCTCAAGATGGATGGCCAAGCCGTTTTCAAACTCGCTGTTAGCGTGCTCGCAGATGTAGCGCGTTCGGTATTAGCCAAAGCCGGTAAAACGGAAGCAGACATCGACTGGCTGATCCCCCACCAAGCCAACATCCGCATCATGCTCGGCACGGCGAAAAAGCTCAAAATGAGCGAAGACAAAGTCATCGTCACCGTGGCCGATCATGGCAACACTTCGGCAGCGTCCATCCCACTCGCGCTCGATCACGGCGTACGTAGTGGCAAGATCAAAAAAGGCGAAACGCTAATGCTAGAGGGCGTAGGCGGTGGGTTTACTTGGGGCGCGGTATTGTTGACTTTATGAGTGAGGCAACGATGAAAATTGTTTTGGATGATTTGCAAGGCGAGCCGATTCGCTTGCTGCTCGAAGAGCATTTGCGCGATATGCGAGCGTGGTCGCCGCCGGAGAGTGTGCATGCGTTGGATTTGGATCAACTTCGCAAGCCAGAGATCAGTTTTTGGACGGTTTGGGAAGGTGAGGAATTACTGGGCTGTGGCGCACTGAAGGATTTGGGTGGCCAAGAAGCTGAGATCAAATCCATGCGCACGGCGAATGCGCATCGGGGCAAAGGCGTGGGCTCTGAGATGCTGGGGCATCTGATAGCCACGGCGAAGCAGCGCGGCATCAAGCGCTTGAATTTAGAGACGGGGACGCAGACGCAATTTGCGCCAGCTCGTGCGCTGTATGCGAGGCATGGCTTCACGGTTTGTGGGCCTTTTGCTGACTATGCGCTTGACAAATACAGCTGCTTTATGACCCGAGCGCTTTGATGTAGCCGACTTGCAAAACCGGCTGAAAGCTTTAAACTCATGCGATGAATACGACCGCACTCGATCCCCTCATCTCGGAATTTGATACGCAAGAGCAAGCGGACAGCTATGACCGCTGGTTTCGCGCCAAGGTGCGCGAGGCGTTAGACGATCCACGGCCTTCGATTCCGCATGACCAAGCCATGAAGATGGTTGATGAGGAGTTGGTCAGAAGAAGGGCTGCGCGTGTTGCCCGTTGAGTGGACGAGGCAAGCCACTTGGGATTTGATTGAGATCATCGATTACATAGAAATCAGAAACCCCAGCGCGGCACACGAGATGCACGAGCTTTTCGTTCAGGCGGCAGACAAATTGTCAAACATGCCGTATCTCTTTCGGCGTGGTCGGGTCAACGGTACAAGGGAGTATGTTGTCCACCCAAATTACATCTTGATCTACGAAGTGAAATCCACAAAGATCGACATCGTGCGCATCATGCATGCTAAGCGTGAATACCCAAAAAATTAACAGTTTATGAAACCATTCGCATTCGTCTTCCCCGGTCAAGGCTCGCAATCTGTGGGTATGTTGGATGCTTGGGGGGATCACCCCGCTGTTACTGCTGTGTTGAAGGAAAGCTCTGAGGCGCTTGGCGAGGATGTAGCGAAGTTGATCAAAGAAGGGCCGAAGGAGGCTCTGGGGCTCACCACGAATACGCAGCCGGTGATGCTGGTGGCTGGGGTGGCGGCGTACCGGGCGTGGCTGGCTGAAGGTGGCGTTGTGCCATCGGTGGTGGCGGGGCATTCGCTGGGGGAGTATTCGGCTTTAGTCGCCTCGGGCGTGTTGACTCTCAAAGTCGCGGTGCAAACCGTGCGCCTTCGTGCGGCGGCGATGCAGGAAGCTGTGCCGGTGGGCACGGGGGCGATGGCGGCTGTCTTGGGGATGGCTGCTATGGATGTGATAGCGGTCTGCGCAGAGGTGGCGAGTGCTACTGGCGAAATCGTTGAGGCTGTGAATTTCAATGATCCGGCGCAGACGGTGATTGCGGGCAGCAAAGCGGGCGTGGAAAAGGCGAGCGATGCGCTTAAGGCGAGGGGTGCGAAGCGTTGTCTGCCACTGCCAGTGAGCGCGCCGTTTCATTCGAGCTTGATGAAGCCAGCGGCTGAGAAACTGAAGGTGCATCTCGAAACGCTGACTTTTAATGCGCCTCAAATCCCAGTGGTCAACAACATTGATGTAGCCGTCGAAACAGACGCTGCGAAAATTAAAAACGCCTTGTATCGCCAAGCCTTCGGGCCAGTGCGCTGGGTGGAGTGCATTGCAGCTATCAAGGCGCGTCATGTGAACATCGTGATCGAGTGTGGGCCGGGCAAGGTGCTCGCGGGCATGTGCAAGCGCATTGATGCTGAGATCGTGAGCGGCGCAATATTCGATCCGACTTCCTTGGCTGAGGGTCGGCCGCTTTTGACCTGAGAGAAAATCAAATACCGACATCCGGACGCGAAAGACGCGAAAGTTACGCGAAAGACGCGAAAAAGAAATGCCAAAAGACGAATGTTGAAATCCTTATAGTCAAATATTTTTTTGCATTCTTCTTTTTGTATTCTTCTTTTTGTATTTTTTTTGATATTTTTCGCGTCTTTCGCGTAACTTTTGCGCCTTTCGCGTCCGGAAATTTGTCTTCAGCCTCAAATAAACCAATACTTTAAGCACAGAGCAATCATGAGCAATCAAACTGAACAACACATAGCATTGGTCACCGGCGCCACGCGCGGCATTGGCGCGGCCATTGCGCAAGAACTCAAAGCCGCTGGCATGACGGTGATCGGCACAGCCACCAGCGCTGAAGGTGCAGCCAAGATCACGGCTGCTGGCATTCATGGCGTGGTGCTCAACGTCACTGACGCAGCGGCAACAGATGCCTTGATTGACCAGATCGTGAAAGAGCGCGGCGGCATTCAAGTGCTGGTGAACAACGCTGGCATCACGCGCGATCAATTGGCCATGCGCATGAAAGATGAGGACTGGGATGCTGTGATGGACACGAATCTCAAAGCTGTCTTCCGCATCAGCCGAGCCGTGATCCGCCCGATGATGAAGCAGCGCTATGGCCGCATCATCAATATCACTTCCGTGGTGGGCGCATCGGGCAATGCTGGGCAGGCCAACTATGCAGCCGCCAAAGCGGGCCTAGCGGGCATGACCCGCGCTCTTGCTCGCGAGCTGGGTAGTAGAAATATCACTGTGAACTGCATCGCGCCGGGCTTTATCGAGACCGACATGACGGCCAGCCTACCAGAAGCTCAGCAGCAAGCCTTGCTCACACAAATCGCGCTCGGTCACTTGGGCAAACCGGCAGACATCGCTTATGCCGTGGCTTTCGTAGCCAGCCCGCGCGCGGGCTATATCACGGGGCAGGAAATACATGTGAATGGTGGAATGTACATGTGACCTACAGGGCGACATGTCCATGTGATCCCGTTGGTAAAGCACTGCGATGCGTCTTTGAGCCTCGTGGCCGTGCTAAAGCACTGTTGGCATCGGCGCCTAGCCGCGCAATGACTGAGCAACGGGATAAGCGCTACAGCAGATACATTTTAAAGAGAATCGGCCTGTAGCCGGCATAGAATATACGCAGCGTGCTATTAAATTAATAGCTATTGCCCAGTCGCCGTGACGCTGCAAATCAAGCTCAGTACGAGCTGGCCCCCTGATGGAAAGCTGGGGATGGTGAATCCACTTTGCAAGGTGGCTATCGGGATGCTTGGCGCACCGCAGGATGCACCTGCGCTGGCTGTGCAGACGGCAGCGGTGGTGCAACGCAAGCCAGGAGTGGTTGGGTCGCGCAATACCGAGTTGCTCGCATCTGATGGCCCATTGTTGGCTACCGTGATGGTGTAATTCGTGGTGCTGCCAGCAATCAGGGTATTTGTACCATTGGTCTTGGTGATGATGATCGCTGCCAAGCCTTGCACACGGTCAACGTCGTTGGCATTGTTGTTGGCGGTGTTGGTATCCGTCACGCCTGCGGGCAATGTCAGGTTCACGGTATTGGTGACCGTGCCATTAAGTGCTGTGACGTTGGCTGTGACGGTGAAGACCACCGTAGTGCCCACGGGCAGTGTAGGAATCAGCAAGCCCGAGCCTTCCAAGCCGATCACGTTGACCAACGCCGGGCAGATCGCGCCGACGCCAGTTGCCGCGCAGCTCACGCCGGTTTTGGCGAGGCCAATGGCCACAGCATCGCGCACAGTCACGTTGTCTGCATCGCCAGGGCCTGCATTGCCTACCGTGATCACGTACGCTGTGGTGCCCAGTGCAGTGACTTGGCTCACGCCATTGGTCTTGGTGACAAACACATCAACACTCGGGCGGCATTCGCGCAGTTGGACTTGTGTGCTGGCAAAGTCGTCGCCAGCATTACCCAGCGCGGCATCCCACAATTGCAGCGTCACTGCGCTTGCGCTGGCAGTGAAGATGCGTTCGCGCAGCGTCCATGTGTCGGTTGCGCCGGCGGGCTCGTTGGCATAGGAGTCGGCCGCGCCCAAACTGGTCGTCACCGTGCCGTTGACGATGCGCAAGTCAATCAAAGGCAGATCGGCCGCTGCGTTACCGGAAGCCAACGCATTGGAGCCGTAATAAAACCAAGTGTAGGTGCGACCGGGCACGAGGCCGCTCACAGCTTGCGACCAGATGCGGTAAGCCGCGCCGGTGGTGTTGCCATTGCTGTAAAGCCAGTTGTTGGTGGCCGACACGCTGCGCGTGGGATCGCCGGGGAATGGGTTTTGAATCACAACGCCGCCCACATAGTTTTTAGCACCGCTTTGCAGCGCAACGCTGGTGTCGGCAGGGTAGGTGTCTGTCGTGGCTTGCACCACGTTTGCGCCCACGCCGAAGCTGGTGTTTGAGTAGTCGCTGTTGCCAATTAAATTGAGAGTTTGCTCTAGCGTGCCTGCCGGGCAGAAGGAAGCGCCGCTGATCACGCGCGTGACGGCGGCGACGGTGATGTCTGAATCGCTGGCGATGTTGTTGGCAGGTGTTGGGTCAATCGTTCCCACGGGTGGCGTAATCGTGACGGTGTTGGTGACCGAGCCGCCGCTGGCGCTGATTTGCGCATTGAGCGTAAAGGTCAAGCTGCCGCCAGCGGGGAAGGTGGCAATGGTGAGGCCGGCTTGGAATGTGCTGGTGGAAAGCGACACGGGGCAGACTGCACCGCCTTGCGCGCTGCACGTGACCGATAAAAGCACGAGGCCAGCAGAGGGCGTGTCGGTGACGATGGCGTTGTTGGCCGCTGAAGGGCCAGCATTGCCTAGGGCGATGGTATACGCCGTCACGCCGCCACGGGTGACGGTGCTCACACCATTGCTTTTGCTGATCGAGAGATCGGCGCTGGGCGTGGTAATCGTTGTGGTGGCTGTGGCGTGGTTGTTCGATGGCGTGGGATCGTTGTAGCCGGCGGGCAAGCTGACGGTGGCGGTGTTGACCGCCGTGCCAGCCGTAATCGCTGTGCCAGAGACGATGATTTGGATTTGTCCGCCGCTGTTTAACGCGACGCGAGGCAGGGTGATGGCGTTCCCGCTGCCAGCGCTGCCTGCGCCCACGGTGGAGGTGTCGCAATCTGCTGTGCCTGCAACTAAGGTGCAGACCCAAGTGACCGTGCCGATGTTGGCGGGCACAATGTCGCTCACTGTGATCGTGCCGGGCACATTGGCCGGGCCGTTGTTGCTGACCAGCAGGGTGTACGCCACCGGCTGGCCGACTTCGGCGGCAGCCGTGCCGCTTTTGCTGATCACCACATCAGCTGTCGTGCCCGGAGCGCCGCTGATCACGATATCTTCTTGTGTGCTGCTAGCCGCGTTGTAATTGCTGCCGCCCACACTTTGGCCGCTGGCATAGGTGCCGCCAGGCGTGGCGGTGCTGTTGACTGCGCCTTGCGCGCTGCCGCCGCTGGTGCGTGTCGGGTCTGCAAAGCGCAGATTGATTGGGTTTTGATACGTGCCTGCGGCTGCGCCGTTGAGCGCCACATTGAATGTGAGCGTGAGGCTGCTGCCGGGGTTGAGCGTAAAGCTGCTTGTGGCATTGCCTGCTATGCCGATGATGACGGTATTCGTGCCGCTGGCGGACACGGGTGATGCTGGGCCAGATGCGCCTGCGCCATAGGTTGTTGTTGCGCTGCTGCCGCTTAAGGTGAAAGGCGCAGACAGCGGATCGCTTAAGCCGACGGCGTAGGCCACGCCTGCGTTCGGCGCGTTGCTTAACACGACCACGTAAGTTCCCGTGGCGTCAGGCGGCACGGTGCGTGTGGATGTGGTGGTGGATTTGGTGGCAGTCAACAACGGCAGGCATTCGTACCCTGCGCGCGCGCCTACGACCGCATTGCTGCTCACGGTGGCTTGCGCGCCATCGGTGCCGGGGCCGGCCAGCATGTTGCCTGAAAAACCTAAAAATTTGTCTTCGCGTGAGAGCCCATTGATGCCGCGCGTGAGTACCGAGCTTCCAATAGGTGAGTTGTAGATCACCACACCGCCCCCGCCGCCGCCGCCCGGGCCTTCGCGTTCGCCACCGCAGCAATTGGTCGCTGATCCGCCTAGCGGCGGCGCAGCGCTTGCGTTGGACGTGTTGAGGTTGGAATTACTGCCGTAGCCGCCGCGCGCAATCGCCGTGACGTTGCCATGCCCTGAGCCTGCAATGACGAGCACGGAGCCGCCTGCACCGCCGCCGCCGCCCGCATCTTGGCCGGCATCGCTGTCGATGGCTTTTTGCCCATTGCTTTGGAAGACGGCCGAGCCGCTGATGCTTCCCGCCCGCACCGCAATGATGCCGCCGCCATAGCCGCCATGGCCTCGATTGCCTGTGTCGTTATTCAGGCTGCCTGAGCCGCCACCGCCGCCCATGTAAATACGGGTAGCCACAGGCGATCCGCTTTGCGGTAAGCGCGAGCCGCCGAAGCCACCTACATCACGCAGGCCAACATCGCCGTTGAATGTTTGCCCACCGTTGCCGCCTACGCCGCCGTTGCCACCGCCGCCGCCGCCAGAGTTGTGCGATGTGCCGCCACCGCCCGCATTGGCTGGCGCGCCGCGCGCAAAGTCGCCGAATGTGGTCGTGCCTGCGAGGGGGTAGCCCATGTTGGCGATCCCAAGATCAATCACGCTCGCCGCTGGATAGCCTACGGCATCTAAAAAGCCAGTTCCGCTGTCGAAGTTACCGCCGGTGTAGCTGTGCGTGAAGCGCGGCGTGCCGGCAATGCCTTCGCCTTTGCCGCCGCCATTGCCGGCATCTCCGTTGCTAACAAACCAATAAGCGCCGGTGCAGCAAAAGGAGGCATTGATGCCTGCAACGCCCAAGCCTTGAGCGCCCCCGCGAAAGCCTTGGTTGGAAACGTTAATGTGCGCTCCGCTGCCCGATGTGTTGAGCGCGCCAGCCACATCAATGCTCACGACGCCGCCTGTGGTGCCATTCCAAGGCAAGCTGACCACTGGGCTGGCCGCGCTGATGCTGGCGCTGGGGTATTGCGGCACACGGATGACTTGATAGGTACGCCGGGGCTGGGCTGCGGTGTTTTGCTCATAGGCGTTGGTAAGCGCTGGCGTGAAGCTAACGGCCGCGCCTGCCGCTGAGGTCACGCGCACATATTCAAACAAGCCGGCTTGCCCCAGCGCTGTGTAACCGTTGGCCTGAGCTGTGGATGTGAAAGTTACGGAGTTGATGTTGCCTGAGGCTGTGCCATCGCCGTAGGCATCTGTGTCAGTGCTGTTGATCGTTGCGCCTTGCATCTGGATCACCATGAGCAGATCGCCCACTGCGACAGTGCCCGCAGCGCCGATGGAGGCGCCTAAGGTCAAACTGCTTGCGCCGATGACCAAATTGCCATTGCCTTGATAAAAAGTATTGACGACACCGCTGATCGCGCCTGGTGCATCCTTGCCTGGCGCAGCGCAGACTTGCGCGAAAGCGTTCTGGCACAAGATCAGAGCTGTGAAAAAAGCGAGGCCATGTCGGGTCAGTAAAGGCAGTACAAAAGTGTGTGCAATCATCTGAGTATTGTAATTTTTAGAGCAGTGTGTAGGTCGTTTGGCTTCAAAACCGTCTGAAAAACGCCCAATCACGCACGAAAGCTGCGATGCGATGTTGTTTTCCGGAAGATTGCGGCGAGCCATGCGCTGTTTTTTAAACAAGATAAGTGCGTAGGCTGTCGCCTCTAAACGGGTAGAATAAAGATGTTTTCAACAACCCTCAGAGGGACTTATGAGTGATATCGAAGCACGTGTCAAAAAAATTATCGCCGAGCAATTGGGCGTAGAAGAGTCTCAAGTGACTCCAGAAAAGGCTTTCGTGGCCGATCTGGGCGCTGACTCGCTCGACACGGTAGAGTTAGTGATGGCTTTGGAGGATGAGTTTGGCATTGAGATTCCGGATGAGGACGCCGAGAAGATCACCACAGTGGCAGCTGCCATTGACTACGCCAATACGCACAAGAAAGCATAAGGGGAGCACGGGCCTCCTGTCATCGAAGGGCCGGTAGCTGAGAAGCTGCCTGCCCTTTTTCATTTTAGACAAGAAGATTTTCGGCTAACTTATGAACAAACGTCGCGTCGTCGTCACAGGATTGGGTTGCATCAGCCCGGTGGGCAACTCCGTGGAATCGGCTTGGGCCGCGCTGATCGCCGGGCAAAGTGGAATCGGCGCAATCACCAAATTCGATGCGAGTGCTTTTTCTTGCAAGATTGCAGGCGAGGTGAAGGGTTTCAATGTGGAGGAATACATGACCTCTAAGGAAGCCCGCACGATGGACACCTTTATCCATTTCGGCATTGCAGCTGCGGTGCAGGCGGTCAAAGATTCTGGGCTGCCCATCAATGAAGCGTTGAGTGATGAGCAATCGGTGCGCATCGGCGTCAATATTGGTTCGGGCATTGGCGGCTTGCCGCTGATTGAGGGCACCCATGCAGAGCTGACTGCACGCGGCCCGCGCAGAATTACGCCGTTTTTCGTTCCGGCCAGCATCATTAATATGATCTCTGGTCATGTCAGCATGAAATACGGATTCAAAGGCCCGAATATCGCTGTCGTCACGGCCTGCACCACCGGCTTGCATGCGATTGGCATTTCTGCTCGCATGATCGAGTATGGCGATGCCGATGTGATGATTTGCGGTGGCTCAGAAGCCACCATCTCGCCGCTGGGCGTGGGCGGCTTTGCCGCGATGCGTGCGCTTTCCACGCGCAATGATGATCCGGCCACGGCTTCTCGCCCGTGGGATAAAGATCGCGATGGCTTTGTGCTCGGCGAAGGCGCAGGCGTGATGGTAATTGAGGAATATGAGCATGCAGTTGCTCGCGGCGCAAAAATTTACGCTGAGATTGCCGGCTTTGGCATGAGCGCAGATGCTGGCCACATGACCGCACCCAATATGGATGGCCCGCGCCGTGCCATGTTGTCTGCAATCAACAATGCGGGCTTGCAACCCAGCGATGTGGATTACGTCAACGCGCACGGCACATCTACGCCGCTGGGCGACATCAACGAAACCAATGCGATCAAAGCAGCCCTGGGTGAGCACGCGAAGAGTGTGGTGGTCAGCTCTACTAAGGGCGCAACCGGCCATCTGTTGGGCGGAGCAGGCGGCTTAGAAAGCGTATTTACTGTGCTGGCGATGCACCACCAAACGATTCCGCCTACGATCAATATACAAAACCAAGATCCTGAGTGCGATTTGGATTACTGCGCCAATACTGCACGTAAAAAAGAGATCAAAGTGGCACTGAAAAACAATTTCGGCTTTGGCGGCACCAACGGCGCGTTGGTTTTCAAGCGCGTTTGATCAAGCGAGACGGGCGCTGCTGTTCACAAGCTATGCGCACTCCACCTGCCCTCACTCATGTACTCGCTGCGAGCCGCGTGTATCGTGCAGCGGCATGCGTTGTAACTATCATATTCATAGCACTCTGCGCATATTCTATGCCGGCAAACGGCCATTTTGGCATTGAAAATGCGCTTTTTGTGCTGATCAGCACAGTCGCTGCCGCTTGGCTGCTGCGTGATGCTTGGAAAGCACCGATGGGCCGCTTGCATTACGCTCAAGGCGCTTGGTATTGGCTGCAAGAAAATGCAAAGTTGGAAGGAACTTGCGTGCTGCATTTTGATCTGCAAAGCTACATGCTGGTGAGTTTCAAAGCTCTTGCAAGCAACAACAAAAGTTCCCCCATAACAACGCAGTGGTTTCACCTCGAATCCAAACACGGCGATGCAGCAGCCGACCAACACGCTTGGCTGGCTTTGCGTCGCGCGATTTACGCATCGGCTTCGCCAGCGAATGCTATCGTGTCAGCATCCGAGATGTTGGCCCATGAAAAGCGTGTTGCCTGAGATGGATGCCCTCACGCAAGCTGAGCCGCAAGGAACTGTGATCGCGCCGCAGAGCGATCCTGATCAAGCCTTGGTAGACATTGCCAAGACCGGTGGGCCAGAGGGCGAGCGCGCTTTTGAGTTGCTCTTCATCAAATACCGCAAGAAGCTCGAACGCATGCTCTCGCGCATGGTGCGCGATGAAGGCGCCATGCAAGATATTGTGCAAGAGAGCTTTTTAAAAGCTTGGCGGGCGATTGCTGGTTTTCGCGGTGAATCCCAGTTTTACACGTGGCTCTATCGCATCGCGATTAACACGGCTAAGAAGCATCTCGTGGCCGTGCGAAGAAATCCTGTGATCAGTGAATCCAGCTTGCGTTCGGGTAGCGATGAGGACGAGAATCCTCTTATGGATGCGCTGATGAACAGCGGCGGCGAGGCCGATACGCCTGATGCCGCCTATGCGGCCAAAGAAATTGCCAATGCTGTGAACGAGGCTTTAGAAGCACTTCCTGAGGAACTGCGTCGCGCTTTGGTACTCAGAGAGATGGAAGGCCTCAGCTACGAAGATATCAGCGAGGCGATGAATTGCCCGATAGGCACGGTGCGCTCGCGGATTTTCCGGGCGCGAGAGGCGATATCTGCTCGCATCAAGCCAATGCTAGAGCGGCAGACAGGCAAGCGGTGGTAGGCGGCATGTTGCGCGATACGCAGATATTGCCGCCATGTTTTTGACACGCAACGAAATGAAGTGGGTTGGAATTTTTGATCATGAAATACGTTGAATCCGAAAATGTAAGCGTGCAAGAGCAACTGTCTGCCTTGCACGATGGTGAGCTCTCGCGCGCTGATGCTGCAGCCTTGGTGCGAGCGAGTTTGGATGATGATGGTGTGGGTGTGATGCTGCAATGGCGCAGCATGAGCGCCATCAGCGCAGTGCTTCGCGAGCAGCAAAGCGGCACGGTGGCGCACAGTGTGGCCAGCGGTGATGCAGCGGTGAGGCCTGCTCTGATGCCGCAGCGTGAAGCTGCCAACGATGGCCTGTTTCGCTGGAAGATGGTGGCTGGAGTGGCCGCATTTGCCGCTGTCGGTTCGCTGGCTTGGGCTCTGTTGGGCGGCGTAGGCGCTTTGGGCGAAAAAGCACTTGCGCAGGGCGGCGTGATGGCACAAAGCCAAAATGCACCGACGATCAATGCATCAGCAACCAGCGCATCGGGTCAAGCGCGGGTTGCTTTCGGCGGGCAAAAAAGTGTACAAATTGATGGCCAAGAAGTCACCATGATCCGTGATTCGCGATTAGATGAGCTGCTTGCAGCCCACAGGCAATTTGGCGGCAGCTCGGCCTTGCAGCAGCCAGCTGGCTCGCTGCGCAGCGTCTCGCTTGGCGCCGCGCGCCCGTAGCGATTGAGCTATCACGCCTCAACTCATAAATCATCATGATTTTTAAGAAAAATACGGCTCTACCCGGCATATATATTGCGCGGAGTGCTCACTATTTAATAGTGCTTGGCTTGCTTGTTGCAACCAGTTTGTTGCCAGCTGCGATACTTGCGCAAGTCAGCCCCAACGCAATACCTGTGCAAACCGGCGATGGCGCAATATCGATCAACGAATGGCTGGTGCGCATGCATGAAGCTTCGATGAAAAAGCGCTCTTATATCGGCACCTTGGTGCAATCGTCGCGCGAAGGCATGAGCTCGGCGCGCATTTGGCATACCTGTGATGGCAGTAGCCAAATAGAGCGCGTAGAAGCGCTGACTGGCTCGCCGCGCAGCACCATTCGCAAAGACGACAAACTCGTCACCTTCATGCCCGAATCAAAGCTTGCGCGCGTTGAAAAGCGCGAGGGCAGGGGCTCCGGCACGCCGTTTTCTGAATTGCTCAAGCCCGGCGCAAACCAAATCCCAGAGTTTTATACACTCAAATCGCAAGGCATTGAGCGTATTGCGGGTTTGGAAGCCGATGTCGTGCTGCTCGCGGCGCGCGATGGTCTGCGCTACGGCTATCGCCTTTGGACGGAGCGCAAAAGCGCCTTGGTGCTCAAGCTGCAAACGCTGGATGCTGGCGGTGCGGTGCTGGAGCAAGCCGCGTTTTCTGAATTGCAGTTGGATGCGCCTGTGAAGGCCGATAAGCTCAAGCAAATGATGAAACCTGACGGTGGCTGGCGCGTGGAGCAAGCCGATATCGTGAAAACCACCGCAGTAGCCGAGGGTTGGTCGCTTAAAACAGCGGTGCCCGGCTTCAAAAGCGTGAGCTGCTACAAGCGCGGCTCGGCCAATGCCGATGCGAGTGATGACACGCTGCAATGGGTCTTCTCCGATGGTTTGGCTACTGTGTCGCTCTTCGTGGAAACTTTCGACAAAGCTCGCCACACGCAAGAAGGCATTCACAGCACCGGCGCCACGCATTCCCTTTTTCGCCGCATGAATGAGTATTTCCTCACGGTAGTGGGCGAGGTGCCGCCGCAAACACTGCGCAATTTTGCGACAGCGCTTGAGCGAAAAAAGTAGATCGCTCAAAAGCGCCATAGCTCCCAGTCAACTCTTCTCGCTATCTCGCGTTGTCTATTTTTTCTTTCCAGATGCCCCATGAAAAATTTCTGCACCTTTAAATTCCAGCGCAATTTGCAAGCCACGGCATTAAGCTGCGCATTGGCTCTTGCCTGCCTTGGCGGCTCGGCGCTCTTGCCTATACGCCAAGCGCACGCGCAGACCGGCACGCGCATCACACTGCCGGATTTTGCTGATCTGGCTGAAGCCCATGGCCCAAGCGTGGTGAATATTCGTACGTTGTCAAAAGTGTCCACACGTGCTGGCGGCGGGCCGAATTTAGAAGGCATGGACGAGGAAATGCAAGAATTTTTTCGTCGCTTCTTCGGTGATCGCATTCCCGGCGCGCCGCGTGGCAACACGCCACCCCGAGGCAGTGCACCCAACTCACCACGCGCGCCAGAAGAAGAGCGCGAAGTACCGCGCGGCGTAGGCTCCGGTTTTATTTTGTCCGCTGATGGATTCATCATGACCAATGCGCACGTGGTTGAAGGTGCAGACGAAGTGATCGTCACGCTGACTGACAAGCGCGAGCTCAAAGCCAAAATCATCGGCGCAGACAAGCGCACGGATGTGGCCGTGATCAAAATAGAAGCAGCAGGATTGCCCGCGGTAAAAATTGGCGATATCAATCGCCTTCGCGTGGGCGAATGGGTGATGGCGATTGGCTCGCCGTTTGGCTTGGAGAATACCGTGACCGCCGGCATCGTGAGCGCCAAAGGCCGTGATACGGGCGATTTCTTGCCATTTATCCAAACCGATGTGGCGATCAACCCTGGCAATTCGGGCGGCCCGCTGCTCAATTTGCGCGGCGAAGTCGTCGGCATCAACAGCCAAATTTATTCTCGCTCTGGCGGCTTTCAAGGCATCTCGTTTGCGATTCCGATTGATGAAGCAGTGCGCGTGAGCGATCAGCTGCGCGCCACAGGCCGCGTGGTGCGCAGCCGCATTGGTGTGCAAATTGGCGAGGTGAGCAAAGAGATTGCGGAATCGATTGGCTTGCCAAGACCTGCTGGCGCGTTGGTGCGCTCGGTCGAAGTTGATGCGCCAGCAGCTAAGGCAGGCGTAGAAGCCGGTGATGTGATCACGAAGTTTGATGGCAAAACGATTGAAAAATCTACCGATCTGCCGCGCATCGTAGGCGGCACAAAGCCGGGCACGAAGAGCACGATCACGGTGTTTCGCCGTGGGCAATCGCGCGATTTGAGCGTGACTTTGGTGGAAATTCCGGCTGAGACAGCGGTGAAAAAAGCTGCGGCACCTGCTGAGCCACCGAAGCCAACGGGCGCTGGGTCAACTGTGGGCTTGGCCGTCGCTGAGCTGACTGACGCTCAAAAGAAAGAGCTCAAACTAAAAGGCGGCGTGCGCGTGACGGCGGCCACTGATGCATCAGCGCGAGCTGGCCTGCGCGAGGGCGATGTGATTGTGGCGGTGGCCAATACTGAGGTAAATACCGTGGCTGAATTTGATGCTGCTGTGTCGAAGGCCGATCGCAGTAAGCCTGTGAATGTGTTGTTTCGCCGTGGCGAGATGGCGCAGTTTGCGTTGATACGCGCTCGATAACCTTTCTC
>JAYUSD010000183.1:0-7001 GCA_043755865.1 Variovorax sp. | reverse complement strand
TGTTCGGTTAACGCCATAATGGCTCGGGATGCGGCATCGAAGCCCCAGCAAGCCCTTCGATACCTCAGGGCGAATGGTGCTTAAATGAACGGTATTGGTACCCGCTTCTGAAGGCGGGCGAAACGCCTCAAGCTCGCAGCCGCTCTTGCTAAAAAGAAATCTTTCAAACACCAACAAAGCAACGAAGGGCAAACGGCTGAGTTGGAAAAAGGTCTCGAAGAAGTGAGAGACAATTCAAGTCATGACTTCTCAAGCCGCTACATCACAAAACGCCGATCCCGCCGAACTCGCCAAATTCTCCGCGCTTGCACACCGCTGGTGGGACGCGACTGGGGAATTCAAGCCATTGCATGCGATCAATCCGTTGCGCTTAGATTGGATCGATCAGTCCGCCAAGTTGCAAGGCAAAAAAGTGCTCGATGTCGGTTGCGGTGGCGGGATTTTGGCGGATTCTATGGCGCGGCGCGGGGCCGATGTATTGGGGATTGATTTAGCCGGCAAGGCGCTTAAAGTCGCGCAGCTCCATGCGATAGAAGCCCAAACGCCTCATGTGGCTTACCGCGAATGCAGCGCCGAGGATTTGGCGCAAGAGCAACCGGCGCAATATGACATCGTCACCTGCATGGAAATGCTCGAGCATGTGCCGCAGCCCGCGTCCGTGGTCAAAGCCTGCGCAGAGCTTGTCAAGCCCGGCGGTTGGGTGTTTTTCTCCACCATCAATCGCAACGCCAAAGCTTGGCTGTTTGCCGTGGTGGGCGCGGAATATGTGCTCAATATGCTGCCGCGCGGCACGCATGATTACGCTAAATTCATCCGGCCCAGCGAGCTCGCGCGCGATGTGCGTGAAGCGGGCTTAGAGCAAACCGAGCTGCGCGGCCTGCAATACAACCCGATCACGGGCCGCTATTGGCACGACCAAGATACCAGCGTCAATTACATGATGGCCACGCGCCGCCCGGCATGAAATCGTTTACTATTAATTCAATAGCACTGCGCGCATATTCTATGCCGGCTATCTGCCTAAATCGCTTATAAAATGCCGTCTCTCTTCACCCCTCAAGCCATTTTCTTTGACCTCGACGGCACGCTGATTGACAGTGCTCCGGATCTGGCTGCAGCGGCTGACAAGCTGCGCACGGATCGCGGCTTGGCCTCAATTGCTTATGAGCGCTATCGGCCCATGGCTGGCGCGGGCGCACGCGGGATGCTGCAAATCGCTTTTGAGATGAAGCCCGATCATGCGAATTACGAGGCATTTCGTGAAGAGTTTTATGTGAATTACGAAAGCAACCTCACGCAGAGAACCTTCGCTTTTCATGGCGTGAGCGAATTGCTTTTCGCCATTCGTAGCAAAAAACTGCCTTGGGGCATCGTCACCAACAAATCCAAGCGCTTCACCGATCCGTTGGTGCTGCAAATGCCCCTCCTGCATGGCGCAGCGGCCGTGATCAGCGGCGACACCACGCCGCATACCAAGCCGCATCCTGAACCCGTATTCGCTGCGGCTCGCATGGCTGGCTTGGATCCCAAGCAATGTTGGTATGTTGGCGATGATCGGCGCGATATCGAATCGGGCCGCGCCGCTGGCATGGCTACGATTGCCGCCAATTGGGGATATATTGGCGAGCATGCGGTGCACAGCTGGGGTGCAGATGTTGTGGTGGAGCAGCCTGCGCAATTGCTAGAGTTGCTGGGCTGGGGCTCTTAAGCATTTGATGATGAAACAGCTGTTCGCATTTGTTTTGACATGCCCCGTTGCCCTGCGGATCAAGCGCATGGCGGTCTCGTCAGTTGCTCTTTTATTCATAGCCCTGTACGCAGCAAATGCGCCGGCAAGCACATGTTTTGATGATGAACAACTGCATCAATTGAAAGCGAGCAGTGCACAGCGCGGCACGCTGATTTATGTCTGGTCGCCGCGCATGGTGTACTCCGTGCAAAACATGGCGATGGCCTCTCGCGCGGCGGCAGCGGCGGGCTTAGATTTTGTGGCGCTGCACGACATGCGTGTGCCTCGCAATGAATGGCCGATGCCGCACGCCTCTAGCAAACGCATGCCGGATTTGATAGACGCTGCGCCTACGCGGCCAGCCGTAGCTTTTACGCCGCTGGAAATAGATGCGCTTGATCTGGCCACGCCGCCTTATTTTTCACTCACCGACACCAGCCGGCCGCTTTGCGCTGCGCAGCTCATCGAGCGTGAGGCGCTGCGCCATTTCCCCACCGCATTTGTGATCACAGCGCGCGGCGTTCATCCGCATCCCGTCGTTGGCGCCATGCCTTGGAGCGCATGGGTGAGTAGTTTGGATCAGCGTTTGCGGCAACCATGACACCATTGCATCTGATCCGAATCGCTATGTATTCAATAGCACTCTACGCAGTATCTATGCCGGCGACCAGCCAAATATTGCCTAAAAACGTGGATAAAACTGATCCTCAAGCTTGCATTGCAGCGCATCAATTTGCCGAGCTGCCGCAAAGCATTGCGGGCACGCAAACCGATGCGTATGGCAAGACCACAGTGGCGCTTGGCGCTTATGAGCGCGTGAGCCCCGATGGGCGCTACATCTTGCGCAGCTACTCAGGCCAACGCTTGGGCGAGGTCAGCTTGATTGAACTCTCAAGCGAAGGGCAAGTCATTCGCGCGATTCCCACGCCGCTCAAAAACGAAGCTTTTCCAGTGCAAGGCCGTTGGCGCTATTTGGTGGACACAAACGGTGATCACTACACATTTGATAGCATTGTACGCAGCAAATACGCCGGCAATACGCCATTTTCGTCTCAAAATATGCCGCGCCCTGTGTTGAAAGGTGGCATGGATGGCTTCTATGCTGCGGCCGCTGAGCTGCCGTCTGCCAAACCCGGTCACATCCGTATTCGCTCACTTTCTTGGCCGAATGCTTCGGGCGATTCACAAACGCAAGGCGAGGGCGCATTGGTCTCGCGCACGATTGAGGTTGACGTGCAACGTCACCGCATCACAGCCGATACCGGCCCCGTATTTCACTGCCGCGAACGCGTGCGGCACGATGGGCCGCTGTATGCGCTGCCCATGATCAGCGTCGATGGCACCGAATTCGCTGCGCTGCCGCAAACGCCTTTGCAAGGCAAGCAAACGATGCGAATTTTTGGGTTTGGAGAAAGTGGAAAATCCTGCGATCTCAAAGAAGCTTTTGATTTCTCCAGCGGCAAAGCGATATTCGGTTTGCCGCAAGCGAACAGCGGCGGAAAGGTCGGCTCGGCAGACCTCGCGTGGGAATACAGTGCCCAAGCTTTTTGGTACAGCCGAGAGCTACAGCGCCCCTTCAACATCTCACCTGCTGAGCTAGAGGGCCGCGCCACTGGCCAAGATTTCGAGCTACAAGCCAGCGCCTTCCCCGGCATCACGAAAGACGGCCGCGTGATCTACGGCGCGACTTTGAAAGATTGCAAAGCTGGTGTGTGCAAAGATCGTGCTGGCTACATGATCACCGATCCGTATCAAAGCAATGCCTACAGAAATTTCATGCTCACCTACAAAGGCACGGCAAGGCAGCAATGCATCACGCAAGGCGATGTGATGCGCGTTCGCTCTGAAGCTTTATCCCAATAAATTTTTAGCCAACGCGCGATAGTGCGGTGTGAAATCTCGTGAGGTGAGCGACATCAGAGCTTCAAAATCCTCGATGACGAAGTACTGGGATTGATAGGTATCAATTTTGTACTTTGAAGCCATGCATGCCAGCAGCTCCTTCGAATTGGTGAGCGGCAGTCGCGCTGGCTGCGATGAGTTAACGCTATGCGACAACTCGCCCGGGCTGCTCAAAATGCCTGCGCCGTAAGCGCGCATCTGTTCGCCGCCATTGCCACTGCCTTTGCCTTTTTCGCGCAGCAGGCCAAACTCAATCGTGTACCAATAAAGCCGCGAGAGATGCTCCACCGCTGCTTTACAACTTGGATCACTAAGTTCCAACGCATGCGCCTTGAGTGCTCCTTGGCCGTAGGCTTGAATGTGATCCGCATAAGTTCGATCAAACAGCAACGGCACATGGCCAAAGAGATCGTGAAAAATATCAGGCTCTACGACGTAATCCATCTCAAGCGGCGTGCGAATCCAATCGGTAACGGGAAATTTTCGATTCGCCAGCAGGGAGAAAAATGGCACTTCAGGAATCAAGCCCGGCACACCCACGAGTTGCCAGCCAGTCGCAGGCAGCAAGCGTGCATTGATATCTTCAAAACGCGGAATGCCTTGCGCCGCATTGAGCTGCGGCAGCAAATCAATGAAGCTTTGTGCAGCTAAGCCCGGCAGCAGTGCCGTCTGCCGCGCATAGAGCTTTCGCCAAGTCTCATGATCGGCCGCTGTGTAAGCAGCAAAATTTTGATCGCAGGTGTAATCAGATCGCGCCCGCGCATAGTCTCCTCGCGGCGGGCGATCTGATTGGCCGTAGATGATGGGTTTGACGGCCATCTATTTCAATCGAGCTTGATCTTCACGGCTTTGATCAACGCACCGTATTTATCATGCTCGCTTTTGACAAACTTAGCCATCTCAACGCCTTGCAGAGTCTCTGGGGCGATGCCCATCTTGCTCAGTTTGTCTTTGCCTTCTACAGAGCTCAAGGCAGCGGAGAACGCACTCATGTATTTTTGCGCTGTAGCATCGGCTAAGTTGGCGGGTGCAAATAAACCAAACCAAGTGGCTACATTGAAGCCTTGCACGCTATCGTTCAAGCTAGGCACATCGGGCAAATTGGCATTGCGGTTGATCGTCGTCAATCCGAGTGGCAACAGTTTGCCAGCGCGAATTTGTGGCAATGCGGATGCTAAGTTATCAAACATCACATCCACCTGCCCAGACAGCAGACCCAATTGGGCAGGCGCTGCGCCTTGGTAGGGGATGTGCACCATGCTGGTCTTCGTGAGCGTCTTAAACATCTCGCCTGCGATGTGGCCAATGCTGCCATTACCACCAGAGGCATAGTTCAATCGGCCTGGATTTTTGCGGGCGTAGGCGATCAAATCTTTGGTCGATGTTATGCCGAGTTTCTTCGCCATATCCACATTGATCACCAGCACATTCGGGATGCGACCCACCATCACCAAAGGCTTGAAATCTTTGTTGGGATCATAAGGAAAACTCGCATAGAGCCATGGATTGACAGCATGCGTGGCCACAGCGCCCATCACGATTTGCTGCGCCTCCACAGAAGACTTAGCCACTTGATTTGCACCAATATTGCCACCTGCGCCCGGCTTGTTCTCCACCACAATCGTGCCTAGCTGCGCGCGCGCCAGATCAGCGATGATCCTTGCCGAGGAATCCAAAGGCCCGCCCGCTGGATAGGGTACAACCAATGTAATGGGCTTGGTACTAACAGCTTGGCTAAAAGCCACAGTTGCTGCCAACATCATGCTAGCTGCAAGTAAAAAACGTTTGATATTCATTCGTGTCTCCTAAAAAATTGAAATTATGCTTTGAGTGCGCCGCGCTTGATTTGATCAAGCTCCATCGTCTCAAACAGCGCCTTGAAATTGCCTTCGCCGAAGCCTTCATTGCCTTTTCGCTGGATGAACTCAAAGAAGATCGGGCCGAGCTGGTTTTCGCTAAAGATTTGCAAGAGCAATTCATCTTTGTGGCCGTCCATCAAGATGTTGCGGCTTTTGAGGCCTTCGACATCTTCGCCGTGGCCCGGAATGCGCTTTGGCAGTAGTTCGTAATACGTTTCGCTCGTTTGCAAGAGTTTGACGCCGGCCATTTGCAGCGCATCCACGGTGTCATACAAATTCGTTGAGCCCATTGCAATATGCTGAATGCCTTCGCCGCGATAGCGATCTAAGTATTCTTGAATCTGGCCAGCTTTCTCGTTGCCTTCTTCGTTGATGGGAATGCGAATCTGCCCGCAAGGGCTTGTCATTGCTTTGCTTTTCACGCCGGTGGCTTGGCCTTCGATATCGAAGTAGCGCACTTCGCGAAAGTTAAACAAGCGTTCGTAGAATTCCGCCCATTCGTTCATGCGGCCGCGATGCACGTTGTGCGTCAAATGGTCGATGTAGGTCAAGCCATGGCCGGGTGGATTCAGATCCGCCGCCGCGATGCCAGGCAAAGGCTCAAAATCTACATCGAAGAAACTGATGTTGCCCAAGTCGCCATCTTTGGCGCCATTCTTGCCGCGCCATTTGTCCACGAAATAAATCACGCTGTCTCCAATGCCTTTGATGGCGGGAATGTTCAGCTCGCCCGGCCCTGCAGTTTCTGCGTAGCTCCAAGCGCCCAAACTGACCGCTCTCTCATGCGCGAATTTTGCATCGTTGACGCGAAACGCAATCGCGCAAATACTCGGCCCATGCAAGCGCGCAAAGCGTTGCGCAAACGAATCGGGTTCGGCATTGATGATGAAATTAATCCCGCCTTGGCGCCACAAAGTCACAGCCTTGTGACGATGCCGCGCAATCGGCTTAAAGCCCATGCGTTCAAACAAAGCGCCCATCTCTTTCGGATCGGGTGCGGCGTATTCTATAAATTCAAATCCGGCGGTGCCCATCGGGTTATCTTTGGGGTTGTTTTTAAGGTTGTCTGTGGCGTTGCCGATTTGCTTGTCAAGCTGCTTGTTCGCGATGGTGTTCTGAGTGGTCATGCTGTCTCCTAGGGATCGTTCAAATATAAAAGCAGGTGGGATCAAATTTCCTGCAATTTCAAGCTTGCATCGCCCGATATTTGCAGGAATCATGCAAAATAGCGTGCATGCAAGCACTCGACAAGCTAGATTCGGCCATTTTGCGAATGCTGCAATTAGACGGCCGCGCCACCTACGATGTGATTGCAAGCGAAGTGGGCTTGTCTGCCAGCGCCGTGCTGCGCCGCGTTAAACGCATGGAAGAAAGCGGCATCATTGACCGCTACGTGGCGCTGGTCAAACCAAGCAGCATAGGCCTTGGCCTCGTGGCTTATATCAATGTGCGCCTTGAGAAACATACCGAAAGCCACAAACGCAACCCGATGGATCTTTTTCGCACGGCGG
>JAYUSD010000182.1:0-17412 GCA_043755865.1 Variovorax sp. | reverse complement strand
TTGATTCGCACCCAGGCGCTCAGCTTGATTCGCACCCAGGCGCTCAGCTTGATTCGCACTCAGGCGCTCAGCTTGATTTAGCCCAAGTCGATCGGCTTGATTTCGCCTTCACAGCGGGTTATAATTTAAGGCTACCGGTAAAACCTGCCAGCCGAACACTTTTCACCATTGGCGGGAAAAAATGGATTGATTGATCACCAATCCGCAATTTGGAAATTATTTGCAATGACACTCGTCCGTGTTAAAGATACTGAGCCTTATGAAGTGGCGCTTCGCCGCTTCAAGCGCACCATTGAGAAGCTTGGCCTTCTCACCGATTTGCGCGCCAAAGAGTTTTATGAGAAGCCCACCTCTGTGCGTAAGCGCAAGCGGTCAGCCGCCGTGAAGCGTCAATACAAGCGCCTGCGCAGCATGCAATTGCCGCCGAAGATGTATTGATTCGGCAGCTCTGCTAAAAAACCACGCCAGTAACGCTCGCGTGGTTTTTTTTCGCGTGGTTTTTTCGTGTTGTTTTTGTTACGCATGACTCCATTTTCAAATAAAGAAACTATTGCGATTGCCTCATACTCATCATTGTTTGATGTCAACATTCTCAGCAAATTTTTAACAGATCACCATGATCAGCACTCTTAAATCAATAGCACTCCACGCAGTATTCTTGCCGGCTATATTGCTATTTAGCTTACATATTCAAGCCCAGACCGCCGCAGACGTGAAAATCGAAGGCGCGTGGATTCGCACCGCTGTTGCCGGCCAAAGCGGCACGGGCGGCTTCATGAAGCTCACCTCGCCAGTCAACATGCGCCTCGTTGCTGTGTCTACGCCAGTTGCCAAAATCGGCGAAGTGCATGAGATGAAGCTTGATGGCCAAGTCATGAAAATGGCCGAGCTGAAAAACGGCCTAGAGTTGCCAGCAGGCAAAACCGTCGAGCTCAAGCCCGGTGGCTTTCACATCATGCTGCTTGATTTGAAGCAATCGCTCAAAGCTGATCTCCAAGTGCCCGTCACGCTCACATTTGCCAATGCCAAAGGCGAGCAAAGCAAGGTGGAAGTGAAAGTGCCCGTGGCAGCGCGCGCGCCAGGCTCCGAGCCCGGCAAAGACATGAGCATGACCGGCCACAAGCACTGATCACAGGCTGCCGTTTAAATTCAAGAGCGCTCTAAAATGAGCGCTCTTTTCATTGCAAATGACGGCTACCCGTTCAACCGCATTTCCACCCAATTTCCTCTTTTCAAAACATTGACCAACGAGCCCACCATGAGCATCAAAGACACCATCACCGAAGACATGAAAACCGCCATGCGCGCCAAAGATAGCGAGCGCCTGCTCACCATCCGCTCATTGCTGGCCGCCATCAAGCAAAAAGAAGTCGATGAACGCATCACGGTCGATGACGTGCAAACCATTGCCATCGTCGACAAGCTCGTCAAGCAACGCAAAGACAGCATCACCGCGTTTGAGGCGGGTGGCCGGCAAGATTTGGCCGATGTGGAAAAGGCTGAGCTTTTGGTTTTGCAGGTCTATCTGCCCGTGCGCATGAGCGCAGAGGAAGTGACGACCGCAGTCAAAGCTATCGTTGCCGAGCTGGGCGCTGAACTTGGACGTACTGTAGGCCCCGCCGACATGGGCAAAGTCATGGGCGCAGTCAAAGCCAAGCTGGCTGGCAAGGCTGATATGGGGCTAGTGTCAGCAGCGGTGAAGGCGGCTCTAGCAGGTTGAATCATCAGACGTTTATCAATATGAAAAGCTTTTTGCTAGCTATGTTATGGATAGCCACATATGCTGTGGCTAATGCCCAAGACATTTTGCACAAAGACATCAATGAGTCTGTCGTCCGCGTCCCAGTATCAGTTTCTGATATTTATAACAAGCCTTACAACACGGACATAGCCCTCACTATCTTCAAGCCGAATGGTGAAGGTCCCTTTCCCCTTGTCGTTATCAATCATGGCAGAGGGTTTGATGCGGCGGCAAGATCCAAGCTTGTAAGAGCACGCTTTGAATCAGCAGCACGGTTTTTTATTCGCAAAGGATTTGCTGTTGCAGTGCCCACTCGCTTAGGAAATGGAGACAATCCCAGTGCAGGAGATCCAGAGTCTATGCCCAGTTGCAGTAATCCTCGCTACCCGGGGATAGTCGATCCAGCGATCAAACAAGTCTTGAGCGCCATTAATCCTAAATCCGGCAGTTACCCAGTCGCATGAAGCGGATGTGGTGAGTGCCAAGGTGGCAAAGGCCGGATGATTTTGGCCACCACGTAGTCCACGAAGGTTTTCCAACGATCTATCTTTGGCAACTGCTCCGCAGCAGCCTTGATATGGCCCAGCGCCGCACGGATATTGGCGATCAACACCATCAGCTTGTCCTTGGCCGCATGCATCGGCGTGAGATACAGCGTCGTCTGCCCCGCATGTTTAACGGCTCTGCCCACGCCAGCGAGCAACAGAGCGCGGCTTGTGATCGCCTCCATCCGTGCATCAGGTTTGGCCGCACGGCAATACCAGCTCCACCAGTTGTAGACCAGCGCCACAGCTCTCGCGCTCGTTTGGCAGCGCTCAATATCTTGCGTCGTGAAGCCTCCCCAGCCCCATTGGTTCTTGAGTTCATCAAAGCCGTTCTCGCAATCGGCCCTATCGCGGTAGAGCTGGCCAAAGGCTTGTAGCGGGTAATCGCAGCTTGTCACTAACACGGCGTATTCCCAAGCCTGTACATCTTGATTGGGCATGAGGATTTCAACTTGCTCAATGGGCTTGAGTTGCCTGTGAGCCTGCGCAATATCGAGTTTGTCAGATTTGCCCACTTTGCGCGTCAGCGCTATGTCTGTCCTGATCTTGCGGCGTAGCACGATCACACGCCGCGCTTTCTCCCAGCCAGAGAGCTTGAGCGTGTCTTCCACCGCACTCCAGTGTTGATAGGCTGCATTGGTATCGCTCCAGTCATCTCGTGCAAACTGGCGTGTGATCAGTTTCTTGACTCCTGCGCTTTGGCGTAGCTTGAACAAATAGGACTGGCCACGTTCTTCCAAATGAGCGATGAAGGGCTCGTTGCCAAAGCCGCAATCACCGCGCACCAGAGCAGGGCGCTGGCTTGGGGAGAGTTTGTCCAGTATCGCCTCCAGACCCGGGCGCGCTTTGTTGGCGCTGTGGTCTTTGCCGCTTGAGAGCACGACATCGAGCACGAGGCGCAAATTGCCGACCCAGTAGGTGTGCAGCGCGTGACTTGGCCTGCCCGGTTTGTGAGGGTTGAAGCTGATGTCTGCGCCGGCTTGTTTGCCATACAGCGGCTTAATGGTGGTGTCGATGTCCAGTATCCACGGCGTGCTAAGCGCTGCCTGCACGCTGCTCAATAATTGGGGTGCAAGCCAGTCTTGGCTTTGTTTGGCACTCATGCGCTCCAAGGCGCATCGCAAGGAGTCTTCGCTGACCAGAGCATTCATGCCCAGTATCTGCGGGCTGAGCGCATCGCCTCGTAAGCCTGTGATGTGGGCGTAGCGATTGTGGCCTGCAAGGATGGCCAGTAGCCATGTGCCCAACACGTCTCGTACTTCTGGCGCGTTGGGGCTGGTGTAGCTCAAAGGGCAAGTGCTCACCCAACTGTCGTACAAGCCGGTGGCATTTAAGAATTCAGCGAAGAATGCAAGCTGAGCATTGGCGCTGGCGCTTGCTGTGTGATCCCACTGGACGTGGATTCGGCCTCCGGGCGTGTCAACAACCATCGGCCGCAGCTCATGCGCTTGTGCGGACACCGCCTGCTTGCTTGCTTCACCCATTTGGTGATCCCTCCGAAATCGTTGAAACCAACGCCCAGTCTAGCTTGCGGTGCGTTTAGCTGGGGGCAACTGCCGGATTTAGGGTAATTACACACAAAAATTGCCTTACATTGACCCAGAAAAATTGATCATCGTTGGCCAATCTGTTGGTGGCGTTGTGTCGATTGGCTTGACGGCATCTAGGCCTCGGGGAATAATGGCAGCCATCAATTTTGCAGGTGGACATGGCGGAGATCCCGTTGGCAGCCCGGGCAATCCGTGTCAGGCGTATCAGTTGAACCAGCTTTTCTCTAGCTACGGAAAAGCAAACAAAGACAAAAGCGATGTACCCACGCTATGGTTTTATTCTGAGAACGACAAATTCTTTTCACCAAAGAATACAAAATCATGGTTTGAGAGCTTTACTCAAGATGGAGGCAAAGGCGAGTACCTCTTGCAAACTCCAAACGGAGAGGATGGACACGCATTCTTTTTGCAAGCCAACGATATTTGGCAACCGATCTTAGATTCGTATCTGGGCAAACTCGGCTTCACCAAATCCGGGGTTGTTGCTCAGCCGGGCAGCAGTAACTTTGCCAGTATTGAAAGCCTAGACAACGTCCCTAATCAAAGCGCTGTGATTCGTCGAAACTATGGAATCTTCTTGCAAAGCTCCAAGCCAAGAGCGTTTGCGATCAATCTTGCTCAAAAATACCATGGCTATGCCTCTGGTGACGATGCTAAATCAAAAGCACTTGCTGCATGTCAGAGAGAAATAGGTTTTGAATGCCAGCTTTATGCAATTGATGACGAAGTAGTTTGGAAGTCATCTAAATAATCAAATTCTATGAATGCATGGCGCAAATCAATTAAGCGCTAAAATAATAAAAGTAATCATTTTAACCACTTATCAATCATGCAAACCTTCACCGCCAAAGAAGCCAAAACCCATTTCGGCCAATTTCTCGACGCAATGCAGCGAGAGCCGGTGATCGTTACGAAAAATGGGCGCTCGGTGGGCATGATGGTGTCAATGGATGACCCGCTGGGCATCTTCATTCAAGATTCTTGTTTG
The DNA here is from genome assembly GCA_043755865.1 of Variovorax sp. Classification (GTDB taxonomy): domain Bacteria; phylum Pseudomonadota; class Gammaproteobacteria; order Burkholderiales; family Burkholderiaceae_C; genus JANMDU01. The sequence goes on along the minus strand of JAYUSD010000182.1, from coordinate 12,588 downwards.
CCTAAAGCGCCTGGTCATGATGAGTGGGTGGATGCCATGCTTGCCAAACGCTTGGCAGCTTATCGCGCTGGCGAACCGACCTACTCACACGAAGAAGTGGTGGCAGGTGCTAGAGCGAGTTTGAAGGCGAGGCTTGCTGAGCATTTAAATAGTAAAGCGAATTCTTCCAATCTTGCCGATGGTGCTCACGTATGAGCTATGAGGTGCGCTGGCAGCAAAGCGCGAAGGATGATGTTACGGAGATTGAGCTTTGGTATGTCTTGAATGTGAATTGGGAAATCGCCATCAAAGTTGGTGATCGCATCCGTGATCAAGTCAATTCTTTGGAGATGTTTGCGATGCGCACTCGCCCCGCACGCGCAGCTGGATTTCGAGAGCTAGTGATCACTGGCGCACCGTATATCGCCTATGTGTTTGTCGAGAACGAAACGGTGATCGTTGCTGGCGTATTTCACACCGCGCGAGATTTCCCACCAGAAGAATTACTGGCAAGAATGCACTAAACCTGCCGCCCTGCAAAATCCTTGGCAAACTGAAACGCCACACGCCCGCTGCGGCTGGCGCGCTCCAAGCTCCACAACAAGCTTTCTTTTTGCGCGGCATCAATGCGCGATTCAGGCACGCCGAGATTTCGCAGCCATTGCGCCACGATGGCGAGATACTCATCTTGCGTGAACGGATAAAAGCTCACCCACAGGCCAAAGCGCTCGGAGAGCGAGATTTTTTCTTCGACCACTTCACCGGGATGCACTTCGCCGTCGGGCGTGTGCGTATACGACAGGTTTTCCTTCATGTATTCGGGCAGCAGATGGCGGCGATTGCTGGTGGCGTAGATCAGCATGTTGGCTACGCCGCCACTGATTGAACCGTCGAGCACAGATTTGAGCGCTTTGTAACTGCCATCGCCCTCTTCAAAGCTGATGTCGTCGCAATAGATAATGAATTTCTCAGGGCGATCTGCGATCACGTCAATGATGTCGGGTAGATCGACCAGGTCGGTTTTATCTACTTCAATCAAACGCAGGCCTTGCGTTGCGTATTCAGCGAGGCATGCTTTGATCAAAGATGATTTTCCTGTGCCTCGCGCACCTGTAAGCAGCACATTATTCGCCGTGTGGCCTTGCACAAACTGCAGCGTGTTGCGCTGAATCTTCTCTTTCTGAACGTCAATCTCTTTAAGATCAGACAGCTTCATCCCCGCAATGTGTTTCACAGCCTCCAAAGCGCCATGGCCGCTGGCACGCTTGCGGTAGCGCCACGCGATGGTGCCCGTTGACCAATCTGGTGCGGTGAGCGGCTGCGGGAGAATTTGCTCGACTCTGGCGAGCAAGCTCTCAGCGCGAGAAAGAAGGGCTTGAAATTGTTCGTTCATAGGTTAAAGAAATTCAAATGCCGGACGCGAAAGACGCAAAAGTTACGCGAAAGAAATACCAAAAAGAGAAAAACCAATTTATGTCAAATCCGAATTCAATTCTGTATTTCTTTTTTGCGTCTTTCGCGTAACTTTCGCGCATTTCGCGTCCGGATGTTCTGTCTTTGAATTAGCTCCGATAATCCGCATTGATCTTCACGTAGTCATACGAGAAATCGCAAGTCCAGACGGTGTCCATTGCGCTGCCACGACCGAGATCGACGTGGACGGTGATCTCGGATTGCTTCATGACTCGCGCGCCATCTTCTTCTTTGTAGCTGGCTAATCGCCCGCCATTCGCAACGATGTGGACATCATCCAACTGCAAAGAGATTTTGGTTTGATCGAGATCGGCGATGCCTGCGTAGCCAACGGCTGCCAAGATGCGGCCGAGGTTAGGGTCGCTGGCGAAGAAAGCGGTTTTCACCAGCGGGCTGTGTGCGATGGCGTAGGCCACTTTGGTGCATTCTTCTTGTATTTTTCCGCCTGTGACTTTCACCGTGATGAATTTGGTCGCGCCCTCGCCATCACGCACGATCGCTTGCGCTAGTTTTTGCGCGACACGCAGCATCGCCGCTTTTAAGGCATGAAATTCGCTGCTAGCCGGCGTGAAATCTACGCAGAGCGCTATCTTATTAGTAGCAATGACGATGAAGCTGTCGTTGGTAGATGTATCGCCATCAATCGTGACGCAATTGAAGGATTGATCGGCCAAGTCTTTCGCAAGCTGTTGCATCAGCGCCTGCGGGATCACGGCATCAGTAGCCAAGAAGCCAAGCATCGTGGCCATGTTGGGGCGGATCATGCCTGCGCCTTTGCTGATGCCGGTGACCGTGACTGTCTTGCCGGCGATCACCACTTGCTCGCTGAACGCTTTGGGCAGCGTGTCCGTCGTCATAATGCCTTCGGCCGCTTTGCCCCAATGCTCTGCTTTAGCGTCTTTCAAAGCAGCAGGCAATGCGGCTTCGATGCGATCATTGGGCAGAGGCTCCATGATCACACCGGTCGAGAGCGGCAGCACTTGGGCGGGTGAAATGTCAAGATGCTGAGCGAGCGCGACGCAAGTGGAGCGGGCGCGCGCTAGGCCATCGTCTCCTGTGCCGGCGTTGGCATTGCCAGTGTTGATGAGGATCGCACGGATACCCATGTTTTGCGCTAAATGCTCGCGACACATTTGCACAGGCGCAGCGCAAAAACGATTTTGCGTAAACACACCGGCTACGCTTGTGCCTTCATCAAGCAACATCACCGTGACGTCTTTGCGATTGGCTTTGCGCACGCCAGCTTCTACTACGCCGATGCGTATGCCAACAACGGGGTGCAACAGCGCGGGATCGGTGGGGATGAAATTGACGGCCATGTTTACTCCGTTTGACGAGATAATTTAAAGCAAAAAGAGCACTTCGCCGGCATGAATGCTACGCGAAATGCTCATCTTTTTATAGCAAGCAAGCTGATGCAGGGTCAACTCAACCGACCATGGCAGCTCTTGTACTTCTTACCGCTACCACACGGGCATGGATCGTTTCTTCCTACGCGCATGTGTGCGTAAGGGTTGGTCGCAGAACCAGCGAGCACCTGCTGCTTGTTGCGCGTGTCTTCATCTAGCGTAGATTCCACGCCGCCATCAGCTGTGGGTGCGGTATAGGTCACGTTGCTGATGTTTTCTGCGCGATTTTCCAGCTCTTGCGTGGCAGCTTCGATCTGCTCATTGCTTTGGATTTTCACTGTCATCAAAATGCGCGTAACATCATTTTTCACCACGTCAAGCAACTGGCCAAACAACTCAAACGCCTCGCGTTTGTATTCTTGCTTGGGCTGCTTTTGCGCAAAGCCCCGCAGATGAATACCTTGGCGCAAATAATCCAGTGCAGACAGATGCTCGCGCCAATGGCTGTCAATGTTTTGCAAGAGCACCATGCGCTCAAACTGCGTGAAATTTGTCTGCCCAACCAACTCTACTTTTGCATCAAAAGCCGTATTTGCCTCTGTCACAACTTTTTCCAAAATCTCTTCATCCGTGATGGAATCGGATTTATTCACCATCTCTTGAAGATCAAGATTGATTTGCCATTCGTTAGACAATGTGCTTTGCAAGGCAGGCAGATCCCATTGCTCTTCCACTGACTGCACGGGCACGTGTTGATGCACGATGTCTGTAAAGCAACCTTCGCGCAAACTTTTGATCTGCGGGCTCAAATTCTCCGCATCCAAAACATCGTTGCGCTGCTGATAGATCACTTTGCGCTGATCATTGCTCACATCATCGTATTCAAGAAGTTGCTTGCGCATATCAAAATTGCGCGCCTCAACTTTGCGCTGTGCGCTTTCAATACTGCGCGTCACGATGCCCGCTTCAATCGCCTCGCCTTCAGGCATTTTCAAGCGATCCATGATCGAGGCCACGCGATCACCGGCGAAAATGCGCATGAGTGGGTCATCAAGGCTCAAATAAAAGCGCGATGAGCCGGGATCGCCTTGGCGGCCTGAGCGGCCGCGCAATTGGTTATCAATTCGGCGGCTCTCATGGCGCTCGGTGGCAATGATACGCAGACCGCCCAAAGCCTTGACCTGCTCGTGATCCGTCGTCCATTGCTCGCGCAGTGCGGCTATTTTTTTCTCTTTCGCTGATGCATCCAGAGATTCATCGGCTTCGACTGTGGCAATCGCTTTTTCCACATTTCCGCCGAGCACGATATCTGTGCCACGGCCTGCCATGTTGGTGGCAATCGTGATCATTTTTGCGCTGCCCGCTTGTGCAATGATGTCTGCCTCGCGGGCATGCTGCTTCGCGTTCAAGACTTGATGCGGCAGCTTGGCTTTCACCAGCATCTCAGCGATCAGCTCAGAATTTTCAATGGACGTGGTGCCTACCAAGACGGGTTGGCCGCGCTCGTAGCATTCGCGCATGTCTGTAATGGCCGCTTCATAGCGCTCTTTGCCGGTCTTGTAGACGCGATCCAGTTGATCATCGCGCTTGCTCGGTTTATTCGGCGGAATGAGCACGGTCTCCAAGCTGTAAATATCTTGGAATTCAAAAGCTTCGGTATCTGCCGTGCCGGTCATGCCAGCTAGCTTGCCGTAGAGGCGGAAATAATTTTGAAAGGTGATGGACGCCAGTGTTTGGTTTTCGGCCTGAATCTGCACGCCTTCTTTGGCTTCAACGGCTTGGTGCAGTCCATCGCTCCAGCGGCGGCCTGTCATCAAGCGACCGGTAAACTCATCTACGATGGTGACTTCGCCGTCTTGCACCACGTAATTTTGATCACGGTGATACAGGTGATGCGCGCGCAAAGCGGCATTCAAGTGGTGCATCAAGGCGATGTTGGCTGGGTCATAGAGCGAAGCGCCCTCAGGAATCAGCCCGAGGTTAAACAATATGCGCTCGGCATTTTCATGGCCTTGCTCTGTTAAGTACGCTTGATGGCTTTTCTCATCCACCGTGAAATCGCCTGCCTTGATCACGCCCTCGCCCGTGCGCGGATCGGCCTCGCCTTCTTGCTTGATAAGCAGGGGCACGACTTTGTTCAGCGCCAAATACACATCGGTTTGATCATCGGCTTGGCCAGAGATGATCAGCGGCGTGCGAGCTTCGTCAATCAAGATCGAATCGACCTCGTCAACAATCGCAAAGGAGAGGCCGCGTTGCACGCGATCAGCCACTTCATAGACCATGTTGTCGCGCAAATAGTCAAAACCGTATTCGTTGTTGGTGCCGTAGGTGATGTCGGCGCGGTAGGCCGCTTGCTTTTGTTCGCGCGGCATGTTGGGCAGATTGATGCCAACGGTCAGGCCGAGGAAGTTGTAGAGCTGCCCCATCCACTGTGCATCGCGATTGGCAAGGTAATCATTGACGGTGACCACATGCACACCGTTGCCAGCCAGCGCATTTAAATAGACCGGCAGGGTGGCAGTGAGCGTCTTGCCCTCGCCAGTGCGCATCTCGGCAATCTTGCCTTGGTGCAGCGCCATGCCGCCAACCAACTGCACATCAAAATGCCGCATCTTCATCACACGCTTGGAAGCCTCTCGCACCACCGCAAATGCTTCTGGCAGGATCGCATCGAGCGCTTCGCCTTTGGCAACGCGCTCTTTGAGTTCGGGTGTTTTGGCTTGAAGCTGCTCATCGCTTAAGCCCTCTAAGCCACCTTCTAGCGCATTGATGCGCTCGACATTTTTGCGGTAGGTCTTGAGGAGGCGATCATTGCGAGAGCCGAAAATTTGGGTGAGGAAATTGATAGCCATGCATTAGGAGCCTGTCGCCTCCTGTGCCACAAGGCACAAGACAAAAACGACAGGCATTACTTTCTTCAGAATGTCTTGAATCTGGGGCTGCATGTGCAGTTCCCAAGTTGACCCGGCATTTTATCTGTTCGCGCTGGCCTGCCGCGCCAAAAATGAGGCAAACGCGCGTTTATCGCCTCAGCGCTTGTTTTGCGCCTTAGCCAATACTTGGCTCGGCGGCAGCACTGTGCCACCGGTGGTAAGGAATTTTTGCGGATCTTGCGGCGTGCCGTCGGCTAACACCTCAAAATGCAAATGCGGCCCTGTCGAGCGGCCCGTCGAGCCCACCGTAGCAATTTTTTGGCCACGCTTGATCAGATCACCTTTTTTCACAGCAGTGGTTAAGGCGTGCGCATAGCGCGTGACCAGACCATTGCCGTGGTCTATTTCCACCATGTTGCCATACGCAGCATGGTATTCCTGCACCACCACCACGCCCCCTGCTGCGGCCAAAATTGGCGTGCCAGGATCGGCCTGAAAATCTAAGCCTGTATGCAAGGCCGAGCGCCCGGTGATTGGGTCAATCCTAAAACCAAAATGCGAGCCCAAATGCGAGCCCGGCACAGGCTGCGCTGTCGGCAGCATCACTTTGGCGATTTTTTGATCAAACAAACGCGATTCCATCACAGTAAGCAAATCGGCTTTGCTGTTGCTCACTGCTTCTAAATCGGCCAACGTCTGACGCAATTCTTCGATGCTCAGCGAACGCGCGCCAACCAGCGCACCGCCCTGCCCCGGCACAGTTTTTGCGCTGGCCGGCATGGGCACCCCTGCCAATTGCGAAACACGCTCGGTCAGCGCCTCCAGTTGCACCACCCTCGCTTGCATTTCACCGACTTTTTTAGCCATTGCATCGATGTTTTCGCGCATGAAGCGGTCGCGTTGGTCAAATTCGTCCTTCACCACCATTTTCACCAGCGTGCCGATCACTGGCCAGCCCTCGCGTGCGCCTTTCAGAAACACCAAGTGATACAGGCCAACAGCAACCAGCATCAAGGCCAGCGCCAAGCCAAAGCCGGCTGCAATCAATTTCGTGCCGCTTAAATGCATCGGTCTGGTCTTGGCCAGCCAGGCATCCGTGATAATCAAATGCATTGTGTGAAATCCCAACAATCGTTTATCGTGTCTGTCAAACCCACTGCGCTAGGCAAGCCCAAGCTAGCTCCTCGCCTGCCATCTTACCTGCCACTACGCACGGTGCGTGTAAAGGGCGCGATTCCTGTCGCCCAAGCGATGCAAAGCTCGCCCGGCTTGGCAGGCTTGGCGCAATTGGCCAAACATTCTGCCGAGTGCTTGCGCCTCGTCACTCCCTTGATTCCAGCCAGCATGCTCGGCGGCATTCAAGCCGGGCCTCTAGATGAAGGCCAATGGTGCCTGTTGGCAGCCAACAGCTCTGTGGCTGCTAAATTGCGTCAATTAAGCCCGGCGCTTGCTGCGCATTTGCGCACGCATGGCCAAGCTGTTCAAGAGATACGCATCAAGATTTCGATGCGACACTAAAAAAGCCTGAATTGCAGACTACTCAGATGAGGTGGTGCCGCTTGTCGGGATTGAACTGACGACCTACCGCTTACAAGGCGGTTGCTCTACCACTGAGCTAAAGCGGCACGAGCCCTATTCTAGCCGATGCTTTATTTGATTCTCGTGAGCGACGGTCTAGCGGCGCCTTTTCCTGCACCCTTTTTTAGGCTTGACTCGGTTGGATCTTCGTCGCTGGCGATTTTGACCGCTGATGGCGCCGACTTGAGCTTGACTATTTTTGCGGGCTCAGCCGTACTTGGCGCAGACGATTGCAGCAAAGGATTGTCAGCGACCGGCACGGAGCTTCCAAGCGCCGCGCCAGATTCAGAGCCACCGACTTGCCGAAGGCCCTGCAGGCGACGCTCAACTGCCGGGCTCTCCTTGACCTCGCCACGAGGCGGTATCAACTGTGGCACGGGAAAAGCCATACCTTGGCCATTTTCTCGGGCATAGATGGCAATGATGTGGCCAATCGGCACGACGATCTCTCGCGCCACGCCGCCAAAGCGCGCTTTAAACTGCAGAAAATCATTGCCGATCTGTAAATTGCTCGTTGCATCCATGCTGATGTTAAGCACGATCTCGTTGTTTTTCACGTGATCACGCGGTACTTTCACCGAATCATCAACATAGGCGGCTATATAGGGCGTGAGGTTATTGTCAACGCACCATTCATAGAGCGCGCGCAGCAAATAGGGGCGAGTGGAGGTGGACTGGCTGGAATCGATCATGATGCTCTATGGTAACAAAGCAAAACGGCCTGCACAGGAGCAGGCCGTTTTATGAGGGCAAGTGTCACAACACTTACTTCCGAAGCGATTTACTTGCGCATCACCTTCTCAGACGGCGTGAGCGCTTCAATGTAGGCAGGGCGCGAGAAAATGCGCTCGGCGTATTTGAGCAAAGGTGCAGCGTTTTTCGACAGCTCGATGCCGTAGTAATCCAAACGCCACAAGAGCGGCGCGAGCGCCACATCGAGCATAGAAAAATTATCACCCATGATGAATTTATTTTTCAGAAAAACCGGCGCCATTTGTGTGAGCTTGTCGCGAATATGGTGCCGCGCTTTTTCCAGCACCTTGTCGTTGCCCTTCAAGGCACGGTTTTCTAAGATGGATACGTTGGTAAACAGCTCTTTTTCAAAGTTGAGCAAGAACAAACGCACGCGGGCGCGATCTACCGGGTCACCTGGCATCAGCTGTGGATGCGGGAAGCGTTCATCAATGTATTCATTGATGATGTTGGATTCATACAAAATCAAATCACGCTCAACGAGAATCGGCACTTGGCCATAAGGATTCATCACATTGATATCTTCGGGCTTGTTATACAAGTCCACATCACGGATTTCAAAATCCATGCCTTTTTCAAACAACACGAAACGACTGCGGTGGGAAAAAGGGCAAGTTGTACCCGAGTAAAGCACCATCATGGGTGTGAGCTCCTAAAAATCAAAAGGAGTGGAAGCACATTTGCGCTCCACTCCGGTGGCGATGCGGCTACTCAAAATGAATCAAAGCAGCTGCATCAAGAATTATTTGATATCTTTCCAGAATGCGGCATTCAGGCGCCAAGCAATGATGGTGAAAATGCTGAGAAATATCAGCACCCAAACACCGATACGAACGCGCTGGTTTTGACCTGGCTCGCCCATCCACTGCAAGTAGCTCACCAAATCATTGACGGATTGGTCGTATTGCAAAGGCGTGAGTTGGCCAGGCTTGGTTTGTTTCCAGCCCGATAGGACCTGCTCTTCCTTGCCGTGATTTTTGATCGTTTGATAGACCGGCTCACGCTCGCCTTGCAGCTCCCACAGCGGATTGGGCATACCGATATTGGGGTAAGCCTTGTTGTTCCAGCCGGTGGCTTTCGTGTCATCGCGATAGTAGGTGCGTAGCAAGGTGTAGAGGTAGTCCGCGCCTGCGCCTTTGTCTGCATCAGCACGCGAACGCGCAATCACGGTGAGATCAGGCGGTACGCCACCAAACCATTCCTTGGCTTGCTTGGGATCAATCGAAGCCTTCATGGTCTCGCCGACTTTGTCAGTCGAAAACAAGAGGTTGTCTTTGATCTGTTGCTCAGTCAAGCCAATGTCTTTTAAGCGGTTGTAGCGCATGTAAGCGGCGCTGTGGCAATTGAGGCAGTAGTTGACGAAGATTTTTGCGCCGTTTTGTAGCGCAGCCATATCATTGGTCTTTGGCGAGGCTTTGTCCCATGCGATGCCATCGCCTGCTGCGAACGCAGAGGCAAAAGACAAAGCCGCAACGAGAGAGAGAATGATTTTTTTCATATGTTTGCGTCTCCCGTGATCAATGCGCTTCGAAGGTCACGCGGTCTGGCACTTCCTTGAAGGGGCCGATGCGACTCCATACGGGCATCAGCACGAAGAAACCAAAGTAAAACAGCGTACCAATTTGGGAAATGCGCGCCGCTAAATCTTGACCAGCAACAATGCCCCAAACGCCCACCGGCTTGATACCAAGATAGCCGAGGATGAAGAAGTTAAACACGAAAATGCCATACAACCATTTTTGCCAGCTTGGGCGATAGCGAATCGATTTCACCGGGCTGTAGTCGAGCCAAGGCAAGAAAAACAAAATAATGGTCGCAGCTCCCATCACGACCACGCCCCAGAATTTGGCTTCAAAGACCAGCAGCAATGCACAGGCGACGACAGCAGCCACCAAGACTGCCGGCTTCAAGATGCCCGTGACCACATTCTTGATCACAGCAATTGCCGCGCCACCAAGAATCAGTGCAACGAAAACGTACACCATCTCATCAGTGGTGGCACGCAGCATTGAATAGAACGGCGTGAAATACCAAACCGGTGCAATATGCGCAGGCGTTTTCAGGGGGTCAGCAGGAATGAAGTTGTTGAACTCTAGGGCGTAACCGCCTAACTCTGGCGCGAAGAACACGATGGCTGAGAACACCATCAGAAACACACTCACTCCCAAAATATCGTGCACCGTGTAGTACGGATGGAAAGGAATGCCGTCCAGTGGAATGCCGGTCTTTGGATCTTTCTTGGCTTTGATTTCTACGCCGTCAGGATTGTTAGATCCCACTTCGTGCAGCGCAATGATGTGAGCTGCTACTAGGCCCAACAACACCAAAGGCACAGCGATCACATGCAGCGCGAAGAAGCGGTTCAGCGTGGCATCGCCCACCACGTAGTCGCCGCGAATCAAAAGTGCCAGATCAGGGCCGATAAAGGGCACGGCAGCAAACAAATTCACGATCACCTGCGCGCCCCAGTAGCTCATCTGACCCCACGGCAACAAATAGCCCATGAAGGCCTCTGCCATCAGGCACAAGAAGATGCCGCAGCCAAACAGCCAGATCAGCTCGCGCGGCTTGCGGTATGAGCCGTAGATCAAGCCACGGAACATATGCAGATACACCACCACGAAAAACGCTGATGCGCCGGTGGAATGCATGTAGCGCACCATCCAGCCCCACGGCACATCGCGCATGATGTATTCAACAGAGGCAAACGCTTGTGTTGCGTCAGGCTTGTAATGCATCGTGAGGAAAATGCCCGTGACGATTTGGATCACGAGCACGAGAAGCGCCAGAGCGCCAAAGAAATACCAAAAGTTGAAGTTTTTTGGTGCGTAATATTCGCTCAAATGCTCTTTGTAGAGCTTGGATGCTGGGAAGCGGTTGTCGACCCAATTGAGCAATTTTTCGCCAACTGCTGCGTTGGGGGAGATGTCTTTCATTTCAGCCATGTGTTTTGCCTCAGGCTACTTTAGATTCACCGATCAGCAACCGGGTATCGCTGATGTACATGTGCGGTGGGACTTCCAGATTGTCTGGCGCAGGTTTGTTTTTATAAACACGGCCTGCCATGTCGAAGGTGGAGCCGTGGCAGGGGCAGAGGAAACCGCCTTTCCAATTGGCATCAAAAGATTGCGCCACAGGCTCAAATTTATCAGATGGCGAGCAACCCAAATGCGAGCAAATACCTACGGCCACAAAAATTTCGGGCTTAAGCGAGCGGTACTGGTTGCGAGTATCCACCATGGGGGTGGTCTCGTCCGCTTTACGAAGCGATTTTGGGTCAGCCAAATCACCTTCCGTTTGGGCCAAAGATGCCAGCTGCTCCGGCGTACGGCGCATGATCCAAACCGGCTTACCGCGCCATTCACGCACGATTTTCTCGCCAGGTTTGATATCAGAAATATCAACTTCAATGGCTGCGCCTGCTGCTTTGGCTTTCTCAGATGGAGAGAAAGTGCTGACAAAAGGAACAGCGACAAAACCTACCGCTGGCACGCCTGCGCAAGCCGATGCAATGATCCAAGTTCGCTTGGATGAGTCCACGTTACTCATGGATTTCCTCAATATTTGGGGTGTTTAGGGACAACCCGTAATTGTAGCGGAGCGCAGAAGGCGATTTCAAACAAACTCCTTCAAAACATACTTTTCCGAAGTCAAACGCCGGATGCCCAGCCCACCAATCGCAAACCAAGCTTGACAGAGCGCTTTTTGCGGCGATACTGCGCGTTGGCGAGCTACCCAAAGACAACTTTGGTAGTAAGAATTCGTCGGTACGCCCCGGCAAAACCACACAACAGGAGTATTTAACATGGGCATGATGCAAGAATTTAAGGATTTCGCTCTCAAGGGCAATGTGATGGATTTGGCAGTCGGTGTCATCATCGGCGCCGCGTTTGGCAAAATTGTCGATTCTTTGGTCAAGGACATCATCATGCCCATCGTGGGCAAAATCTTTGGCGGCTTAAACTTCACAGAGATGTTTGTGGTGCTTTCTCCGCCCGCCAAAGCTGTCGAAGGCGCGGTCAGCTACGACTCGCTCACCAAGGCGGGTGCTAACCTTTTCGCATATGGCAACTTCATCACAATCACGATTAATTTCATCATCTTGGCTTTCATCATTTTCCAAATGGTTAAAGCGATGAATAAGATGAAGAAGGCAGAGCCTGCAGCAGCGCCCGCAGCGCCAGCCGAAGACGTGCTCTTGCTGCGCGAAATTCGCGATTCGCTGAAAAAGTAAATCGGTTATAGCTCACAAAAAAGCGCCTTCACGGCGCTTTTTTTATAGGGTGCTAGGCAAATAAACACTATGAATTTAGTAGCACTCCACGCTTATTCTATGCCGGCTACACACCTAAATAGCCTAAAAATGGCTCAAGAGCCTTGATCCATGGCCCGCCGCTGGCGCTCCACGAAATCATCAAAGGTATTGATCCCGCGCAATTGCAAAATCGTGTTGCGCACGGCCGCTTCCACCAGTACCGCCATGTTGCGCCCTGCTTCGACTTGGATCACCACTTTGCGAATTGGAATGCCAAGTACGTCTTGCGTGAGCGGCTCGTAGGGAATGCGCTCGTATTCGCGCT
>JAYUSD010000181.1:0-2991 GCA_043755865.1 Variovorax sp. | reverse complement strand
TGGTGCTCTTCGAATGGCTGCGCGGCTGGGAGCATGCGCAGTTCAAGGCGATTCAGGCTTTGATCAAATAGGAGGATGAATATGAGAACAGCTCGAATCATGGCCTGTTGGCTGCTTGCTCTGGTCACAACGATTTCAATGGCTCAGGCCGTTGATTCCGCAGCACAAGCAGTCAAGCGCCAAGAGATCATTAAATGGATCGAGACAACACAAGCGATGTCAGTCATGCAGCAAATGGCATCTGGCATGATTTCCCAAATGACCGGGGGCATTCGATCTAAGCGCCCAGACATTCCTTTGACCGCACTTGATTTTTTGCCTTCAACAGTTTCAGAGGTTGTGCGCGACAACGAGAAATTTTTTCTCGAAATCTATGTCTCCTTGTACGACCGGCATTTCAATCTGGAAGACATACGCGCGTTCAATGCCTTCTATGACTCCGCAGCAGGCAAGAAGATGGTGGAAAAACAAGGCATCTTGATGCAGCAGGGCATGACGCTGGGGGCAGAGTGGGGGCGATCCATTGGCCCTGAAATTGATCGACGTGTGCGCGAGAAGCTCGCTGCGCAAGGATATAAGCTCTGAAATGTTTACACCGCCGTACACCCATCCGCTCAATCTTAAAGCCGCGCTTAAAGCAACGGGTTTTGCGCTCTTGCCCGCTGCAGATGTAGCTTCGTTATCAGGTTGTTCGCTGGCTGATTTAGATGCGTTGGACGAATCGTGGGCTCGGCTCGGCATTGACAACTATTTGAAAGACGGCGGCAAATATCGCTCGCGGCGGCATGGCAGTTGCGTTGTGTCGGGCGCAGACGTGAAAGCCGCAGAGCATCGGGCGCATTGGCAGCCGGTGGAATACAACGCGCTGCATGGCGGGATGGAGCGATGGTTTGAGCCGTTGGAGGATGCTACATTTTCAGTAGCGCTTCGCGCAGTATTGGCATGGCTGGGATCTCTTTCGAGCCATTTGCGCGGAAGCCAAGATTGGTTCACCGAAGTGCATCAGTTTCGCATTGACACAGCTGGCGGCATTGGCCGGCCTACGCCCGAGGGCGCGCATCGTGATGGCGTGGATTTGGTGGCCGTGTTTCTCGTGGCGCGTGAGCGCGTGAAGGGCGGCGAGACGCGTGTGTTTGAAGCGGATGCACCAGGCGGCCAACGCTTCACGTTAACTGAGCCGTGGAGTGTGTTGCTGCTCGATGACGCGCGCATGATTCACGAGACCACGCCGATTCAGCCGAATGGAGATAAAGGCTATCGGGATACGTTGGTGGTGACGTTGCGGGGTAAGGGGTTTCAGGATGCGGTTTAAAGTTTGAATCGTTTCAGCGCAGTTAACGATCTACTCGATATAGACTTTGTTTGCACTTAGCTGAACCTCGCTATCGCTTTGACTGGCGTACTTGCTTGTGCCACTTTGCCAATGAGATGTTTTCCCCTGATGTAGATCCTTGAACGTAAGCGACTCCCTTAGCAGAAGAGGCAAGAAAGCTCTGCCATCGCTCTAAACGATCCAAGCGATTTACATACACGGTGACCGACCAAAAGCACTTGCCTTTATGCTTGACTTCACGATCCATCGGTTCGCTAAACACAACAGGTAATGAGTGCGCAGCAGACCATGAGTGAAACTCAGGGAGTTTGCGAACGGCATTTATTGCCTGTTTATATTCGCTCGCGCCAGTCGCAAGAGCATCACATTTTCTTGCAGCCCAAACAGGGCAGTTAAGCATTAAAAGCGCAATGATTGACATGACGTATTTCATTTGAATCTATCCACAACATCAAAGTAATGGCAAATGATTAACAGATCGCATGACAATATTTAGCATTTGAAGTTTGTTTGGAAGTTCAAGCCACATCGCGTACATCCGCCACAGAATTGCTCCCAAAATCAGAGCGAGAGAGGTAGGCGATGAGTCGGCCAGCGGCTTCGAAGGGGCTGGTGAGGCTGCCTTGGCTTTTCATGCTGATGAAGGCGGCTCTATCGGGGAAATTCGCATCTGGGGCGCTGCGAAGTTGGACTTGCATGTCGGTGTCGATCACGCCGGGGGCGAGCGAGCAGACTTTCGCGCCGTGGGGTTTGAGGGCTTCTTCGAGGGCGAGGCAGCGGGTGAAATGATCCATGCCGGCTTTGGCGGCGCAGTATCCGGCTTGGCTGGCCATGGCGCGGCGGCCTAGGCCGCTGGAGATGTTGAGCACCTTTTTTGGCATCCGCCATGCGGCTGTGGCTTGCAGGAAAACTGACGTGAGCAACATGGGGGCTTCGATGCCGACTCTGAGTGCTTTTGCGATATCTGCGGCGGGCACATCAGAGAGCGGGGCGATTTGCGGGATCATGCCGGCGTTGTTGATGAGGGTGGCGCTATCGTAGGCGAGAGGCTGCTCGGCTAGCCAAGCTTTGAGTTGCTCTGCTACTTGCTCTGCATCGCTCAGATCAGCTGACCACTGCGTGAGTGGCACTCGTTGCTCTTCAGCGAGAGCAACGAGTTGTGCGTTGGTCTGGCGGGCGATGCATAGCAAGGCATTGCCAGGAAGGATGAGCTGCTGCGCGAGCGCTGCGCCCATGCCGCGCGATGCGCCGGTGATGATGTAGAGATTCATGCATGCTACTTTAGCAAGTTATGGCTCCGTTTGGGCTGAGCTTGTCAAAGCTTGTGCGGCGGCAATCAAGGGTTTCATCATTCTTCATAAAGCTTCTTCGCTTCGGTCAAACACCCGCCAGAGCATCCGGGGCGGATGGCTCCATGTCCTCCGGCGGCGTTCTGAGTTAGTTTGTTGTTGGGGAGTTGAATGCGCCGCCTCCCCCTTTACTTACGCCATCCGCCCCAGCTACTCTGGCGGGCTTGGCACACGTCGCGCATGTTGGCGCGCCTTCAGAACCCATGCCCGCAGGACGTGGCTTTGCGTCTGGCGTAAGTAAAGGGGGAGGCGGGGAAACAAAGCTAACCGAAGAAAAACAACGCTAATCCCCGCTGGAGGACATGGAGC
>JAYUSD010000180.1:0-17427 GCA_043755865.1 Variovorax sp. | reverse complement strand
CGTGTATTTTGATCCCGCTGTTTGTCATCATGGGCTGGATCTGGTTTCGCTGATTGCTCAACCCATTACTCCTATTTTTATAGCATTACACGCATATTCTATGCCGGCTAGATGCTTAAAAGGCTTTGAAAATGACTCAAAAATCTGTTTTAGTATCACGCGTCGTGTTTCCTGAAGTGCTGGCCAAACTGGCCGCGCATTTTGAGGTGGAATCCAATCAAGATGATGTGATATGGCCGCGCGATGAATTCATCCGCAGACTGCAAGGCAAAGCGGGTGTATTTACCACGGGCGGCGAGCGCATCGATGCTGCGCTGCTTGCCGCCTGCCCCGATCTGAAAATCTGCGCCAACATGGCTGTGGGCTACAACAATTTTGATGTGCCCGCCATGACGGCGGCAGGCGTCATGGCGACCAACGCACCCGATGTCCTCACCGAGACCACGGCAGACATGGGCTTTGCTTTGCTCATGGCAGTGGCCCGTCGCGTGAGCGAGTCTGAGGCGTATTTGCGTGCTGGCGAATGGAAAAAATGGCGCTACGACATGTTTTGCGGCGCAGACATTCATGGTAGCACGCTAGGCATCCTCGGCATGGGCCGCATTGGTCGCGCGATTGCCAAGCGCGGCGCACATGGCTTTGGCATGAATGTGATTTATCACAACCGATCCCGCCTGGCGGCTGAGGTGGAGGCTGAGGTGAATGCGACTTACGTGAGCAAAACGGAGCTCTTCGCCCGAGCAGATCACATTGTGTTGGTGTTGCCCTACACGCCGGAGAATCATCACACGGTGGGCGCTGCCGAGATTGAGCTCATGAAGAGCACGGCCACGATGGTGAATATCGGGCGTGGCGGCTTGATTGATGAAAACGCGCTGGCTGCTGCACTGTCGCAGGGCAAAATTCTCGGCGCAGGCTTAGACGTGTTTGAAGGCGAGCCGCGCGTTAATCCCGCGCTGACCGCGCTAAAAAATGTTGTGCTCACGCCGCACATCGGAAGCGCCACAATTCCCACGCGATTGGCGATGGCCAATTTGGCAGCAGATAACTTGATTGGCTATCTCACGCAAGGCAAGCCGAAAACGCCGCTGAATCCGGAAATACGACTTTCTTCAAACTAGGCCTAGGCCTAGGCCTAAGCGCTGCGCGCACCCACGGGTGGCGCGCCCGTGGCTACACTCAAACCGTGATGCGCCATGTACATGCGCCATGCGCCACAATGCATGCATGAGCACCACCACCCAACTCCAAGCGTTCTTCACCATCTTTATCAGCGTTTTCCTCGCCGAGTTGGGCGACAAGACGCAACTGGCCACGATGCTTTTTGCCTCGCAGGATCAGGGCCCGAGCAAATGGACAGTGTTTTTCGCGGCGAGCGCCGCTTTGGTCGTCTCAGCAGGTATTGGCGTGGTGGCCGGCGCAGCAGTAGGTAAATTTGCCGCGCCGCGCACTTTGCAAATCGTGGCGGGTGCAGGATTTGTGTTGATCGGCGCATGGACGCTGTGGCAGGCGTTTAAAACCTAGAAAGCTCGCGCCGGCACGAAAAAAATTATGCTGTTCAGTGCGATGAAAAGCCAAGCCAACTGCGCGGTGAGCGCACTTTCTTCAAGCGCAATTTAATCGTCGTGTTTATGGTGGCCTTTGCCATGACCCTTGCCCTTGCGGTCATATTCCGGGCCACGAACGAAATACACGCTCTGGGCGCAGGCATTGTATTTGTGACAATGCTTGCCCCATTTCTTGGCATGGCCGGGCGGCACATGCAAATACATCGGCTGGGGTGCCAGCACAACGGGCGCAGGCAAAATAATGACGGGCTGGGGATAGAGAACAACAGGCGGTGGCCGGTTGCCAATTTCCACCCGGCCATACACGCCAGGCTTGATCTCGCCGCCGACGATCACATTCACATCTGCGGCGAACGCGCCCGTGCTGACGAGAACGGCGAATGTTGCTGCATACAGCGCTTGGATTTTTTGCATAAAAGTCTTTGGTGAGTTGTTGTGTATCCATAACGGCTTGGCTTGCTTTCCGGCTGACTGCGAAGCGACTGACGCCCGGCAAACGCCGCTTATTTCGTAGCCAAATGCAACTGCCGACTGCGCTGATCCATCAACGACCGCTTAGACTCTGCTTATGAACTTAGATTTTGTGCTGATCTTGGGTTGCTTAAACCTCTTGCTGCTCACTGTGCTTTTTATATGGCTTTTGATCGGTTCGCCGGCAAGAATACTGCGTAGCATGCTATCGAAAGAGGAGCATAACGCACTCCAGCAAACGCAGCAAGCGGCTTTGGTGGCGCAATTGGCGCAGGGCAATGAGCGACTTGAGCGGGAGCTGCGCCAAGAGCTGGCCACGAGTGCGCAGTCTGCGCGGCTTGAGATGGGGCAAACGCTCTCGGGCCTTCAGGGCAATGTGCAGCAATCGCTCACGGGCTTTCAAGGCAATCTTACGACGCAGCTCACAAGCATTTCTGAGGGCAATGCACAGCGGCTTACCGAGGTGCGCGAGACGCTGGATGCGCAGCTTGCGCGGGTGCGCGAGGCACTTAATCAACAGCTTGAGCAGCTCAGTGTGAAAAACGAAGCCAAGCTCGATGAGATGCGCCGCACGGTGGACGAGAAGCTGCAAACAACGCTAGAGACGCGGCTGGGCGAGAGCTTCAAGCAAGTCGCTGACCGGCTGGAGCAAGTGCACAAAGGTTTGGGCGAGATGCAGACGCTTGCGGCAGGTGTGGGCGATTTGAAGCATCTGCTCACCAATGTGAAAACGCGCGGCACATTTGGCGAGGCGCAGCTGGGATCGCTCTTGGAACAGGTGTTTGTGGCGGAGCAATTTGCTGTGCAAATCGCCACTGTGCCGGGCAGCAAGAATGTGGTGGATTACGCCATCAAACTGCCGGGCAGAAGCGGCGGCGATTTGCCAGAAAACGCGCAATGCTGGCTGCCGATTGATGCAAAGTTTCCGACTGAAGATTACGAGCGCCTGCTTGATGCGCAAGAGCGCGCTGACCCGCTGGCAGCCGAAATTGCTGCAAAAGCTCTGGAAGCGCGCATCAGGCTGGAAGCTAAAAGCATGGCGGAGAAATACGTCTCGCCACCTCACACCACCGATTTCGCGATTTTGTTTTTACCCTCAGAGGGCTTGTACGCCGAGGTACTGCGCCGCCCCGGCTTGATGGATACTTTGCAGCGCGATCACCGCGTGACGCTCGCTGGCCCCACTACTTTACTGGCCATGCTCAACTCGCTGCAAATGGGCTTTCGCACGCTGGCCTTGGAGCGCCGCAGCAGCGAAGTGTGGCAAGTGCTTGGTGCGGTGAAGACGGAGTTCAATCGGTTTGGCGAATTCGTAAGCAAGGTGAAATCTCAGGCTGAGACAGTCGTGAAAACGCTCGAACAAGCCGACACGCGCACCCGCGCGGTGAACCGCAAACTCAAAGATGTGGAGGCGCTCACCGATGCGCAAACTCAGGCGCTGCTGCCGATAGAGAAAGCGGATGATGAAATCTGAGCGGATAAAGGCGAATACGGCGAAGGCAAATATTGCGAAAGTCGAAGGGCACATGTTCGGTAAATTTCATAACGCGTCATGACGCTCTTTGATTCGCTCTCGCCCGCTTTGATGCGCCTAATTGCCGGACAAATTTGCCTGCATGCGGCGATGGCGGGGCTGCGCTTGGCAGGGCCGCTGTGGGTGCTGAGCAATGGGCAAAGCCCAGCGGTGGCTGGTTTGCTGGTCGGATTGTTTGCACTGTCTTCGCTCTTTGTGGCGTTGCCGGCGGGGCGCTATGCAGACCGGCATGGTTTGCGCAAACCTTTCGCCTTGTGTGTGGCAATAGCCGTGGCTGGCGCATTGGTACCCGTGGCATTCCCGCATTTCCTCTCATTGGGCGTAGCGGCGCTGCTGATGGGTGGCGCAACCAGCTCTGCCGTGATTGCTTTGCAGCGGCATGTGGGGCGCTCGGCGCATGGCTCGGTGGAGCTCAAGCAAGCTTTTTCGTGGCTCTCGATTGGCCCGGCAGCAGCGAATTTTGTGGGGCCGTTTTTAGCGGGGCTATTGATTGATTTTGCGGGCTACCGCGCGGCGTTTGCGTTTTGTGCTTTTCTGCCCGTCTTGGCTTGGGCTTTGGTGCGCAAGGCGCATGAGGAGCCAATGCGCATTCCAGTTGTTGTGGAGGGCGAGACCGTGGTGCCGCGCCGCGCATGGGATTTACTGCGCGACAAAGATTTTCGTCGCTTGCTCTTGGTCAATTGGTTTATGAGCACATGCTGGGATGCGCATGCATTTCTTGTGCCTGTGATTGGCCATGAGCGTGGCTATTCGGCTTCGGTGATCGGCATGATCTTCGGTGCGTTTGCGATCGCAGCGGCTGCGGTACGCGTGTTGCTGCCGGTGCTGGCGCACAGCTTGCGCGAATGGGCGGTAATCACTGTGGCGATGGTGCTCACGGCGATGCTGTTTGTGGTGTACCCGCTGATGCCTACAGCGCTGTCGATGGGTGTGGTATCGGTGTTTCTTGGCTTCACCTTGGGCTGTGTGCAACCGATGATCATGAGTACGCTGCATCAGATCACGCCGCATGAGCGCCACGGCGAAGCGCTGGGCCTGCGGATGATGACGATCAATGCATCCAGTGTGGCGATGCCGTTGATCTTGGGCGCGGTGGGGGCGGCCACAGGCACGGCGGTATTGTTTTGGGCAATTGCCGTGATGGTGGGGGCGGGGTCTTGGCAGGCTACCAAGCTGAAATCTTGATTCTTTGACTTTTTTTAGATGCTTTTAGACCTCTAGCCGGCGTGTTTATTGCGTGAAATGCTATCTAATTAATGGCATTTACATGCAGAGCAATTTTTCTTTGATGGGCTGTTGGTGTGCTGAAGATTTTTCTCCGGTTCGTGCGGCCGCGAGTTTGAGGCACTTCGCTTGCCCTCAGACGCGGGTACACAACATCGGTCAAGCGAAATGCCTCAAACGCGCGGCCTATGGCTACGGTGAAAATCATCGCGCGTCGCGGTTACTATTTTGATGCCGATCAATCGGCTGCGATGTGAACTTCCCTCGCTAACCTTGGCCTGTGGGTTACGGCTCCCACAGGCCCAGTGCGCCAACAATACTCATTGCATCAATTCAAAGCAAAAAAACCAGATCGCCGGCATAGAATATACGCAGAGCGCTACGAATTCAGTAGCAATGAAAAATTACAAAGGCAACCAGTCAAATGCGGCAGTGCGCTGCGGCAAGCCCCAATGCGGCGCATACGTGGGCCCTAAAAAATACAAACCATCTGGCGAAAAAGTCGGCGCGGAAACCTCACGTTTTTTGGCGGCCAATACATCGCTGGCCCAACTCACACTCTGATCGCCCCGGCCAATCGTGAGCAAGCAGCCCATGATGTTGCGGATCATGTGATGCAAGAAAGCGTTGGCTTCAAAATCAAAGCGGTAATACGCGCCGCGCTGGCTCACATCGGCTCGAAGCAAGGTTTTCACAGGCGAGATTGCTTGACATTGCGAGGCGCGAAACGATGAAAAATCATGCTTGCCTAAAAGCAGCCGCGCGGCTTCTTGCATGGCTGGCAATGAAAGGGGCACATGCTGCCATCCCACGCGCTGGTGCTCAATGCTGGGGCGCATCGGTGATTGCAGCACGATGAAGGCATAACGACGGGTCAGGGCGCTGGCGCGGCAATGAAACTCTGGCGGCATCATTTGAGCCCACTGCACGGCGATGTCTTCCGGCAAGAAGCGATTGACGCCGCGCATCCATGAGAAGGCATCGCGATCAAGCGCTGTATCAAAGTGCGCCACCTGCATCAACGCATGCACACCAGAATCGGTGCGGCCTGTGCAATGGGTGATCACGCGCTGATCTGCGGCAAAGCCGCTGAAGAGGCGCAGGGCTTCTTCCAACTTGTCTTGAACAGTGTTGCCACCCGTTTGGCTTTGCCAGCCAACATAGCGGGAGCCGGCGTAGCTCAGGCCGAGAGCTACGCGCGTCATGGTGGAGAAGTTAGTGGAGCTGGCTTTTTACACGGGCTGCTTTCTGATCAGAGCATCAGCCCAGATCAGAGAGCATCTTCACAGCGCGTGCTTTCAGCGCGCCAGTGGCTTCATCAGCCACCTCTTGCACCAAAGAGCGGGCGCCATCGGCATCGCCGATGTCTTTGAATTCCATTGCAAGAGCGAGCTTAGTTTCTAGTGGATCACCGCTGAGTCCCGCGTCGAAGGCATTTGCACCAGCGGACGACAAACTTGGCAAATCAAGCGATAAGCCGCCGAGATCAAACTCGAGCGCGCCGGGCTCGCTCGGGCCGGTTTTGAGCGCCATCGGTGCGGTCGGGGCGGGCGCAGTGAAAGGCACAGCGGAGAAATTCAGATTGTTTGACAGTGAGGCCATATCTGGCTCGGAAAGCCTGATGCCCACATCAAGCACGCCGGGCTGGCTCATGTCGAAATCCACCATCGGCTCAGGCGCGGGCATGGCTCGGATGCCAGCGGTTGTTTCTTCCGTTACGGGCGTGTTGATCATGCCTAGGCTGGGCGCATCCATCAGATCATCGCCGCCAGCGCTGAAATCCAGATCAAGGTCGATGTCAAAATCATCGTTGGCTTGGGGCTGCGGCGGCTGGGGCACTGTATTTATGCCACTGAATGCCGCAGTGGCAGTGGCTGCCGCCGCTGCGGCCACGGCTGCACCGCCAAGAGATACGCTGCCTGCCAAGCCGGCGCCATGGCTTGCATTGCCTTGCGCATACAGCGGATTGGCAGGATCCATCTCGCGGCCTAAGGCGCTGGATGCATCCCACTCTGGGCCTTCACCTTTGGTGAGGTTAAAGGCTTCTTTAGCCACGGATTCGAAGGCTTTGGCATCGCGGCGCTTGGCGTAGATCTCCATCAGCTTGGCATGGATGGCCACGCGCGAGGGCGAGGTGCGCATCGCTTCTTTGAGAATTTCCTCGGCTTGCAGATCTCGGCCATAGGCCAAATACACATCGGCTTCCGCCACGGGATCCACATCACCGGCGGCATCGAGTTGGCTGGGTGAATACACCATGGAAGAGCCCGCGCCACCTGCGCCGTTGCCAGAATCAGCCGTGTCAACGCGCTGGCCACCGGAGGCACCAAAGAATGAATCGGGCTGCAAACGGCTCTCTAAAAAGGAGCTGTCCACTTGCGCTGCGTTTTTGCGCTGGCGCATGCGCCAAAAAGCCAAGCCGCCTAGGCCTGCCAACAGCAAGCCGGCGCCGGGCAAGACGGCGGGGTTGTCCGTCAAGCTTTCAATAAAGCTGGGCTCTGGCGGGGGAGGTGGGGGCGGCGCTTTAGGCTTAGCTGCTGCCACGGGGGCGGGCACAGGCGCAGATGCGGCGGAAGTGACCGGGGCTGCTGTCGCCGTGTTGACGGCGGCGGTGCTGGTGGAAGGTGTTGGCGACGGTGCTGCCGTTGGTGCAGCGGTGCTAGTTGCTGGGGGTGTTGTCACAGCGGCTGTAGCGGTGGCTGTTGCCGATGTTGGCGCTGCAACTACAACTGCAGCTGGTACGGTAGCTGTAGGCGCTTTTGCTGCTGTTGCAGCGGGTGCTGATGGCACGGCCGGAGCACTTCCTACAATTTTGACGCCGGGAGCGCTGGCGGCTGCGGCAGGCGCAGCCAGCGGCGCCGCGCTCGGCTTGGCGACAGTGGTTGTACCGAGTTTGTTGAGGTCAGAGATATTTTTGGACAACTCGGCCACGCGCGTGGCGTTGTCTTTGGATTGCTTTTCCTTGGCAATGGCTTCCTCTTTGGCTTTGGCAGCCACGGAGCCTTTGCTTAAGGTGAGTTTGTCGGGTGCAGTAGCGCCAGCTTTGGGCTCACTCACATTGGCTTGCACCTTGCCGCCGGCGGCGCGGCTCGGTGCTGCGGCCACAGCCATGGGCGCGCCTGATGCCAAGCGGCGGCGGAATTCATTGAAATCTTTCGATTGCGCAACAATGGTTTGTTTGGCATCGCTCTCGCCTGTACCGGGCGCTGCGGCGCTGGCCGCTTGCATGTCGATCACTGCGCCCGATTTGAGGCGGTTGACGTTGGCGCCGATGAAGGCATCGGGGCTGTTGTTGAGCATCGCCACCAGCATCTGGTCGAGCGATACGCCTGCTGGCTTGTAGCGCGCGGCCAAAGCGGCTGCGGTGTCGCCGGGCTTGACAGTGATGCCATCTTTAGGCGCTGCACGCGCTGCCTTTTGGGCTACTTTTTCAGAAGATTTATCAACGGGTTTGGCAGCCATTTTTGGAGCCGGCTCGCTTCTCGCTGGGCGCGGCGCGGCAGCGGCTGGCGCGGGGGCGGGCGCTGCGCGTGACGCAACGGCAGGCGAAGCTGGCGCGGGCGACGCAGCTGGCACAGTGGCGCTCGGCGCGGCAGCTTGACGCATGTTGGAGGGGTCAAACAACATCGTGTAATCGCGCACGATGCGGCCAGACGACCAGCTGGCTTCCAAGATCAGGTCGACAAAGGGCTCGTTGATCGGGCGATCGCTGGACAAGCGAAGGAACGCGGTGCCGTTGGCCCGGCGCTGCAGACTGATCTGCGCTGCACCTAAGGCAGGGTTGTATTCAAGGCCGGCAGCGCGAAAGGCGTCTGGATTGGCCACGGTGGTGCGCAAGCTGGCCGCCTCTTCGGCGGTAATCTCAGGCACATCGATTTCGGCGCGTAAAGGCTCGCCTAAGGCAGACAAGACATTGACTCGGCCCAAGGCAAGAGCCGATGCATCCTGCGACGCGAATCCCAAGACCAGCGCGAGGGCGGCAGCCGCAATGGGGGTGCGCCATGCGGCTTTTGGAGGTGGGCAAGACGCTTGCGGTGTGACGCAAGCCTCAACCTGCCCCTGGTTGGGCTTTGATGGTGTAACGGGGTTTGTGGTCATTTTTCGCACGCTAGGCCTCTACTCTTTTTCGGAAAAAGAACCTTAACATCAACTAGTTAGCTTGACAAGCTGAGAATTGGTCTAAGGTTTTAAACCCCTTGATTATGCTGCGATTTTGAGGGTGATATTGTTGTCTGGTGACAACGCAAACGTTTGGTTGCGGTTGTGAGGGCTTGAAATTCTAAGTTGTGAGGTCGGGCGCAATGGGCGGGAGTTGTAACAAAAATGGCTGGTTTTTGTGGGATGCTTTGTTTGTGCGCCATGGTTTCGGGACGCAGCATTTTGGGCGAGCTCATGTGCGCTGCCTGTATGTGTGGCGTGTTTTGTCCTTCACCCAGCGGCCTGAACATACAAGAACAAAGAGCGGCACATGAGAAATAAACCGCAACCCCTCGCCATGCAGCCGCTCCAAGCCAAACCAAGTATCCCGAGCTAACCACTATAAAAATAGTAGCAAACTATGCAATTAACACGCCGGCTACCCGCTCAAAACGCCTAAAAATCAAGCCTCAAGCAAGATTCGCAGCATCCGGCGCAGTGGCTCGGCTGCGCCCCAGAGAAGCTGATCGCCAATGGTAAAAGCGCCCAAATACTCAGGCCCCATGGCCATCTTGCGGATGCGGCCTACTGGGATCGTCATCGTGCCGGTGACGGCGACGGGCGTGAGCCCGGCCAGCGTGGCTTCTTTTGTGTTGGGGATGACTTTGACCCAAGCGTTGTCGTGAGCGATCATGGCTTCAATGTCGGCCAGCGGCACGTCTTTTTTCAGCTTGAAGGTCAGCGCTTGGCTGTGGCAGCGCATGGCGCCGACGCGGATGCAAAAGCCGTCTACCGGCACGGCGGGCGCATTGAAGCCTTCGCCTAAGCCCATAATTTTGTTGGTCTCGGCCATGCCTTTCCACTCTTCTTTGCTCATGCCATTGCCGAGGTCTTTGTCGATCCATGGAATGATGCTGCCTCCCAGCGGCACGCCAAAGTTCGCCACTTCTTCGCCTGTGAACGCACGCTGACGCGCTGCGACTTTGCGGTCGATCTCCAAAATCGCGGATTTCGGGTCATCCAGCAGGCTTTTGACTTCGGCATGCAGCGTGCCGTATTGTGTGAGCAGCTCGCGCATGTGTTGCGCGCCGCCGCCTGAGGCCGCTTGGTAAGTCTGGGTGCTCATCCATTCGACGAGGCCGGCTTTGTAGAGTGCGCCCACGCCCATCAGCATGCAACTTACGGTGCAGTTGCCGCCGATCCATTTCTTGCCGTTGTTGGCCATGCTGTTTTTGATCACGGGCAAGTTGACCGGATCGAGAATGATCACGGAATCACTGTCCATGCGCAGCGTTGAGGCGGCATCAATCCAATGGCCGCTCCAGCCTGTAGCGATCAGCTTGGGATACACATCGCTCGTGTAATCGCCGCCTTGAGCGGTGATGATGATGTCGCATTTCTTCAGGGCGGCAATATCGAAAGCGTCACGCAAGGTCTTTTCGTTTTTTGCCTGCGCAGGGGCTGCGCCACCGGCATTTGATGTGGAGAAGAAAATCGGCTCGATATGATCGAAATCCTTCTCGGCGATCATGCGATCAATCAGTACAGAACCGACCATGCCGCGCCATCCTACGAGTCCTACTGTGTTTCCTACTTTCATTGCGTTGCCCTTTCAAAGTTAAATTGCTTAGAAGCTACTTTGCCCCGGCTCGTCTGTGTCCGGGGAGGGCGCAAGACGAACCGGGCTAAGTTAGCCTGTTTTAATCGTCGTCTTGGTTGTGATCGAGCAAACGCAAACTCCAGCGATGCTGGATGTTTGGAAAAAGGCTTGCAACAAAATCATTATCAAATTATATGTGAAGTATTTCGAGCAACTAAATGGCCAATGGTCAGAAATAAAAAATGAGACTTGAATCCGGAGGTTTGCTGTCAGTCAAGCTGAACGATCGCTTTGCCTGTTGTCTTGCCTTCCAGCAGGCGGACGAAGAGATCAGGTGCTTGTGCAAGACCTTGGGCGATATCTTCGCGATAGGTGATGGCTCTCTCAGCTAACCATCGCTTCATGTCATGCTGGAAGTCAGGCTCGCGATGCGCGAAGTCATAGACAATGAAGCCGCGTACCGTCACGCGTTTAACAAGAATCGTGCGCATGAGTGCAGGCCGTTGATCCGGCATGCCAACTGCTGAAGCGTAATCTGCAATCGTGCCGCACAACGGGATGCGGCTGAAGTCATTGAGCAGCGGCAGGACGGCGCTCAAGACGGCCCCGCCCACGCTGTCAAAGAACACGTCAATACCCTTCGGGCAAGCTGCTGCGAGCTGAGCCGCAAAATCCGGCGCTCGATGATCCACCGCCGCGTCAAAACCGTAGTCGTCCATCAAACTGCGACATTTCGCCGCACCGCCAGCGATGCCAACCGCACGGGCGCCATGCAAACGAGCGATTTGGCCAACAGCCGAGCCAACAGGCCCTGCTGCCGCTGGCACCACCACGGTTTCGCCGGGCTTTGGGCGACCGATATCCAGCAGACCCGTGTAGGCCGTCAGCCCTGGCATGCCCAGTACGCCGAGCCACAGCGATGGCAGGATACTGTTATCGGGCAGCAACTGAAGCTGATCACCATCGGCCACGCCGTGGCTTTGCCAGCCCAGCCAACTTTTGACGAGCTGGCCGGGCTTGAAGTTGGCGTGGCGTGATTCAAGCACCTCGGCCACTGTCTCGCCAACAATCACTTCGCCTAAACCCACGCCTTTGGCATAGGACTTGGCATTCGTCAGCCTGTTGCGTACATAGGGGTCAATCGACAAGAACCGTGAGCGCAGCAAAACTTGCCCCGAAGCTGGCGAAGTCATCGGCACTTGCTCTGTACGAAAAAGCTCAATACTGGGCGAGCCCTCGAGGTGATTGGCTAGAACGATGCGGGTGTTTGTGTTGTTTGTCATGAGCCGATTTTTTCTAAGCTTTAAGCCCAAGCCTTCAGATATTCATTCCAATGTGCTTCATGCGGCGCGAGCTCGTTGAGCGCATTTTTTACGAATGCGATTTCGTCGTCGTATTCTTTCTCACTCAGGCTGCCGCGCATTTTTTGGAAGCGGCAATAGACGAGGTAGGTGTTCATGACATCGGTTTCGCAGTAGCGGCGGATATCTTCCGTGCCGCCTGCTAGATACGCTTCATACACTTTGCTGCCATCCATGCCGAGCTTGCCGGGGAAGCCGCAGAGCTTGGCCATGGCATCTAGCGGGGCGTTGGCTTTGGGCTGATAGGCGGCGAGCAAATCCATGAGATCGAGATGGCGCAGGTGGTAGCGGGAGATGTAGTTGTTCCATTTGAATTCTCTGCTGTCATGATCGCCGCCATCGCCCATGTCCCAGTATTTGGGGGCGGCTGCGCCGTGGATCATGCCGCGATAGTGCAACACTGGTAGATCAAAGCCGCCGCCGTTCCAACTCACCAGTTGCGGCACATGTTTCTCTAAGCTGCCGAAGAATTGCTGGATGATTTTGCCTTCACTCGCATCGTCTTTATCGACAAAGCTATGAATGCGCAGACCTTCTGCATTGCGAAAGACGACGCTGATGCACAGGATGCGCTGCAAGTGGAGCGGCATGAAATCTGATTTGTTTTGCGCTTTGCGCTCGGCAGCCCATTGGGCATGCACCTGTGGATCAAGCAGCGCCGCATCATAGTCGCCAAGTGCGCGCAAGCCCTTCACATCAGGGATGCTTTCGATGTCAAACACCATTACTGGCCAAGCCATGCTGCGCTCCCTTATGCTATAAATTAAATAGCACTCCGCGCATATTCTATGACGGCGAAGTGCTTAAAACGCTTTAGAAATGCTTGATATTAACGTGCAGGCAAGAAGCGCAGCGGATCGACTGGCTTGCCTTGGCGGCGGATTTCAAAATGCAGTTTAGTGCGGTCGGCGTCCGAGTTGCCCATCTCGGCGATCTTTTGGCCTTTGCGCACGGTTTGGTCTTCTTTGACGAGCAGCGTTTGGTTGTGTGCATACGCCGTGAGGTAGGTGTTGTTGTGTTTTAAGATAATGAGATTGCCATAGCCGCGCAGGCCTGCGCCGGCATAGACCACGCGGCCATCGCCTGCTGCAAGGATCGTGTCGCCGAGCTTGCCGCCAATGCCGACACCTTTGTTTTTTACATCGTCAAAGGTGGTAATCACGTTGCCGGCGCCGCCCGTGACGGGCCAGATCCAACCGATATCTTCATCGCTGGGTGATGAAGCTGGGGGCAGCGCGGCGCTGACTGCGGGCACCGGTGCGGGTGTTGGTGTGACGGATGGGGTAGCGGCTGCAGTTCGCGTACCTACAGCGGGCAGGCTGGTGGCTGTGATGCTTGAGGGCGATGTCACAGGGCGTGTGACCACACCATCGCCGGCCGGAGCCGATGCGACAACTGCTGGCAAGGGCGCCGCAGCCACAGCCGCTGTTCCCGGCGGAATGATGCGCACGACTTGGCCGACTTCGATGATGTTGGGGTTGTCCATGCCATTCCAGCGGGCGATATCGCGCCAGCTTTGGCCGGTATCCAAGCCGATACGGATCAATGTGTCGCCGGGGCGGATCGTGTAGTAGCCAGGTTTGCCAGCGTTTTCTTGACCGAGCGGCAACTTCACAGCGGTGCTGGTGCCGCTATTGGCGCTGGCCACTGGCATAGGCGCACTGGCGATTGTTGCAGACGGCGCCGTAGCGGGGGCGCGCTGCATTGTGCCGCGATCTTCCACGGGGGCGCTGCCGCCGGGCGCGCGGGTGGCGCAGCCGGCTGCGGCCAAAGTGAGGCAGGCGATGGCCAGCAGGCTGCAGGCGCGGGGCAAGATGTGCAAGGAGTGGGTGTTTTGAGGTGTCATATGCGTGTTTCCTTGTCCGTTTCGTTCGCCTTAGCCAACACCTGATTTTAGAGGCACAAACAGCACACTTTCTAATACAGTTTGTTTCACGCCTTGGGGGGTTTTGTCAATCACCATCAGCGATTGCGTCGCTGCGCTTCCCATCGGAGCCACAATGCGCCCGCCGATGGCGAGTTGGTCAATCCAAGCCTGCGGGATCGCAGAGCCGCCGGCTGCAGCAATGATGCCAGCATAAGGTGCGCCGCCGGGCGCGCCGAGCATGCCGTCGCCGAGTAGCAGATGCAAATTGGGGGCGGAGAGATGCCGAATATTGACCAATGCCTTTTCATACAAGCCGCGCAGCCGCTCAATGCTGTAGACCTCTTTGCACAGCAGACAGAGCACGGCAGCTTGATAGCCGCAGCCGCCGCCAATCTCTAGCACCCGCCCCATGCGGCCATAGCTGTCGAGTGCAGCGTTTTCTCGCAACAACGCAATCATGCGCGCCACCACATTCGGCTTAGAAATCGTTTGCCCCAAGCCGATGGGCAAGCTGGTGTCTTCATAAGCTTGCCCTGCAAGCGCAGTGTCTACAAAGCGATGGCGTTCGATATGCTTCATCGCGCTGAGCACGGCTTGATCTCGTACGCCGCCATCTGACAGCAGCTTGACCATGCGCCGCCGCATAGCAGCGCTGTCCATGCCAACACCCACACCAATGCCATGTATTGCAGCTGCAATCTGGCTTTTAGGTGTATTTTTAAGGCTCTTTAAGGGGGTAGCCGGCATAGAATATGCGCGGGCTGCTATTGTTTTAGGAGTTTCCGCTTTGACGGTGGCTGTGGCAAAGGCGGTTGCTACGGTTGGCTTTGCGCCAGAAGGTTTTGCACCCGTTTGCGGCATGCCGCTGGGCAGGCGGGCGGGGAAGCTGGGGCGGTTGGCGGTCATGCGCGATCAACTATGCACTGCGCTGCTTCCACGCATCCAGCCGCGCGTGATCTGTTAAATCCACTTGCAGCGGCGTGATCGTGATGTGCCCATCGGCTGCAGCCTCAAAATCCGTGCCCGGCCCACTGTCGGCCACAGCGCCGGCGGCGCCAATCCAATACATCGTGTCGCCCCGTGGGCTCGTTTGCTGCTCCACCGGCTCAGCCGCATGGCGGCGGCCGAGGCGGCAAACCACGGGCGGCTTGATCATGCTGCGCGGCAGGTTAGGAATGTTGACGTTCAGCAGCCATGCGCCGCTGCTCTGCGAAGCACCCGGCAAGCTGGTCGGCTGCTGAGCAAATTTCATCACCAGTTCTTTTGCCACTTGCGCCGCATCAGCCAGGTGCGCCCAGCCTTTCTCCGTCTGCGAGAAAGCTAAAGCGGGAATACCAAAAAGATAGCCCTCCATCGCAGCGCCCACCGTGCCGCTGTAGATCGTGTCGTCACCCATGTTGGCGCCGTTGTTGATACCGGAGACGACGAGATCTGGCTTGTAGCCAAGCAGCCCGGTCAGCGCGATGTGCACGCAATCTGCCGGTGTGCCGTTCACATAGCGAAAACCATTGGCTGCGCGATGCACATACAGCGGGCTGTGCAGCGTGAGCGCATTCGATTTTGCCGAATTGTTGTGTTCGGGTGCAATGACTTCAACTTCTGCGACCTCTTTCAAAGCCTCATACAAAGCCACGATGCCCGCAGCTTGGTAGCCGTCATCATTGGAGATCAAAATTTTCATCGTTTGATTCTATGCGGGCTCGCCGAGCGTTTGGCGCGGACTCAAGCAATCCGTACAATGATTGCATGCTTGATTTCAAACACGCAGCGGCTCTAAAGCCCTTGGCGCAAAAATACATTTGGTGGAAAACGCCCGATGAAGCTCTGGCCATGCCGCAGCGCGTCGTGGCGCAAGTGATGAATATGGGTGATTACGAAGATGTCCAAGCGATGGCCACGTTGGTCGGTGATGCCGTGCTGCGCGAGGTGCTTGTGCATGCGCAAGCCGGGCAATTCAGCCCGCGCTCTTGGGCTTACTGGCATTACCGGCTGGGCTTGCCAAGCCATGAGAGCGTGCCCGTGATCCCTGTGCGGAGCTTCGCCTGATGCCGCGCCACATCGCTCATTTTTTTCCTCGCATGGAGATATTGCCCCCGGCTCAGCAGCAGCTTTGGCCACTACTCAAACCGCTGATGCCTTTGGGTTTTGTTTTGTACGGCGGCACGGCGATTGCGCTGCGCCTTGGGCACAGGGCCTCTGTCGATTTTGATTTTTTCACGGAGCAGCCGCTCGATCGCGCCCAGATGCTCGGCGTGATGCCGTGGCTGGCGCAAGCGCAGACGCTGCAAGACCAAAGCACCGCTTGGACTTTGCTAGCAACCGGCGAGTCGAGTGGAAACCTCGCGGGCGCTGCCGCCGTAAAGCTCTCTTTTTTCGGTGACATCGGTTTTGGCCGCGTTGCCTCGCCAGAGCGCACACAAGACGGCGTGCTTGAAGTCGCGTCACTTGCCGATCTGATGGCCACCAAGCTGAAAGTGGTGTTGCAACGTGCCGAGGTCAAGGATTACATGGATATTGCCGCAATGCTGCGCGCGGGGCTGAGTTTGGCCAGGGGCTTAGCATCAGCGCGTCTGCTCTTCGGCGCAAACTACCAGCCCAGCGAGAGCTTGAAAGCACTCACTTTCTTTGGTGATGGTGATTTGCACACGCTCAGCACGTCGGACAAAACGACTTTGATTGAAGCGGTAAAGTTGGTGCGAGATTTGCCTGCAGTGCATTTGTTGTCGCGCAAGCTACAGATCGATTAAAGCGCTGAATATTGCCTGCGCGCAGCTTGTTATATTTAGGTTTTTGAAAGTAACACATCATGCAAGCTTGGCAATGCACAACCCCCACCGGCGTAGATGCGCTTACCTGGACAGACTTGCCCACGCCCGCGCCGAAAGCCGGCGAAGTGCTTGTGGCCATCAAAGCCGCCAGCTTGAATTTCCCCGACACGTTGATCGTGCAAAACAAGTACCAATTTAAGCCGCCTCTGCCTTTTGTGCCCGGCTCGGAGTTTGCTGGCGTCGTCGAAGCTGTGGGCGAGGGTGTGGTGCATTTAAAGGTTGGACAATCGGTGATTTGCCTGCATGGCACAGGCGGTTTTGCCACGCATGCCGTGTTGCCCGCGATGCTGGCGCTGCCGATGCCGCAGGGCTTCACTTATGAAGATGGCGCGTCGCTCCTGATGACTTATGCGACAACGATTCACGCACTTCTTGATCGCGGCCAGCTCAAAGCGGGCGAGACGGTGCTGATCCTTGGCGCAGCAGGCGGCGTTGGCACGGCGGCGATTCAGATTGCGAAAGCTGCTGGCGCAAAAGTGATTGCAGCGGCTTCGAGCGAAGATAAATGCGCGGCGGTGAAAAGTATGGGCGCAGATGCGGTGATCAATTACGGTGCGTTGACCGATCCCGAGCATTTTTCTGCCCAATTGCGCGAAGCCATCAAAGCCGCTTGCGAATCGGTAGGAAGCAAAGCCCCTGATATCGTGTACGACCCCATCGGCGGCCAGTTCGCCGAGCCCGTTTTCCGCTCGATTGCCTGGCGTGGCCGCTATCTCGTGATCGGCTTCGCCAGCGGCCCGATTCCTGCGCTGCCCTTCAACCTCGCATTGCTCAAAGGCGCCAGCGTCGTCGGCGTCTTCTGGGGCGATTTCACCAAGCGAGAGCCCAAAGCGTTTA
>JAYUSD010000179.1:0-40881 GCA_043755865.1 Variovorax sp. | reverse complement strand
GTGAGATGCCGGTATTCGGCACGATGGCTGCGCGGTTTAACGATGATGGCGTGACGGCGCTGTATCAAGCGATGAAGCCGCGCCTTGCTGAGCTGGGCTTGAAGTTAGCGCCCGGCAAGCTGCCTGAGAGCAACACGCGATTCAGCAGCAACCAAAACCCCATCGTGCCCGGCGCTCGCACGCGCTATTTATCGGAAGTGACTGATACCGTGCGCGGCTATAAAAAGCGCGTTGGCATTCAAGTCAAACTCGTGCGTGAGATTCAACAGCTTCGCAGCGCAGCCACGATGCTGCAACTTGAAAAGCCCGAGCGCTCCAGAGCCGCTGAAGCCACGATTGATCTTGCGCAAGTGCGCGAATTGCAGCTAGATAAAGATGCCACCAAGCTGCTCCAGCAATGGCCGCAAATGCAAACGGCGTATGCGGGTGATGAATATGTGGTGAAGATCAGAGACAAAGAAATCCGCACCCAGCTCGTGCATAAAACGCTATCTGGCATAAGCGTGCGTAAAGTCGCCTTGCCGAAATACGAAGACCACGGCGAAATCTTGAAGTGGCTGATGCTTGACAACGTGCCCGGCAGCTTCCCTTATGCCGCAGGCACATTCGCCTTCAAACGCGAAGGCGAAGACCCAACTCGTATGTTCGCAGGCGAGGGTGATGCCTTCCGCACGAATCGCCGCTTCAAAGTCGTGAGCGAAGGCATGGCGGCCAAGCGCTTGTCCACGGCATTCGATTCCGTCACGCTTTATGGCGCTGACCCTGAAGTGCGCCCTGATATTTATGGCAAGGTCGGCAACAGCGGCGTGAGCATCGCCACGCTCGACGATATGAAAGTGCTCTACTCCGGCTTCGATCTCACGCAGCCATCGACCTCCGTGAGCATGACAATCAACGGCCCCGCGCCCACGATCCTCGCCATGTTCATGAACACCGCGATTGATCAGAATCTTGAGAAGTTCAAGACAGACAATAAACGCGAGCCGACAGACACCGAAGCCGCAAAAGTCAAAGAATGGACGCTCGCCAATGTGCGCGGCACGGTGCAGGCCGACATTTTGAAAGAAGATCAAGGCCAAAACACTTGCATCTTCTCCACTGAATTCAGCCTCAAAGTGATGGGCGATATCGCGCAGTATTTTGTGCAACACGATGTGCGCAATTTCTACAGCGTGAGCATCAGCGGTTATCACATCGCTGAAGCAGGCGCGAACCCGATTTCCCAGCTCGCGTTCACATTAAGTAATGGCTTCACCTTCGTAGAAGCCTATCTCGCTCGCGGCATGCATATCGACGATTTCGCGCCGAATTTGAGCTTCTTCTTCTCCAATGGCATGGACCCTGAATACACCGTGCTCGGAAGAGTCGCCCGCCGCATTTGGGCCATCGCCATGCGCGATAAATATGGCGCAAACGAACGCTCACAAAAACTTAAATACCACGTGCAAACCAGCGGCCGCAGCCTGCATGCGCAAGAAATCCAGTTCAACGATATCCGCACCAGCCTGCAAGCCCTGATCGCGATTTACGACAATTGCAACAGCCTGCACACCAATGCCTTCGACGAAGCGATTACCACGCCCACAGAAGACAGCGTGCGCCGCGCCATGGCCATCCAGCTCATCATCAACCGCGAATGGGGCTTGGCCAAAAACGAAAACCCGAATCAAGGTGCATTCATCATCGACGAACTCACAGAATTGGTTGAAGAAGCCGTGCTCACAGAGTTTGAAAGAATCAGCGAACGCGGCGGCGTATTAGGCGCAATGGAAACCGGCTACCAGCGCGGCAAAATCCAAGACGAGAGCATGCACTACGAAATGCTCAAACACACCGGCGAACTCCCCATCATCGGCGTCAACACCTTCCGCAACCCGCATGGCGACAATACCCCCGAGACGCTGGAGCTTGCTCGCAGCACGGAAGAAGAAAAACTTAGCCAACTCAAACGTTTGAATGATTTTCAAGCGCTTCACAAGACTGAAGCTCCCGCGATGCTTGCCCGATTACAAGAGGCCGTGATTGCGAATGCCAACGTCTTCGAAGTGCTGATGGACGCCGTGCGCGTTTGCTCACTCGGGCAGATCACGAATGCGCTGTTTGAAGTGGGTGGTCAATATCGGCGGAATATGTAGAGCGGTGAGGGCCTGATTTCTGCTTCATCGGCTAGACTGTTGCGGTATGCAAAATACCGCAAAACCACAACTTCACGGCATCAAAGACAACCGCAGCCGAGGGCGGGTTGCTGATTTTTTAGAATCCAGAATTTCCCTAGGCAGCACGCTATCCGTCGTTTCTGCCTATTTCACCATCTACGCCTACGATGCGTTGAGAAAAGAGCTTGATAGTATTGATTCGCTGCGTTTCCTATTCGGTGAGCCTAGGTTCATCCAGTCGCTCGATCCAGAAAAAACCGATAAAAAAGCCTTCAAAATTGAAGACGAAGGCTTGGAGCTAGCCAATCGTTTGCAGCAAAAAGACGTAGCTCGCCGGTGCGCTGAGTGGCTGAGTAGCAAGGTGGAAATTCGCTCCATCCGAGAATCGAATTTGCTGCACGGCAAGCTCTACCATATTGATGACGGAAAGCGCGAGCATGCGCTCATGGGCAGTTCCAACTTCACGCGCCGGGGCTTGGGGCTCTCTGCTATCCCCAATATCGAACTCAATATGGTCATCGACAGTGACCGCGATCGTGCCGATCTCAAGCAATGGTTTGATGAACTTTGGAGCAACGAAGCGCTGGTGGAAGATGTAAAAGCGCAAGTGCTTGAATACCTGCAAGATTTGTATGTAGATCATTCGCCCGAATTTATTTATTTCAAAACCCTGTACCACGTTTTTGAAAAATTTCTCTCGGGGCAAGATGAAGCAGCCAAGTTTTTTGAAAACATCAACATCACCGAAACAGGCATCTGGAATGCCTTGTTTGACTTCCAGAAAGATGGTGTCAAGGGCGCAATTCAGAAAATCAACACCCACAATGGATGCATCTTGGCCGACAGTGTCGGTCTGGGTAAAACCTATTCCGCGCTCGCCGTGATCAAATACTTTGAGCTGCGCAACCATCGCGTACTTGTGCTTTGCCCAAAGAAATTGCGCGAAAACTGGACGGTTTATCAAGCCCACAATGCCAGCGGATTGAATCCTTTTGTGCAGGACCGCTTCGCCTACACCGTGCTCTCCCATACTGATCTTTCACGCGAAATCGGCAAATCGGGTGATGTCGATTTAGGTACGCTGAATTGGAACAATTTTGATCTGATCGTGATCGACGAATCCCACAACTTCCGCAATAACGTCAAAGGCAGGCGCGACGAAGAGGGTAACGTGATTAAGAAAAGCCGCTACGAGCGGCTGATGCAGGACATCATTCAAGGTGGCGTGAAAACCAAGGTCTTGCTGCTCTCGGCTACCCCGGTTAACAACGACCTCAAAGACCTGCGCAACCAGCTTTATTTGGTTTCCGAAGGCCAAGATCACGCTTTTGCGCAGAGCACAGGCATTGTCAGCATCAAGCACACGCTAGATACCGCGCAAAAGACCTTTAGTGAATGGGCAAAGCGCACGACTGAGCGCAACCCTAAAGATCTCATGGATCGCCTGCCGGCGAGCTTTTTCACGCTGCTCGATGAGCTAACCATTGCCCGCTCACGCAAGCATATTCAGAAGTATTACCGCAGCTCGCTCGCTCAAATTGGCCATTTTCCCAAGCGAGTCAAGCCCGAATCCATCTACAGCCCCATCGACAAAAAGGATCGCTTCCCTACTTATGACAAGCTGAGCAGCGAGATAGATAAATATCAGCTTGCGCTGTTTAAGCCGTCGACCTATGTGCATGATCAATTCAAAGATCAGTATCAAGGCGAGGTGCATGTGCGTAACTTTAGCCAAGCCAGGCGTGAAGAATTCTTGATTGGGATGATGAAAGTCAACTTTCTCAAGCGGCTTGAGAGCTCAGTGCGTTCCTTTGCGATCACGATGGATCGCACTGTTAAAAAAATTGAAGATTTGGAAGATCGTTTGCGCCTTTTCCAAAAGCTGCGCGACAGTAAATCAGGTGAATTGCAACCTAATTTATTTTTGCTTGAGGCCGAGGAAGATGAAGAGCTGCGCGAAGCTTTTGAAGTAGGCACGTTGAAATACCGTTTAGAACATATGCGCGTGGATGATTGGCTCCGCGATTTGCAAGCGGACAAACAGCAACTTTCCATGCTTGCCGAGAGCGCAGGCGGGGTTGATGCAGAGCGCGATGCCAAGCTCGATGAGCTGAAAAAAATCATTCAGCACAAGGTAGATCACCCCAGCCACACCAAAGATGGCGTGGCCAATCGCAAAGTTATCGTGTTTTGCGCGTTTGCAGACACCGCCGCCTATTTGTACGAGCAGCTCGAAGCCTGGGTTGCGCAAAAGCTGCAAGTTCATATTGCTCTCGTATCCGGCGGCGCGCGCCCTAATCGCAGCAGCTTTGGCGCAGCAGATTTCAACCAAATCTTGACTAACTTTGCGCCCCGCGCCAAGCAGCGCAGCAAAATTCCCAGCATGCCTCAAGAGGGTGAAATTGATATTCTGATCGCCACAGATTGCATCAGCGAAGGCCAAAATTTGCAAGATTGCGATCTGCTGATTAACTACGATATTCACTGGAATCCCGTGCGCATCATTCAGCGCTTTGGCCGTATTGACCGGATTGGCAGCCGCAATGAGCAGATACAGCTCGTCAACTTTTGGCCCACACCTGATCTCAACAAATACATAAACCTTAAAAACCGCGTAGAAGCTCGCATGGCGTTGGTAGATATTTCTGCCACCAATGAAGACAATATTCTCACCAATGCCGAGTTAGAAGAGCTCATCCAGCAAGACTTGAAATATCGCGACAAGCAGCTCATGCGCTTGAAAGATGAAGTGCTGGATTTGGAGGATTTCAACGAATCCGTCGCGCTCAATGAATTCAGCCTCGATGATTTCCGCATGGATCTCGCCAATTTCGTTGAAGCCAATCGCGCTAAGCTCGAAGAAGCGCCCTATGGCCTGTATGCCGTAGTGCCCGCCGGCAGCGGAACTGCCAACGCGAAACCCGGCGTGATCTATTGTTTGAAGCAACAATTCGGTAGCCACGCTCAAGAAAAAACACAAAGCCTTGATACCGTTAACCCACTATCTCCATACTTTTTGATCTACATCCAAGCCGATGGCATCGTGCGCTACAACTTCACCGCGCCCAAGCAAGTGTTAGAAGTGTTCCGTGCGCTATGTCAAGGCAAAGCGCAGGCCTATGCCGATCTTTGCCAACTTTTTGACCAGCAAACCCTTAATGGTCAAGACATGAGCCAGTACACCGCCTTGCTAGATCAGGCTGTAGCCGCCATTGCCGCCCAATTTGCCAAGAAAAACGCCGCCAATCTCTTTACTGGCCGCGGCGGCAAGCTACTTGATGCCAGCAAAGCCGTCAAAGCCAGCACAGGCTTTGAGCTCATCACTTGGCTTGTGATAAAATAGATACGTTTATGTATATATTTTAGGAGGCCGCCATGCACGCCACAGCCAAAGTATTTGCTACAGGCAATAGCCAAGCCATTCGCCTTCCTAAAGCCTTCCGGCTTGATTCAGAGGAGGTGTGGATCAGCAAGGCCACAGACGGTATCCTCACGATTCAGCCCAAACCTAAAAAAGATGCACTAGATGCTTTTCTAGCAGAGCTACGCAGCATGCCTCCATCTGAAGAATTTTTGCAGCCACGCGATGATGCGCCGCGCCCCAGCCCCTTTGAAGGCTGGCAAGAGTGATGCGCTACATGCTCGATACCAATATTGTTAGTTACTATCTGCGCCGTACTAGCACTGCGCTTGAAGAGCGAATTAACGCAGAGCTCAAAAAAAGCAGCATCAGCATTTCTTCTATCGCCCGCGCTGAATTACGGTTTGGCCAAATGGGCATGCAGCACGATGATCGCCGCCGCTCATTGATTGATGGCTTCTTGCAGCGCTTGCCTAGCATCGAGTTCAGCGCAGAGGCGGCAGACTGCTACGGCCAGCTCAAACACAGCTTAAAAATACAAGGCAAGCCCATAGGCGATATGGACACACTGATCGCCTCCCACGCGATGGCTGAAAAGCTCATTTTGGTGACCCACAACATTCGTCATTTTGAGGCTATACCTTCGCTCAAAATTGAAGACTGGATGAAGCAATGACGCATCGCACGTTATGAGCATGAGCAATAAAACTCTTCGTGCGGATCTGTTGGCTATCCTGCAACTGCTCCTGAAAGGCGATTTACATGCAGGATGCGTATCGCTGCTCGAAAAACTCGGCTACGCGAGCCTCAAAACAGTAGAGTTCCCCGCCAAGCCAGAAGAATTCGCCCGTGAGCTGCAAGCCTTGGTCGGTGGGGATAAAAAGCTCCATGCCGAGCATGCAGCGCTCGCCGATTGGCAATCCGCCCATTTCCTCTTTCAGTTGACCAACGATGAGCTGCCCGCGCTGGCCGCAGGCCAGCTCAGCTTGCTGCAAGGCGCAGGCGGCGTACAAGCGCACCAAATGGAAAGCTTTGTCTTTCTGGCGATTGATTTGCAAGCAGGCGTTTGGAGCCGCACGCGCCTGGCTGCGATCACGCGCGAGCTCAATCGCCTCTTTCCCATGCCGGCGGTGCTGCTGTTTCGCCACCCCCGTGAAGATGGCGCGCCGCTGCTCTCCATTGCCGTGATTCATCGCCGTGCCAACAAACGCGACAGCCAAAAGGACGTGATCGAAGGCAAAGTCTCCATCATCAAAGACATTGATCTAGCCGCACCCCATGCGGCGCATCTGCGCATTCTGGAAAGCATGGCGCTTGGCCAAGTTGATGCCAAATTTGTGCCCACCAGCTTTGATGCGCTTTATAAAGCTTGGCTTGACGTTCTGAGTGTCAAGGAGTTGAACGAGCGCTTTTACAAGGAGCTCGCTCATTGGTATTACTGGGCGATCCGTAAAGAAACTGGCGTGGTTTTTCCTCTGGGCCAGAAGCCGGAGCCCCCCGATGATCCGTTTACCAATGATCGCCCCACAGTGGCGATCATTCGCTTGCTTACCCGCTTGATCTTTGTCTGGTTTCTCAAGGAAAAGAGGCTCGTGCCCGCCGAGTTATTTGATGAAAAATCGCTAGCGAGCCTGCTGCACAAGCCGCCGCATCAGCACGACACCGCAGGCAACTATTACAAAGCCATCCTGCAAAACCTCTTCTTCGCCACGCTCAACACCGAAATGGCCGACGTGGACGAAGACGGCAACAAACAACGCATTTGGCGCGAAGCCTCTGGCCCAAAGCGCTTGCAAAAATATTTGATTCATACGGCATATCGCTACAAAGCAGAATTCAAAGATGCCGATGCCGCTTTGAAGCTGTTTCGCCAAGTACCTTTCTTAAACGGCGGCCTGTTTGAATGCCTTGACAAGCTCATCTTGCCGGAAGACCTTGAACGCGACCCCAGCCTTGCCCAGCGCGTGGTGAGCGAAGGCAAACAAACCGTGCTGCGCGTGGATGGCTTCTCTGAGCGCGAAGAAAACCCGATTCACATCCCCAATGCGCTCTTCTTCGGCGATGGCAGCGAAGTGGTGGATTTGAACGCCGTATTCGGCACGACGAACCGCAAATACAAGCCACGCGGCATCATCAACATTTTTGAAAGCTACAAATTCACCATTGAGGAAAACACCCCAGTGGAAGAAGAAGTAGCTCTCGATCCTGAGCTGCTGGGCAAAGTATTTGAAAACCTGCTCGCCAGCTACAACCCCGACACCAAAACCACCGCCCGCAAGAAAAGCGGCTCGTTCTACACGCCGCGTGAGGTGGTGGATTACATGGTCGACGAATCGCTCGTTTGTTACCTTGAAAGGCCACTGGCCGGCATAAAAAATGCGCAGAGTGCTACTCATTTAGGAGCAAATGGCCTGCTTGATCTGGATGCCGGCCCGGGCGATTTAGCCCTGAGTCCGACCGCTTTACATGATCAACCGGTTCGTTCTGAGCCAGTCGAAGCCGCCTCGGGCAATCCATTGCCCAGCCGCCTGCGCCATTTGCTCAGCTATCACCAATCAAGCCATGATTTCAATTCCGAAGAGGCGCATGGCCTGATCGCCGCCATCGAGCGCCTGCGCGTGCTCGATCCCGCTTGCGGCTCGGGCGCTTTCCCCATGGGCATGCTGCAAAAGCTCGTGCATGTCTTGCGCAAGCTCGATCCTGATAATGTGCTGTGGCGCGCCCAGAATCGCGCCCCGCTAGAAGAGCAATTGGCCTCAGCCAAAAAGCTCAAAGATCCTAATCTGCGCGAAGAGCAGATCGGAAGCAGCCAAGCCGCTCTAGAAAAATTCGATGCCGATTTTGCCGACCCTGAATACGCTGATTACGCCCGCAAGCTCTATTTGATCGAGAAATGCCTCTACGGCGTGGATATTCAGCCGATTGCCGTGCAAATCGCCAAGCTGCGCTTTTTCATCAGCTTGGTGGTGGAGCAAAAGCTGGGCACCGATCATCAGCGCCTCACGCCGCTGCCCAATCTGGAGACAAAAATAGTCGCCGCCAACACCTTGCTGCCCATCCCGCGCAGCGGCGTGCAGCAAGATTTGCTGGCCAACCCTGCCGTGGCTGAGAAAGAAGCCGAGCTGCGCGAAGCCAATGCCAGCCACTTTGCTGCCAAGCGCTTTGCTGATAAGCGCAAGCGAAAAGAGCGCATCCTGCGCTTGCGCGATGAGCTCTCGCAATTGTTGAAAGAAGAGCTCACCTTGCAGCCCAGCGATGCGCAGGCCATGACAGCTTGGGATCCCTTCGATCAAAACAAGCATGCCGAATTTTTCGATCCTGAATGGATGTTTGGCTGGCGCGAAGGCTTTGATATTCTCATCGGCAATCCGCCTTATGTGCGCCATGAAGAAATTAAAGAACTAACGCCAATTCTGAAAAATGTATACCAATATGAATGCGCAAGTAGTCGAGCCGACTTATACGTGTTCTTTTATGAGCGGTCGGTAAAACTGCTGAAGCCCGATGGGGTGCTGTCATTCATTACGTCGAACAAGTGGTATCGAGCCAAATATGGGGCAGGTTTGCGGCAATTTATGGCAACCCATACGCGTCTTAGGATCATCATCGACTTCGGCGATGAGGCGGTGTTCACCGCCCTTGCATATCCCACCATCGTTATTGCCTCCCGACGCGAGAAGCCGATTTATCCGGCACCAGCGAGTGAACTGATTCGCACGTTGAACTGGGAGCAGTCTCACACTGTAGAGACATTCCCTACCGTTTTCGCAGAAGAAAGTTTTGCGGTGCCTCAATCAGATTTGAAAAAAGAAGGCTGGCAACTCGCGTCGCAGATGAAACGACAATTACTAGCACGCATTCGCGCTGCTGGAAAACCTTTAGGT
Organism: Variovorax sp.; assembly: GCA_043755865.1. Taxonomy (GTDB): domain Bacteria; phylum Pseudomonadota; class Gammaproteobacteria; order Burkholderiales; family Burkholderiaceae_C; genus JANMDU01. The sequence continues at coordinate 31,480 of JAYUSD010000179.1, read as the reverse complement.
GCGCACGACAATGGCCGAATGTACTCTGGCATCAAGACAGGACTGAACGAAGCGTTTGTCATAAATGCTGCAACTAGGGCTAGGCTTATCGAAGAAGATGCCAATTCGACTGATCTTATAAAACCCTACCTGCGCGGTCGCGATGTAAAACGATGGCGAGTTGAGTGGTCTGGGCTATACCTAATCACATTCCCATATGGTTTTCACGAAAAACTAGAGAGCTACTCAGCAATATTGCGGCACCTCTCGCAGTTCGAAGAAGCTTTGCGAATGCGTGGACAATGCACCTCCTCAAGGGGTGGCAAGCAAGAAGGACAGCACCACTGGCTTGAGCTCGATAACAACCCGAAGGAGTCATATCTCGCCAAGTTTGAGCAACCCAAAATAGTAGTGCCTGATATTGCCTCATCACCACAATTCTGTTGGAGCGATGAAGGCAGCGTGGTGGATATGACTGCCTTCATCATCGCTACTGAGGAGAAGTGGTGGTTAGCAGTTCTCAATAGCTCGACATGGTTCTGGTGCTTTTCTCAACTTAGCTCTCAGATACAAAACGGTTATTTCAGATTTAAGGCGCAGTATTGCGAGCAGGTGCCGATCCCTGCAGCCAGTAAGCAGCAGAAAGACATTTGTACAGCTTTGGTGAATTACGCGGCAATCGTAGATGACTCACGTTTTGAGCGACTTATAAACGGTCTCGTCTATGAGCTTTTCTTCCCCGAAGACCTGCATGCCAAAAACATCCGCCTCTTCGCTGCCTGTGAGCAAGCGGGCATCAGCGCGGGCATGGATGCGCAGGCCATAGCCGCGGCGATCTTCCACCCAAGCCACCCGATTTACGGCATGCTGTTTGAGCTGCAAACGGTTGAGGTGGTGCGCTTGATTGAGGCAGATTCTTGAAGCCGTCGCTAGGCGTTGATGCTCGAAATTACCGCTCAAACACGACTTGTTTTAAGCAAAATAGGGCAGTAGCCGGCATAGAATATGCGCAGAGTGCTATGAAATTAATAGTAAGCCACGAGCGATCATCTCGCGCCACCCAGCCGCCATGAAAATCCAAACCATCCGCCTGACCAACTTCCGCGCCTTCCCCGGCCCTGCGCCAGCGGTATTTGAGCTGGGTGGCAAGAATCTGCTGGTCTATGGCGAGAATGGCAGCGGCAAAAGCTCGCTCTTTCATGCGCTGCGCGGCTTTTTCACCTATGGGCAGCCACCTGATTTGATCAAGCTCAGCAACTCGTTTTCGGGCATGGACGAAAAAGCTGTTGCCGTTGAGTTGAGCTTTATGGATCAAAGCCAAGCCGCTTGGAAAATTGCTGTGGTGGCTCAGAGAGTGCCCGGCGAGCCAGGCATTGAAAACGTAGCTCATGCCATTGCGCATCCGGCCCGCCACTCTTTAGGCATCGCAGCCAATGTCAACGTAAGCGAGGCCGCTAAATTCAGCGCCTGCTTAGATTACCGTGACTTGCTCAATACGAATTTTGTGCATCAAGATCGCGCCATCAATTTGTTTGAAGTGATGGTGGATGGGCTGCTGGCTGAATTTGTGGACTTGGCCACCAATAAAACGATTGCTGAATTGTGGGTTGCGGCGCAACGCAGCATTCCACTCAGAAACACGCAGAGGCTGAGAATCGAATGCTTCAATGCTTGCCAGCGATTCAATGATGCCCTCAAGCGCGCTTTGGCTTTGCTGCTGCCTCAAGCGCAAGCCATTTTGCAGCAGCTCAGCCCGCAGGGCTTAACGCTCGATGGCCTGCCTTTTGAAGGAGTTGCCTACAACGGAGCTAAAGCGTTTTCCAACAAAGCGCTCACAGGCAAAACGATGGGGCTCAGCGTGAGTTTCCGCGGTCTGCAATTGGAGCGCCCGCAGCATTATCTGAATGAGGCGCGGCAATCGGCGGTGGCGATCTCGCTGTATCTGGCCGCTCGCTTGGCTTGCGCCCCGCAAACCACACTGCATTTGAAGCTGTTGGTGCTCGATGATGTGTTGATTGGCTTGGATCACTCCAATCGCTTGCCTGTGTTGGATGTGTTGATTGCTAAATTTCCTGCTTGGCAAATCGTGCTGCTCACGCATGATCGGGGCTGGTTTGATCTGGCGCGGGAGCGCTTGGGAGATGCATGGGCTTGCTACGAAATTTATGAAGGCGATGCCGCCGCCGCTGCGCCGATGCCGATTGTGAGAAAAACAGAAAATCGGCCAGCTAGAGCTCTGCTGGCTAAAGGCCGTGAGCTACTGGCGCTAGGCTACGTGGAGGCGGCGGCCAATTACACGCGGCAAGCTTTTGAGCTTGGGCTGCGCGGCGGCTGTGAAGTTCAGAGAGTGAAGCTGAATTACAAAATTAATCCGAAGGATCACCAAGCGCAGGATTTGCTAAATGCGATTAACAATGCACCAACGCCCAGCACAGTTGCTCAAGCTGACTGGGGCGCGTGCTTGCAAAGCGTTGAACTTTTCAAGAACGTGGTGATGAACCCTTATTCCCATGCCAGTGCGCCGAATATTCCAAGGCAAGAGGTGCAAGGGGCTGCGGATGCTGTTGAGCAGTTTTTGGATCTAGCAGGCAAAAGGTGAGCGTGATTTGTGGCTCTATTGCAGATCAGCAAATGGCAGATTCAGCAGCAAGTTTTGAGGCTTGAGTTTGAGCAAGCCCTTCTCATTCATTGCCAAGCCGAGGTATGTGGGCTTGGCTTGCATCTCGGGGAGGCAGTCTGCGCTGTCTTGGAAATCTAGGCGGAAGAGGGTGATGAGGCGTTTAAGTTGCGCTTCTGCTAAGGGCTGCTGTTGGTAGAGCGTGTTGAGGAGCTCGGTGGATTGGGCGTCTAGGCCGGTGTGCCAGCGCCAGGCGGGGTCTTCGATTTTTGAGAGGGGCGTGATGCGGACTTCGGCGGCTTTGAAATGTTTGATCCAGAGTTCGAGGACTCGGGAGAGGGCAGCAAGGCCGCTGTCTTTGCGGGCTAGGCGGATTTCGAAGCTGTGATTGGCTGCGCCGACTTGGGATGATTGCTCGTGGGTGAGGTCTAAAAGCCAAGTGTGCCGGTATGTGGGCTGCGCGGACTGCTCCTGAAATGTGAGCGCATGCTCTGGGGTGAGGACGCGCAGGGTTTGTGTGTCGTTACCGGCGATATTGATTTTATTTTGCAGGAGCAGGCGGCCCAGATCACCTAGGCCGGCGGTGTCTTTCTCAAGGTCCAGCATTTCTTGATCGCCGCTTAAGATGCGGCCTTCGTGCAATGTGATGCGCTGGGGGCGGTAGAGGAGCTCGGCGGCTCGGAGCATGTGGGCATCGGCATCTTCGGGCAACACTTCGCGGAGGATTTCTTTGACGGCGATGTCGATGAAGAGGGGGGCGAGGGTGATTTTTCCACTAGCAAAGAGTTGTGCATACCAAGCGGGGAGACTGCCGGCTTTCACCACGCCATCGCGGAATTGCAGGAGCATCGTGTAGTTGGCTCTGGCATCTTCATCGCGAATCGCATTGAGCTCTTCGGATTTAACGGCTCGCAGCGGTTTCAATTGCAGCGCGTCATGTAAGCGGCGTTCATCGCGGCAGGATTCGGGCACGAGCGCGAGCTCAGGGCGGGCGAGCAGGTCTAGCCAGAAAGCATCTAGAGGCAGATTAGCGGTCATATTTTTAAGGAAATGAGCGGTTAGCCGGCGTATTTACTGCGTTAAGCGCTATGAAAGCAGTAGTGATTGCAACCATCGCTTGCTTCTTGTGCGCAGCCCTTCGACAAGCTCAGGGCGAACGGAAAAAAGAACTCAGAGCTCAGGAAAATGGATAAGCCTCGCATGATTTACCGGCTAAGCGACTAGCGCTTCTTGCCGCTCTAAGCAAACCATGAGCTCATCGTCAATCGCAGTTGAACGCTGCGCGAGTTGCGCGGCGAGCGCGGGATCGTTGGCGTAAAGCTTGCCGTCTTGCAGGCGCTTTTGGATAGCGGCTTGCTCGGTTTCTAGCGCGGCGAGCTGCGTGGGAAGCGCATCGAATTCGCGCTGCTCTTTGAAGCTGAGCTTGCGGGCTTTCTTTTGTGGTGTTACCGAAGCTGAAGCTGTTTGCTCTGATTTTGATAGCGCCTCGTGCAGATTCTCTGCCGGCTGCTGGATGATTTGGCTTATCGTTTTGCCCTCTTTAGCTTTCTGAGCTTCGCGGATGCGCTGCGCCCTGTCGCGCTGCGTCATCCAATCTTGCACGCTGCCTTCGTATTCGCGCCATTGGCCGGGGCTCTCATCGCCTTCCCACGCGACGATACTGGTGGCGACGTTGTCAACAAACGCGCGATCATGGCTCACGAGGAAAACGGTGCCGCTGTAGTCTTGCAGCATTTCTTCTAAGAGCTCCAGCGTGTCGATATCCAAATCATTGGTGGGCTCATCAAGCACGAGCACGTTGGCAGGCCGTGCGAAAAGCCGCGCCATGAGCAACCGGCTGCGCTCGCCGCCAGAGAGGCTTTTGACCGGCGAGAGCGAGCGAGCGGGGCTGAAGAGGAAATCTTGCAGATAGCTTTTGACATGCTTGCGCTGCCCATTGATCTCGATCCACTCACTGCCCGGGCTGATGAAATCTTCCAGCGTGGCTTCTAAGTTGAGGCTATCGCGCATTTGATCAAAGTAAGCGACCTGCAAATTCGAGCCTTGGCGCACTTTGCCAGAATCGGCTTTGAGCTCACCCAAAATCATTTTGAGCAGCGTCGTTTTGCCAGCACCGTTTGGCCCGAGCAGCGCCACTTTATCGCCGCGCATGATGGTGTTGGTAAAGCCTTTGACGAGGATTTTCTCGCCGTAGGCTTTGCAAGCGTCTTCTAATTCGGCGACGAGTTTTCCACTGCGCTCGCCAGCGTCCAATTCGAGTTTCACGCGGCCTTGCACGTTGCGCCGCGCGGCATGCTGGCTGCGCAGCTCTTGCAGGCGCGTGATGCGAGCAGTAGCCCGCGTGCGCCGCGCTTTCACGCCTTGGCGAATCCAAATCTCTTCTTGCGAGAGCACTTTGTCAAACTTCGCATTGACTATTGCCTCCTGAGCGAGCTCGTCGGCTTTTTGCGTCACGTAAGCTGCAAAATTACCAAAATAACTGCGCAGCCGGCCGCGATCTAGCTCGACGATTCGCGTGCATACCGCATCTAAAAAAGCGCGATCATGGCTGATGGTGACGACTGCGCCTTGGAAGCTATTTAATAGCTCTTGCAACCACAAAATGCTGTTCAAATCCAAATGGTTGGTCGGCTCATCGAGCAGCAAGACTTCTGGCCGCGCAACCAAAGCCTGCGCCAAAGCCACGCGCTTTTTCATACCGCCGGAGAGCTGCGATATTTTTGAATCGGGATTCAAAGACAGGCGTTCAATCGTCTCGCCCACGCGTTGCTCCCAATTCCAGCCATCGAGATGCTCGATCTCCACTTGCAGCGCATCGAGATCGCCTTCGCCGGTGGAATACAGATCAATCAGCTCTTTAGCGCGCGCGATTCCTGCGCTGACTGCTTCAAAAATCGTAGCATCGCCATCCAGCGGCGGCTCTTGCGCCACATACACGATGCGCACGCCGTTTTGAATCACCAGCTCGCCATCATCAGGCTTTTCCAGCCGCGCGATGATTTTGAGCATGGAAGATTTGCCGGTGCCATTGCGGCCGATCAGGCCGACGCGCTCGCCGGATTCGAGAGAAAAATCAGTGTGATCGAGGAGCGCAACGTGGCCGAAGGCGAGTTGGGCATTTTGGAGAGAAATTAAAGCCATGAGTTTCGTGTACCGTAACCATTGATTGTCGTTGATAGCAAGGAACGGATTTTTAAATACCAAATACCGGACGCGAAAGACGCGAAGATTACGCAAAAGACGCGAAAAAGAGAGAAGAAAGGCAAAAAAGAGAAATGAATTAAAAACCTATTCTTGGTATTTCTCTTTTTGGTATTTTGTTTCGCGTAACTTTGCGTCTTTCGCGTCCGGTATTGGATTTGGTTTTTCTACGAACGCAAAAGAACTATTAAAGCGCAGGCAATCTCATCGTCTCCACGATTTGTTTGATCAACTTAAACCGCGTGGGCGTGTAGGGCGGTGCGAAGAGCTTTTCTAAACGTAGTCTGCCAGCAGTCAGCACGCTGCGCTCGTGGGAGAAGGCTTTGAAGCCGTGGTAGCCATGCGTGCTGCCGATGCCGGAATTGTTGACGCCGCCAAAGGGCAGATTGCCTTGCACGTTGTGCATCATGCATTGATTGACGCAAGCGCCGCCGGAGCTGGTTTGCACGATGATTTGCGCTGCGCGTTTTTCATTGCTGCTGTATACATACAACGCGAGCGGCTTGGGATTTCCGTTGATTTGCGCGATCACTGCATTCACATCAGTGAATTCGATGATGGGCAGCAGCGGGCCGAAGATCTCTTCTTGCATGATGCGCATGCCAGCATCCACATCATCGAGCAGCGTGGGCGCGATCATGCATTCAGCGATGTCGACTTGGCCGCCAACGATGATGCGTGCTCCGCGCTTTTGCGCATCAGACAAGAGCTCAGAAAGGCGCTGCGTATGGCGCTCGTTGACAATATGCGTTAAATCAGCATTGCCCATGCGCTTGGCTGGCGCGCCGTAGTATTTTGTGAGCGCAGTTTGAGCCGCCTTGATGAATTTAGCTTTGACTTGTCGCTGCACATAGATGTGATCAGGCGCGATGCAGGTTTGCCCGCTGTTGATGAATTTGCCCCAGATCAGGTTTTCGGCAGCGAGCTTGATGTCTGCTGTCTCATCGACTATCGTGGGTGACTTGCCGCCGAGCTCAAGCGTGATGCTCGTCAAATGCTTGGCGGCAGCGACCATCACGAGCTTGCCTACGGCGGGGGAGCCGGTGAAGAAGATGTGATCGAAAGGCAAGGCCAGCAAAGCGGTGGAGGTGGCTTGGCCGCCTTCAAAGTAGGCCACATGCGTGGACTCGAATACCTGCGCGATGATCTCGCCCATGAGCTTGGAGACGGTGGGCGTCATCTCCGAAGGCTTGAGGATCACCGTGTTGCCCGCTGCAATGGCGCTCACTAGTGGGCAAAAGCATTGGTTAAGCGGATAGTTCCATGGCGCGATGATGAGCACGCGGCCACGCGGCTGCATTTGAATTTGCGCTTTCGAGCCCACGGAGGTGAGTACGGGCGTGACGCTTTGAGGCTTCATCCAACGCTTCAAGCTTCCTATGGCATGGCGCATCTCATCGAGCACGGGCATGAATTCCGCGCCTTCGACTTCTGCTTTGCTTTTACGCATGTCTTGCATGAAAGCGGCATAAAAATCTTCGCGGCGCGCGAGCATGGCTGCGCGGAGCTTTTTGATCAGGGCGATACGTTCGGCTGCGGTAGATTCACGCAAACCAAGTGCAACGGATGCTTGGGCTTCAAAAGCTTTGCGCATGAGCGGCGCAGGCGTTTCATGCGCGGTGACGATCAACAAGGATTTGCGCGATGCGGTTGCAGATTTTTCAGAAGCAGGCATAAAGATCACTCAAAGCATAGGCAGTTTTAACGAATCCACGATTCGGCGGATAAATGCGAAGCGTTTGGGTGTGTAGGGCGGGGCAAAAAGCTTTTCTGAGCGCAGCCAGCCACCTGTGAGCACGGCGCGCTCATGCGAGAAGGCTTTGAAGCCGAAGTGGCCATGGCCGCTGCCGATACCCGAATTGTTGACGCCACCAAAGGGCAAATTACCATGCGCGAAATGCACCATCGAATGGTTGACACAAACTCCGCCCGAGCTGGTGTGGTTGATCACTGATTCAATGCGCTCGCTGTTTGTGCTGAAGAGATAGAGCGCCAGCGGTTTGGGGGCTGCATTGATTTGCGCAATCACTAGGGTGATATCGGTGTATTCCAAAATTGGCAGCAGCGGGCCGAAAATTTCCTCCTGCATGATGCGCGAATCAGCCGCCGCGCCTTCAAGCAATGTGGGTGCAATGTAATTTTGGGATTCATCAATTTGCCCGCCCACCAACATGCGCGCACCTTTTTCTCGCGCATCTGCCAAGATGCCAGCTAAGCGCTGCGTGTGGCGTGCGTTGACGACGCGGGTTAAATCTGGGTTGGTGCTGCGGCTCGCGTCTAAGCCAAAGAGTTTGTCGAGCGCCACTGTGCATTGCGCCACAAATTTTGCTTTGACTGATGCATGCACAAACACATAATCTGGTGCGATGCAAGTTTGCCCGTTGTTCAGAAATTTCCCCCACATGATGTTTTCAGCAGCCATGGCGATGTCGGCGCTCTCATCCACAATCGTGGGCGATTTGCCGCCTAGCTCCAGCGTCACGCTGGTCAAATTCTTTGCTGCAGCTGCCATCACGATCTTGCCCACAGCGGGAGAGCCGGTGAAGAAGATGTGATCAAAAGGCATGGCCAGCAGCGCGGTGGATGTGGCTTGTGCACCTTCAAAGAGCGCGACTTCAGAAGGATCAAATACCTTCGCAATGATCCGAGCCGTCACGGCTGATACGTTGGGCGTCATCTCTGAGGGCTTGAGAATCACCGTGTTGCCGGCAGCCAGAGCGGATACCAAGGGCCCGATACATAAGCTCAATGGGTAGTTCCAAGGCGCGATGATGAGCACGCGGCCTCGGCTCTGGTAATGAATCCGCGCTTTAAGGCCGAGCGTGGTCATCGTCGGCCAAGCGCGGGTAGGCTTCATCCAGCTTTTCAAACGCCCTATTGCATGGCGCATTTCGTCGAGGATGGGCAGCAATTCCGTGGCCTCTACCTCTGCTTTGTTTTTACGCATGTCTTGCGCCATGGCGGCATAAACCGCTTCGCGCTCTGAGAGCAAGGCATCGCGCAGCGCCTTGATGCGCTCCATCCGCGCAGCAGCGGTGGAGTTACGCAGGCTCAGCGCTTTGGGCCATTGCGCCTCAAAGACGGCTTGCATCTGCGCTGCGGGGGTATCGAAAATAGGCGTTTGGGGCAGCGTGGCCGCGTGGGCGGCGAGTTCAGTGGTCATGGGCATTCACAGTGAGTAAAGCGAGTAATGAAGACTTTATCGTTAATCTTCTCTGTGTTTGAGAGGGAAGACTCTAGTGTGAGCCACCACACTCGAAAATAGACGGCTTCAGAGGTTTCGATTAGGATGACAAAGTAATGTTTGCGACACAACACCAGTGTTGCCGCATAGATTTTTTTATTAGCTCACACAAGAGGAACATGGCATGACATCGAGTACCGGCAAAACAGCCTTGATCACGGGCGCATCCTTGGGTATTGGCAAAGCGCTCGCTACCGAATTTGCTCGCGGCGGCTACAACCTCATTCTTGCTGCGCGATCTTTAAGCAAAATGCAGGAGATCGCGGAGAGTTTGCAGCGCGAATACGGCGTTACCGCCACCGTGATTGCCGCTGACTTGCAAACAGAGGGCGGCGCTGCGCAATTGCACGCTGACATCAAATCGCGTGGCATCACGCTTGATGCGCTGGTGAATAACGCTGGCTTCGGCACGTTTGGCGATTTTCACAAAAGCGAATTGGCCGACGAGTTGGCCATGATGCAATTGAATATGAACACGGTGGTCGCGCTCACGAGGCTATTCATGCCTGATTTGCTGGCGACAAAAGGCAAGGTGATGAATGTGGCATCGACGGCCGCTTTCCAGCCCGTGCCCACTATGGCCGTGTATGCCGCGACCAAAGCATTTGTTCGCAACTTCTCAGAAGCGATTGCCTCTGAGCTTGAAGGCACAGGTGTGACGGTGACGGCGCTGTGCCCAGGCGCCACGGTTTCGAGCTTTCAAGACAGAGCCGATATGCATGACAGCGGCTTGGTGAAAGGCAAAAAATTGCCGACTTCAGAAGAAGTAGCGCACGCTGGCTATCTTGCTATGCAGCGGGGCCAGCGCGTTTACATCCATGGGGTGATCAACTGGTTACTGGCACAAAGCCATCGCACCACGCCACGCAAAGTGATGACTGCCATTGTGAAATCGATGATGAAGCGCGCTTGATGGGTTGAGATCATTGGTTTGAAGCCTTGAAAAGGCATCATTTAAGGTTTGCGCCTACAATATGTTCCTACAGCAAGTTCCTGCAATAAGGTCTTGCAGCAAGGAAGCACCATGCAAACCGTCAGCATTCGTGAACTCAAGAGCAATCCCAGCGTCGCTCTACGCCAAGCCGCGCACGATATTGTGATCGTGACCAATCGCGATGAGCCTCAGGCTGTGTTGGTCGATCTGGCGCACCTAGGCTTGCCCGATTTGGACAGCGTGAAGCAAGCACTCGCGGTGAGCTTGTTTAAGCAAGGCACGGTGTCGCTCGGTTATGCGGCGCGTATGGCAAGCAAGACCAAATCGGAGATGGCCAGCCATTTGTCGGCCATGCAAATCCCGATCGTGCAATACACCGAAGATGATCTGGCGCATGACCTTGAAGTGGCGCGTCGTTTTGCGCTATGAGTTCGGTGGTTGTTGCTGATGCGGGTCCGCTGATCGGTTTGTCGCGCGTGGGGCAGTTGTCTCTGCTGCCAGATTTGTACGGCACGATCACCATCACGCAAGCTGTGTATGATGAAATTTTGGCGCAGCCAACCAGCGGAAAATTTGCGGGGCAATCTGCGATCCAAGAAGCATTGAAGGCTTGGATCAAAGTTGATGCGCAGCAGCCTCTCGCGGCGCATGGCTTGATCGCAAGAAATCCGCATCTGGGCGCAGGCGAGTGGAGCAGCATTTGTTTGTGTATGCAGCAAGCAGATAGTTTGCTGATCGTTGATGACAAAGCGGCTCGAGAGGAAGCTGCTTTTAGAGGAGTCACGATCACTGGGCTGCTGGGCGTGCTCTTGCTCGCCCATGAGAGGAAACAGATTGCGCAATTAAAGCCCGTGCTCACGCTGCTCTCTGAGCAAGGCTATTTTTTGGGTCAAAAACTCATGCAACAAGCGCTCAAGCGCGTTGGTGAGGCTTAAGCCTTATGGTGCTTCGCAATTTGTATTTGCCTTGTCTTGCCCTGCTTGCCGGCTACGCACAGGCTACCTCGATTGCTACTCCTTGGAACGGCCAGCCACTGTGGTGGCTGCAAATGCTTTCGTTAGCTGCGCTGGTGATGCTGATTGATCGGGCAAGCTCGACAAGGCAAGCGGCTTTGCTCGGCTGGCTGTTTGCCACAAGCTGGCTCTGCGGCACGGTGTGGTGGCTGTTTATCAGTATGCATGTGTATGGCGGGCTGGCGGCGCCATTGACTGCGTTGGCTATTTTTGCGCTGTGTGGATTCTTGGCGCTGTACTACGCTGCTGCGAGCTATTTTTATAAGCGTTTTAGGCAGGTAGCCGGCATGCATCCTACGTGGAGTGCTATTGTTTTTGCAGCGGCTTGGATGCTGGCGGAATTGGCGAGGGATACTTGGTTTACCGGTTTTCCTTGGGGCGCGGGGGGGTATGCGCATGTGGACGGCCTGCTCTCAGGTTACGCAACTTGGGTAGGCGTTTATGGGCTTGGATATTTAGCTGCTTGGCTGGCAGCGCTGTTCCCGCAGTTTTTGCAGTGTGGACGTTTGCAGCGCATCCTTGCCGTGGTCGTTTTGTTACTGCCTACAGTAGCGCAGACCGATGCCACTTGGATGGAGCGTTTCACTCAAAGCAGCGCGATGACACAAATTTCTTTGCTCCAAGGCAACATCCCGCAAGGCGAAAAATTCGAGCCGAGCACGGGGATCAAGGCCTCTTTGGATTGGTATCAGCAGCAACTGGCTTTGAACACGACAACACTCGTCATCACGCCTGAGACGGCAATTCCTCTGCTGCCGCGCCAACTGCCAGAAGGCTATTGGGAAGGCATTCAAAAACGCTATGCCACCAGTGATCAGGCCGCCTTGGTGGGTATTCCGCTGGGCGATTATGAGAAGGGTTACACCAACTCTGTGTTCGGCCTGAAACCGGGTCAAGCTCAGCCCTATCAATACGATAAGCACCACCTCGTGCCATTCGGCGAATTCATTCCGCCGCTCTTCAAATGGTTCACGGCTCTGATGAATATCCCGCTGGGCGATTTCAATCGCGGCGCAGTGGGTCAGCCGAGTTTTGAATGGGCAGGCCAGCGCTGGGCGCTCAATATTTGCTACGAAGATTTGTTTGGCGACGAGCTGGCGAGGCGTTTTGTGGATGAGAAAACCGCGCCTACTGTGATGGTCAATGTGAGCAATATCGGCTGGTTTGGCAACACGATTGCCATCGATCAGCATCTGCATATCAGCCGCATGCGCGCACTCGAACTGGGCCGCCCCATGGTGCGCGCTACGAACACGGGAGCCACTGTGATCATCAATCACCGAGGCGAAATCACCCACAGCTTGCCACGCCACACGCGTGGCGTACTCACGGGCACAGTAGAAGGCCGCCAAGGGCTTACGCCGTTTGCGCGCTGGGCGAGTGCATTCGGTTTATGGCCTTTGTGGATTGTGGGGATCACTATACTTTTAATAGCACTCCGCGCAATATGTACGCCGGCTAGAAGGCTAAAACGCTCTTAAATTGCCATGCGAGCATTGCACAATTGCTGCCAGACGCACATGCTTTCATATCGCATAATATGGCTGCTGCGTTCACGTAAAAATAGCAGTTAACCTAACAAAAAAAGACACGCACACCATGGCCAAAATCGTTGTACTAGAAGACGACGCCTCCACCCGTCGGCTGATTACCGCCGTGCTCAAGAAATCTGGGCACGAGGTGATAGATGTCGATAACGGTGCGGAAGGCTTGCTCTACATCATGGCTGAGCAGCCTGATCTGGTGGTAAGCGATGTAGAGATGCCCAAGCTCAATGGCTTTGAGGTGTTGCAAAGCATTCGCCAAGATGCAGAGATAGCCAATACGCCCGTGATCTTGCTGACTTCACTGTCTAGCTTGGCAGACATCAACAAAGGCATGAGCCACGGCGCAAACGACTACATCACCAAGCCTTTTGAGCCCGCAAAGCTGATGGATTCGGTGAATGCGCAACTCGAAAAATTGGCCTCAAGGCTCGGTCAAGCATCCAACCCGTTGGCAGATTTCGCAGCGACTGCGCCAAGCGAACTAGAACTCACGCCACTGCCCGAGCTGAGCTTGCAAGAGTTAGAAGGAAGTAACCCGCACAGTGCTGCAGCGCTGACGCCGCTGACGCCTTCTAAGCCTGTAGGCATGGCTTGGGCGCTCAATCTGCGCGTGCTCAATCATGAGGCAGTGCAGGCGCAGTTGACGGTGAAAGAATGGCGCTTGCTGCTGCGTCAGCTTTTCGTGCCCGTGAGTAAAGATGCGGCGCTGCGCGCTGCCGATTATTTGGACATGCAGGACAGTAGTTTGACCTTGTTTTATCTGGATCACGTGCCAGATGGTCAGCCTAAAAACTTGGGCGGCGCGCAGCGTGCGGCGCTCGCGGTGGAGGCCATGGTGCGCTCGGGGGCCATGTGTCGCCAATGGGCGGCAGGGCAATTTCCGGCGCTGGCCTCTGCGCCAGTGCGGGTGGTGGTGAGCATGCATCGGGGCGAGATTGAGACCATGCAAAAACCTCTGGATTTTGGCGGCGAGCGTGAAATGGTCGTCGGCCACACGGCGCAGCTGATTGCTCGGCTGCGCAGCGGCGAGCCTGAGCTGATGTGGCGTGTGGCGGCAACCGATGCGGCCATGCAAGCTGCAACAAAATCGGGTGTTAGTTTGTATCGCCAAGGCGCGCAGATGGATGTGAGTGTGGGCAGCGAAGATGTGAGGGTGCACGCGCTGCTGGGCCTAAATGGTGATCCCGGCGTGGGCGAGCGGTTGGATGCGGTGCACTGGATTTGAGCTGATCTGCTTGCAGGGCTTGGGCGCAGAAGCCCCTTAAAATCAAAGGCCAGCGTCACTTGCGATGTTGCTCTTGTACACCATGCTCACTTTTCAACAAATTATCCTCACCTTGCAAGCCTACTGGGACAAGCAAGGCTGCGCGCTCTTGCAACCGTATGACATGGAAGTCGGCGCGGGTACGTCGCACACCGCTACATTTTTGAGAGCGCTCGGCCCTGAGCCTTGGAAAGCGGCTTATGTGCAGCCCAGCCGCCGCCCCAAGGACGGCCGATATGGCGAGAATCCGAATCGCTTGCAGCACTATTACCAATACCAAGTGGTGCTCAAGCCCGCGCCCGCCAATATTTTGGAGCTATATATTGGATCGCTAGAGGCGCTCGGTTTTGATTTGAAGAAAAACGACGTGCGCTTTGTAGAAGACGATTGGGAAAATCCTACGCTCGGCGCTTGGGGGTTGGGTTGGGAAGTTTGGCTCAACGGCATGGAAGTCACGCAGTTCACCTACTTTCAGCAGGTCGGCGGCATTGACTGCAAGCCCGTCACTGGCGAGATCACCTACGGTCTAGAGCGCTTGGCGATGTATTTGCAAGGCGTGGATAACGTGTACAACCTTGTGTGGACAGACACCGAGTCAGCGACGGGCCGCTCCCTAGCTGACTCAGCCTCCACGGGGGGCAGCGCACCTCGCGCAGCGGGGGAGCGTGGGGGCAAAATCCTTTACGGCGATGTCTATCTACAAAACGAAAAAGAACAGAGCGCGTATAACTTTGAACACAGCGATGTAGATTTTCTCTTCACCGCTTTTAATGCGCATGAAAAGCAAGCCAAGTATTTGATTGAGCAACAACTCGCGCTGCCCGCGTACGAGCAAGTTTTGAAAGCCGCGCACAGCTTCAACCTGCTCGATGCACGCGGCGCGATCAGCGTGACCGAGCGCGCCGCCTACATGGGCCGCATCCGCAACCTCGCGCGTAGCGTGGCGCAAAGCTATTACGAATCCCGCGAGCGCCTAGGCTTCCCGATGGCACCGCGCGAATGGGTGGCGCAGATGGAAAAGAAAGCCGCGTGATGATTTTGGAGATGGCGCAATTGCAAATCAAGCCCGGCCAAACGGCTGAGTTTGAAATCGCTTTCGCGCAAGCTCAACGCATCATCTCCTCAATGCTGGGATACGTGGGGCATGAGTTGCAACGCTGCATAGAAGACGATCATCAATATTTGTTGCTCGTGCACTGGCAAACTGTAGAAGCCCACACCATTGGCTTCCGGCAATCCGCTGAGTACCAAGAATGGCGCAAGTTACTTCACCATTTCTACGATCCGTTTCCTACTGTGTTGCATTACAAAGATGCAATGGACTAGAATGTAGATACATGTATCTACATGGTGGAAAAATCAGATGGAATTACAAATCAACCGTTGGGGCAATAGCCTAGCGCTTCGCTTACCCACCAAAATTTTGAAGCAAATGCATCTCCATGAGGGGAGCAAAGTGAGCTTAGAGTTGGCTGAAGATGGGCGCTTAGTGGTGCAATCAACTGCTACAGCGCAAGCCATGCCTGATCGCGAGAGCATCATTGCTGAGTTGGAGGCCCTGCATAAAGTTTTGCCGATGGGCCGCTCGGTGATTCGCTTCATGCGAGATGGGGGGTATTGATGCCTGTCGTTACTTATTTGGACACCAGTGTTTTGATGGCGCTGCTGTGCCCGGAGCCAGAAACGGATTGGATTTTTGGCTGGTATCGCAGCAGCAAAAATGTGTCCTTACTGAGCGCGCATTGGATACGTACTGAGCTGGCCAGTGCTTTGTCGATCAAACAAAGAAGCCGGCAGCTCAATGCGCAGGAAGCTGTTCTGGCGTGGAATGCTGGACAGCGCATTTTGCAAACCGTGAAATGTGTTTCAGTCGCCGACGAAGATTTTGAAGCTGCAGCCCAGCTTTGTAGAAATGTGAGCAGCAAAATGCGCGGCCCCGATGCTCTGCATTTAAGTGTGGCGAAACGACTTGGCTGCTCGCAGATGGCCACATTGGATGTCTTGCTTGCCGAGCAAGCACTCGCTGCGAAAATCACCCCGATTCATTTTGGTCCAAAACATGCATAAAAATTTGACTGTCGAACTGTTCGTTGAAGAGCTGCCGCCGAAGGCTTTGAAGAAGCTGGGGGATGCGTTTGCGTCGGTGTTGTTTGATCAACTTAAAGCGCAGGGCTTGGCCGGCGCGGAATCGAATCTCACCAGCTTTGCATCGCCGCGCCGCTTGGCTGCTCACGTTAGCTATGTGAGCGCCCAAGCTGCTGATAAAGCGATCTCGCAGAAACTGATGCCTGTTGCCGTGGGCTTGGATACTGCGGGTAGCGCGACGCCCGCTTTGCTGAAAAAACTTCTAGCGCTTGGTGTTGATGTGAGTGATGTTGCAAATGCTGTTGCGCATCTGAAGCGAGCAATCGATGGCAAGGCTGAGGCGCTGTTTTTTGAGAGCACGGCCAAGGGCGCGACACTTGCCGAAGGTTTGCAAAAAGCATTGAGCGAGGCAATTGCCAAATTGCCGATTCCAAAGGTGATGAGCTATCAGCTTGAATCAGGCTGTGAGATGCCGGGCTGGAGCTCCGTGAGCTTTGTGCGGCCTGCGCATGGGCTGCTCGCTTTGCATGGCGAAAGCGTCGTGCCCGTGTCGGCGCTGGGCTTAAAGGCGAGCAACACGACGTTAGGTCATCGCTTTGAAGCATCCAAGTCGCCCGTGGTGATTGCGCATGCGGATGCTTATGCCGAGACGCTTGCAAAGGATGGCGCGGTTATTGCGAGTTTTGAGGTGCGCAAGGCGGAGATTGTTAAACAGCTTGATGCAGCGGCTGCAAAGGTGGGCGGAAATGTCAGGCCGACTGAAGACGACGCATTGCTTGATGAAGTAACAGCTTTGGTCGAGCGCCCGAACGTGCTGATTTGCGAATTTGAAAAGCAGTTTTTAGATGTGCCGCAAGAGTGCTTGATTCTCACAATGAAGGCCAATCAAAAGTATTTCCCGCTGGTGGATGAAAGCGGCAAACTCACAAATAAATTTTTGGTGGTGAGCAATATCACGCCCGATGATGCAACGCTTGTGATCGGCGGCAATGAGCGCGTAGTGCGCCCGCGCTTGGCCGATGCAAAATTCTTTTTCGATCAAGACCGCAAGAAGACGCTGGAATCACGCATTCCGCAGTTGGCCAAAGTGGTCTATCACAACAAGCTCGGCTCGCAAGGCGAGCGCGTGGAGCGCGTCAGAGCGATTGCGAGATCAATTGGCCAGCAACTTGGCGGCGATCTTCTGGCAAAGCAGGCTGACCGCGCCGCACTGCTCGCCAAAGCCGATTTGCTCACCGATATGGTGGGCGAATTCCCCGAGCTGCAAGGCATCATGGGCGGCTACTATGCGCTGAACGATAAAGAAACGCAAGACGTTGCTTTCGCTGTGGAAGACCATTACAAGCCGCGCTTTGCAGGTGATGAGTTACCGCGCAATCAAGCGGGCGTAGTCGTGGCATTGGCCGATAAATTGGAAACTTTAGTGGGCATGTTCGGTATCGGCAATTTGCCCACGGGCGACAAAGATCCGTTTGCGCTGCGCCGCCATGCATTGGGTGTGATTAGGATGTTAGTAGAGAAGGCGCCGCAATTGGAGGTGGCTGCGTTGATCAAAGACGCGATGCCTGCATTGGGGGCTCTGATTCAAGATCAATCCCAAGCCCTGCAAGATTTCATCTACGACCGTTTTGCGGGCAGCTTGCGCGAGCAAGGTTACAGCGCGCAAGAAGTCGATGCAGTAATTAGCTTGCGCCCCCAAAAGCTTGCTGAAGTTGCGCAACGCCTCGCCGCCGTCCGCGCCTTCACGCAATTGCCTGAAGCACCCGCGCTGGCCGCAGCCAACAAGCGCGTGGGTAACATCCTGAAAAAAGTTGAAGGTACAGTTGAGCCGAAAATCAATCCCGCGTTACTTCAACCCGGAGAAGAGCAAGCCTTGGCTGATGCTCTCAAATCAGTAGCGCTCCGCGCAGATTCTGCTTGGGCAAACAGTCAATTTGAAGAAAATTTAAAAGCGCTTGCAGCTTTGAAAGAGCCCGTCGATGCCTTCTTCGACAAAGTCATGGTCAACCACGACGACCCCGCCATCCGCGCAAACCGCTTCGGTCTCTTGGCGAGCTTGCATCAGGCCATGAACCGGGTGGCCGATTTGTCGAAGCTGGCCGCTTGAGCCGTATCCTCTCATTATGAATCGCCAACAACAGATTGACTCCTTCCTGTTTGCGGCGCATGAGCTTGCAGGCGAGCGCTTGCAGCAAGAGCCGACGCGCGTGGTGCAGGCTGCCAATTTGCTGAGCAACTGGCGAGCCAAATCTGGCAAAACTGCAACGGATCCGCTTTGGGATGAGTGGCAAGTCCTTCTTGCCAAGCCAACTGAGCAACTCATAGCCGCGATGACGATGCGTAGCGATCACGCAGACCATTTGCGCAGCGTCTCACCCATGAGCGCACTCATCACGCAAGCTGAGCGCACTGTACTGCTTCAGCGCAGCAGGCAAGCCGCATGAATCGCTTGCAAGTCGAGCATGTGTTGCGAGCTGCAGCGGCCATCACGCAGGAAACCTCCTTTTTTGTCGTGGGAAGCCAAGCGATATTGATGGCTTTCCCGCATGCACCTGCTGAGTTGTTGGTATCGCGAGAGCTGGATCTTTTTCCTGCACTGCATCCAGAGAAAGCAGATTTGATCGACGGTGCAATCGGTGCGATGTCGAGTTTCGATCAGACGTTTGGATATCATGCTGATGGAGTAGGGCCCGATCCAGCCGTGCTACCGTCTGACTGGCGCGATAGAGAGCAGTTTCACTATATCGGTGATGTGACGGTGATTTGCCCCGAAGTGCATGATTTGGCCGTTCCGAAGTGCGTGGCTGGACGAGAAAAGGATGCAGACTTTATTCGTGCCCTGCTCAAACACAAAATGATTAAGTTGGATGTCTTGCTAGATCGGATTGAGCTCTTGCCGCAGGCTCGTCATTCTGTGCAAGTTGCGCAGTGGGCGCGCCGCCTTGCGCAAGAGGCAGGTATCGCATGAAACTCATCATCCTAGACCGCGATGGCACGATCAATTTTGATCGGAACGATTACGTGAAGTCGCCTGATCAGTGGCATCCTTTGCCAGGGGCGCTAGAGGCGATTGCAAAGCTTAACCAAGCGGGCTGGCATGTGGTGGTGGCGAGCAATCAGTCGGGCTTGGCGCGTGGGCTTTTTGATGCGACGATCTTGAATGCGATACATGCCAAGATGCACAAGCTGCTCGCGGCTGTAGGCGGCAAGATAGATGCGGTGTTCTTCTGCCCGCATTTGCCCGATGAGGGCTGCGATTGCCGCAAGCCAGCGCCTGGGCTGTTTGCGCAAGTGTTGCAACGCTATGGCATTGATGCCCGAAGCGCAGTGGTGCATGCCGTGGGCGATAGTGTGCGTGATCTACAAGCTGCTGTTGCAATGCATTGTCAGCCGCATTTGGTGTTGACGGGCAAAGCAGAATTGCTGCGCGGCACGCTGCAAAATAGTCAGCTCATCGACCAGAGCAACAGCGCAGTGGCGGCGCAATCAGATGACATGACCATCGCATCTGTGGACATCTCAAATTTTCCATCCAGCACACGCATCCACACCGATCTCGCGGCCTTCGCTGATTATTTATTGACCTCTTGAATTTCATCCTATGGCCTACGCTCTCGCTTTTCTTCGCTCTACTTTGCACATGCTGTGGATGATACTCACCGTGATTCCTTGGGGCACAGTGGTGGTGATCTCATCCATGTTTTTGAGTCCAACGCGCGTTTACTGGATGTGCGCAGGCTGGCTTAAATGTGCGATGTGGGGGTTGAAGGTGATTTGCGGTGTGCATTGGAAATTGCATGGCATGGAAAACCTGCCGCAGGGCGACAAAGACGGGGCTATTCTGCTATGCAAGCATCAATCGACCATGGAGACTTTCTTGATGCCTTGCATCATGCCGCATCCGCTAGCCTATGTGTTCAAACGTGAACTGCTTTATGTGCCGTTTTTTGGCTGGGCGATGGCGCGGATGGATATGATTCACATTGACCGCAGCAAGCGCGCCGAGGCTTTTAACAAAGTGGTGGCGCAGGGCAAGCGGGTGATGGGTGAAGGGGTGTGGGTGATCATGTTTCCCGAGGGTACGCGCATTCCGCGTGGCCAAAAAGGCACATACAAAACCGGTGGCACGCGGCTGGCGTGCGAGACGGGTCGCCCCGTGGTGCCGATTGCTGTGAATTGCGCCATCCATTGGCCGCGCAAATCGTTTGTGAAAACGCCGGGTGTGATTGATGTGGTCATCGGCCCGCAGATCAGTAGCATCGGGCGGCAGCCCGAAGAGATGATGCGCGAAGTGGAAGCTTGGATTGAGGCCAAGACGCGTGAGCTTGACCCGGCCGCTTACGCCACTTTGGTCTAATTGCTTCAGGCATTTTGGCGGTGGCGTTTGGGTTTATTGAGTAGCGCGCTACTCAATAAGAGGCACGTTTGTGCTGTACGCGTATCCAGTAAAAAGAATAAAATCGCGAGATGCTTGCTAGCTTCTTCGTCGATTTCAATTCTTTTTTCGCCACTGTCGAGCAGCAGCTTGACGAGAATTTACGCGGGAAGCCGGTCGGCGTGGTGCCGGTGGTGGCGGAGACGACAAGTTGCATTGCGGCAAGTATTGAGGCGAAGAAATTTGGTGTGAAAACTGGCACGAGCGTGCGTGATGCGCGCAAGCTGTGCCCGGAGATTATTTTTGTACACGCACAGCACGAAAAGTATGTGGCGGTGCATGAAAAAGCGGTGGAGGCAGTGGATCGGATTTTGCCTGTCAAGCAGGTGATGAGCATTGATGAGATGGAATGCGAGTTGCCGCAGCGCTGGCGTACCCGCGAGGATGCCACTCGGTTGGCGGCGCTGGTCAAGCGCGAGATTTTGACGACCGTGGGTGATCAGTTGCTGGTCAGCATAGGCGTAGCGCCCAACACGATGCTTGCAAAATTAGCCTCTGACATGCAAAAACCCAATGGCTTGGTGATCATTGAGCAGCATGAGATTCCTGAAAAACTGCTTCGCCTCAAGCTACAAGACATCACCGGCATCGGCAAGCGCATGTTGATCCGCTTGAACGATTGCGGCATCCACAGCATGGCGGATTTGTATGCGGCGCCGCGCGATTTGCTGCACACGGCTTGGGGCGGATTGGCGGGCGACGATATGTACGACAAGCTGCGCGGCGTGCCTTACGGCCCGCGTAAAACTGAATCGCGCAGCTTAGGTCATTCGCATATGCTGCCGCCCGAGATGCGCAACCCAAAAGACGCGCTGGCCGTGCTCAACAGGCTTACGCAAAAGGCCGGTATGCGCCTGCGCAAGCAAGGCTTTTACGCCACGGCGCTGTCGTTGAATGTGCGAGTGGATCCGCGCGGCATGCAGGGCTACCAAGGCACAAGCAGCGCTCCGATGGGTGGCCACCGCGAGACGCGCATGGCGCAAACGCAAGATACCTTTGACCTGCTGCATACGCTTGATCTGCTGTGGCACAGCGGCTTGCATCTTCTCCTGCGCCCCAAAGCGGTGGGTGTGGTGCTGCATGGGCTCGTGCCGTTTAGCCAACACACACCGGATTTGTTTGACGCGCCCGGCCTGAAAGGCGATGACAGCCGACACGGACGCAGCGATGCGGAACATGCGCCGCTGCGCGAACGCGCCAACCTGCTCAGCGCATTGGATGGCATCAACCGCCGCTATGGCAAAAACGCCCTGTATTTTGCTACGGCGCACGGTGCGCTAGATCACGCGCCCATGCGAATTGCATTTAACCGCATTCCGGATATTGAGACGGAACGCTAGACGCGTTGGCCAGATACGCCGCCGATTCAGACGTTAGACCCTGCTTGCGTTAGACACTCCTAATTCAATAGCGTTGCGTACAGTTTGTAAGCCGGTTACCTACCCATTTCTTGCCAACTTCTTCATAAAAAATTAGCATGCTTGTCGCCTACAATGGTCAAAAAACATCACCATCATGCCAACCGTTGTTTTCTGTGATCTCGTCGGCTCCACAGGGCTTTTTGAAAAGCTCGGCGATACCACGGCTTCGCATTTGGTGACGCAGCTCAACAGCGCGCTAGGCCGCGCTATCACGCAGTTTGAAGGTCGGGTGGTCAAAACTTTAGGCGATGGCATTTTTGCAGTGTTTCCCAAAGAAGAGCAGGCTGTGAATGCTTGCTGCGAAATTCAGCACGAGGTGATGGAGCGGCCTTTGATGCTGTTTGCCGATGAGAAGCTGGCCGTGAGTTCGGGCACATTTCGCAGCCTGCGCATTGAGCTGCAAATCGGCATGGAATCGGGCGAAGTGGTGGAGATCAATGGCGATTGTTATGGCGATGCTGTTAACAGTGCTGCTCGCTTGGCAGATTTGGCTGGCGCTCGGCAAATCCTCACCAGCCAGCGTGTGCACGATGCGCTGCCCGCCAGTCGCCACAGCGAGCTGTGCAGCTTGGGGCCGATGTTTTTGCGCGGCAAAGAAGAGACCACCACGGTCTACCGGATCAACTGGCAGAAAAGGACCGAGATCGATCCCGATGCCACGATGCTCGGTGTGTCATTTAAAGAAGCGCTGCGCACGCAGGAGCTGCACCTGAGCTACGCTGGCAAGAATTTCTCGCTCCAGCAATCAGGCAGCGCGATCAAGGTGGTGCAGATGGGGCGCGCCATCACGTGCGAGCTCGAAGTCAGCGATCCTCGCGTCTCGCGCACGCACGCCAGTGTGCAGGTGCGTGGCAACCAATTTGTGCTTGCCGATGCATCGAGCTATGGTACGTGGGTGTATGCAGGCAGCCAGAGCGAGCCGATTGTGCTGCGCCGCACGGATTGCGTGCTGGTGGGAGGCGGTGAAATCTCGCTGGGCTGCGAGCGCACGGCAGACAACGCAGCCATCGTGCGCTTTAGCGTGCAAGGCTAAAGTTGCCTCTGGCCGATCGCGCTTTGCGCGACAATACTGGGTTGCACTTCACGCACTCAACAACTTTATGAAAAACATTGATCCCCGCGCCGCTTGGGAAGAAATTAAACGCAACCCTGATGCGCTGTTTATAGATGTGCGCATGGAAATTGAATCGCTCTACGTGGGCCGCCCGCCCGGCGTGGTGAACATCGCGTGGTACGAATATCCTGATTTGACACCGCAACCCGAGACTTTTGTGGCTGCGGTAGAGCGCGAAGCTGGGCGCAAGAATCGCCCGGTGTATTTGATTTGCCGCAGCGGCAAGCGCACAGTAGACGCCGCCAATGCTCTGGATGCTGCCGGTTTTTCTGATGTGACCAATATCACCGAAGGCTTCGAAGGCGAGTTGGACGAAAAGTTTCACCGCTCCACGCATTCGGGCTGGCGATTTCATGCGCTGCCTTGGGAGCAGATGTAAAAACCCACACGCATTGCCTCTTGAAAACTGGCGAGCAAGCCCAAAGTCTTCATTCATTAATCATTCGAATCGACTGCGCATACCATGAGCAAACCTACCTCCAAGCAAACCCTCTCTTTCCAAGCCGAAGTCGCGCAACTGCTGCACCTTGTAACGCATTCGTTGTATTCCAATAAAGACATCTTTTTGCGTGAGCTGATCTCCAACGCCTCGGATGCTTGCGACAAGCTGCGCTACGCCGCGATTCAAGACGGCACACTGTATGAAGATGCGCCCCATTTAGAAGTCCGAGTGAGCTTTGATAAGGACGCGAAGACGCTCACCATTGCCGACAACGGTATTGGTATGAGCGCACAAGAAGCCATTGATAATCTGGGCACGATTGCCAAGAGCGGCACCAAAGAATTCGTAGGCAAGCTGGCCGATGCACAAAAATCGCAAGCCAAAGACGAAGGCTCATTGATCGGCCAATTCGGCGTGGGCTTTTACTCCGGCTTTATTGTGGCTGACTCCATGGTGGTCGAGACGCGCCGCGCTGGCATGAAGATTGAAGAAGGCGCACGCTGGACCAGCGGCGGCACGGGCGATTTTGAAATCGAAATCATCACCAAGCCCGCACGCGGCACCAGTATCACCTTGCATTTGCGCGACGATGCACTGGATTACGCCGGAGCTTGGAAGCTCAAAGAAATCATCAACAAATATTCTGATCACATCAGCCTGCCCATCTTGATGGAAAAGGAAGAGTGGAAAGAAGGCGAGCCGATTGACGCAGCGGATCCTGCTAAAGGCACCAAGGGCGGTGGCATGGAGAAAACTGGCGAATGGGAAAAGATCAACGCCGCAGCTGCGCTGTGGACGCGCGCCAAGAAAGATATCACGCCTGAGCAATACAACGCGTTTTACAAAAACATTTCCTATGATCAAGAGGCGCCACTTGCGCACACGCACAACCGCGTAGAAGGCAGTACGGAATACACGCAGTTGTTGTATCTCCCAGCCAAAGCCCCGTTTGATTTGTGGAACCGCGAGAAGAAGGCCGGCATTAAGCTGTATGTGAAGCGCGTCTTCATCATGGACGATGCCGAGAGCCTGATGCCCACGTATTTGCGCTTCATCAAAGGCGTGGTGGATTCAGCAGACTTGCCACTCAACGTGAGCCGCGAAATTTTGCAAGAAAGCCGCGATACGCGCACGATTCGCGAAGGCAATACCAAGCGGGTGCTCTCGATGCTGGAAGATTTGGCAAGACACGATTCGCATGCTGCTCAAAACGATTCGCATGCTGCTCAGAACGATTCGCCCAGCGCAGCACCTGCGAACGATGCAGATGGCAACGATGTGACCGATGTAGTCGATGAAGCCGATAAAGCAAAAGAAGGCAAATTCACGAAGTTCTACGCCGAATTCGGCTCGGTGCTCAAAGAAGGCTTGGGCGAAGATTTTGCCAACCGCGAGCGCATCGCCAAGCTGCTGCGTTTTGCGTCAACCACTTCTGACGCAGCAATAGTTGGCCTCGCCGATTACAAGGCCCGCATGAAAGAAGGCCAAGAAGCGATTTACTACATCACTGCCGACACGCGAGCCGCCGCTAAAAGCAGCCCGCAGCTTGAAGTGTTCAAGAAAAAAGGCATTGAAGTCTTGCTCATGACCGATCGCGTCGATGAGTGGGCGCTCTCGCATTTGAATGAGTTTGATGGCACAGCCATGCAATCGGTGGCCAAAGGCGCAGTGGATCTGGGCAAGCTGCTGGGCGATGAAGAAAAGAAAAAGGCAGAGGTTGCTGCCGAGACTTCCAAAGAACTGATCGCCAAGCTCAAAGAAGCGTTAAAAGACAAAGCCAGTGATGTGCGCGTCACCAGCCGCTTGGTCGATTCACCAGCTTGCCTCGTCGTCAAAGATGATGGCGGCATGAGCCTGCAGCTGGCTCGCATGCTGAAAGCCGCCGGCCAAGCCGCGCCCGATGTGAAGCCGGTGTTAGAGATCAACGTGGAGCATGCACTTGTGAAGCGCTTGAACACCGATGCGGTGCATTTCAACGATCTGGCTCACATCGTATTTGATCAAGCCATGCTGGCCGAAGGCGGCTTGCCGGATGATCCTGCGGCGTATGTGAAGCGCATCAACGCGCTGCTTGCATGATGCTACTATTTTAATAGCACTTTACGCAATAAATACGCCGGCTAACGGCTATTTATACTTAAAAATCTGTGCTCATGGCCGCCGAAGAGCCTTGCGTGCAGACTCTACCTGCACCCGATGTGCGCAGCCTTCCAGATGATCGTTGACGACGCCCATGGATTGCATGAGGGCGTACATGGTGGTGGGGCCGACGAAGTTGAAGCCCATTTTGCACAGGGTTTTGCTAAGCGCTTGCGATTGCTCAGTTTGCGTGAGCGTCATCGCGGCTTCGGGCGTGATCTTGGTCGGGCGCTGTTTGGCGGTCGGCTCGTGAGACCAGATGAGTTTGGCGAGTGCACCTTTGCCTTGCGCATCAATCAGTGCGCAGACCTTTTGCGCGTTGGTAATCGCTGATTCGATTTTGCCGCGATGGCGGATGATGCCAGCATCTTGCACGAGCTTGTCCACATCCTTCTCGGTAAAACGCGCGACTTTTTCGAAATCGAATTGCTTGAAGACTTCACGGAAACGATCGCGTTTGCGCAGAATCGTGATCCAACTCAAGCCGGCTTGAAAGCCTTCGAGTGTGATTTTTTCAAACAAGCGCAGATCATCTACCACAGGCATGCCCCATTCATTGTCGTGATAGTGCATGTAATCAGCGAAAGTCTCGCCGTTGCCGCACCAAGAGCATCGGTGTTTGCCATCGGGGTGTTGAGTGAGAGAAAGAGCCATGGCTTTTAGTTTACTTAATTTGCATGCAGAGGACTTCTTGTCGGTGAGAACGGCTGCGAGCTTGACGCGTCGCACTTCGGGTATCTCACTGCGCGAATGTCCTCCGGCTGGCGCTGCGCGCGTGCCTCCCCCTTTACTTCACTGCGTGAGACACCCAAATTGCAACGCCTCAAGCTCGTGGCCTGTTTGCGGATGAAAGGATGCTTGCGCGAAACGCATGGAGACGTATAAAACAGCCCAGGTGCAGACCAAGCCAAGCAAACCACACATAACTACACATTTTTAAAAGAAAACAGCACTTTGCCGGCATAAATACTGCGCAAAGTGCTACTAAATTAATAGTAAAAGGACTATTGCAACAAATGCGACCGAGCCGCTTTAATCACCGCAGAAGTTAAACGAGCAGCCTGCGCAGACTCTTGAATCCAATGATGCCAATACAAGGGCACATCGACGTGTTGGTCGGGAAAGAGATCAACGAGACGGCCTGATTCCAACTCGCCCTTCCATTGCAATCGCATTTGCACATCGGCGGCCAAACCCCATCCCAAACCTTGCAGCATCGCTAAGTGATACGCATCTCCAGCGGGCAAATAGTGGCGCGGGTAGCTCACATCTTGCAGGCCAAATGCGTCCTTCAAGAAGCGATTTTGCAACTGATCTTTGGGGTTAAAGCACAATGCGGGAATTTGCAGCAGCGCGGGTGCGTGCGACTTCCGCTTCAATGAGCGCAGCTGCTTGGCCGCGGCTGGACTGCCCAAGCAGCGATAACGCATCGTGCCTAGCGGCTGCGCTGTGCAGCCGCGCAGCGCTTTGGGTAGCTCAGTCACGCAGCCTTGCACATCGCCGTTTTGCAACCATTGCAACGTGTGCTCTTGATCATCGACCACGCTGTGCAGCAAAAGCCGATACTTTTGCAACGTGGCCTGCACGCCGGGTAAGAACCACGAGGCCAGCGAATCAGCATTGACCGCTACGCTAAGCGCCAGCCATTGCGATTGCTCGCCGGGCGATGCGAGGCGCTCCGCCAAATCCGCTTCGAGCAGGCGCGTGCGGCTGATGTGAGCCAGCAGCGTTTGGCCAGCTCGCGTGGCTTGCGCTGTTTTGCTGCGGATCAGCAGCCGCTGGCCGAGCTGGGCTTCCAGTGCTTTGATGCGGATACTCACTGCTGCCAAGGTGAGGTGCAGTTGTTTGGCAGCCAAAGCCATGCTGCCGCATTCAAGCGTGGCGGCGAAAGCGTTGAGTTGTTTGGGCTCAAGAGACATCTGTGAATTAAATCATTTTTAACCAAATATATAAATACTTAATTGAGTTTGATTCAAACATTCTTCCCGCCACAATCCGATGCATGAACATTTTTCTCTCGGGCATGTTGCTCAGCCTCTCACTGATTGTGGCCATTGGCCCGCAAAACGCGCATGTGCTGCGCATGGGGCTGTTGCGTTCGCATGTGGGTGTGACAGTCGCCGCTTGCGCGGTCACAGATGTGCTGCTGATTGGTATCGGTGTGCTGGGCTTAGCAAAACTCGGCGAGCTCTCGCCGCACATCAACTCCGCATTGGTGGGCGCAGCGATTTTGTTTTTACTTCACTATGGCTGGCAAGCGGCCAAGCGCGCCCGGCTGCCTGCCCATGAAGGCTTGCACGCGGCCCAAAAAGATGCGCCGCGTAGCTTTGGTGCCGCTCTCTCCAGCGCCTTGGCTTTTTCTTGGCTCAATCCGCATGCTTGGATCGACACGGCGGTGATCATCGGCACAGCATCGCTGGCCTATGCTGCGCCCAACAATTGGCTGTTTGGCATCGGCGCAGCCGCAGGCTCGGCGCTGTGGTTTGTGGCGCTAGGTTTGGGCGCAGCAGCTTTGGCAAAAAAACTCGCGCATCCCAATGTGTGGCGAGCCATTGATGTGCTGGTAGCAATCACCATGTGGGGCACGGCAGCTTGGCTGGCGATGGGATTGTTGAAATAGGCTGGCTAATATCTTAAGCCTGAGCCATGCGTTGAAACAGCCCGCCCGGCAGCCGCGCTAAATCGCCTAACAACTCCAATTCGAGCAGTTGCACTTGCAAATTTGCAGCGGGGATGCCGGTGCGGTCAATCAATTGATCCAAACTGATTGCGTCATAGCCCATGGCTTGCAGCAAAGCACTTTCCTGTGGCATTTCCAAGCCTTTTAAGCCATTCGCCGGCATAGAATCTGCGTGGAGTGCTCCTGAAATCATAGCGTTCGAGAGATCTTGTGTCGGCTTGCGCGGCAGGTCGTCGAGCACATCTTGCGCGCTCTCCACCAGCTTTGCGCCTTGCTTGATGAGATAGTGGCAACCTTTGGCCTGCGGGCTGTGAATCGAGCCGGGAATCGCAAACACTTCTTTGCCTAGATCAAGTGCTTGCCGAGCGGTGATCAGCGAGCCTGATTTGATGGCTGCTTCCACCACCAGCGTGCCTTGCGTGAGCGCGGCGATGATGCGGTTGCGACGCGGGAAATTCTCAGGCAGCGGTGGCGTGCCAATCATGAATTCAGAAATGATCAGGCCATGCTGCACGATACGGTGCGCCAGATCATGGTGGCGTTTGGGGTACACGCGGTCTAGGCCTGTTCCCACTACGGCGATGGTTGACCCTGCCGCACTGCCGAAATCATGTTGTGCCTCAAGCGCGCCTTCGTGCGCTGCGCCATCAATGCCGAGCGCTAAGCCGCTCACGATATGCAAGCCCGATTGCGCAAAACTCTTTGCGAAGCTGCGGGCGTTCGCCAAGCCCTGTGGCGTGGCATTGCGGCTGCCAACCATGGCGATATCAATGGTCGTTTCTTTTCCGGCGATTTGCGCGTAGAGCGATGCTTGCCCAGTGGCATACAGCAGCACGGGCGGGTCGGGCAACTGGAGCAAGGCTTTGGGGTAGTCACTGTCTGCGAGGCAAACAATTTTTCGCATGACACCCGAAGGCGCAGCTTGCAGCCAATCCCAAGTTGCCTCGATCAGAGCCGCAAGCTCTTGGCTGGGCTCGAGTAGCGCTTGGGCTTGCTTCGCAGTGACGCCGCTTTCCAAAGATTGCGCGCTTTGCAGAAAAATATTCTCAGGCATGCCAAACTGCTGGAGCAGCTTGGTGGCCGTGAGCGAGCCGACGCCGTCAGCCGCGCAAAGCCGCAGCCAAGCCCCTAGCTCCTCTCGCGTCATGCGGTCTCAGCGTACAAATCAATGCCGAACATCAGCGTACAAAATCAGCGCGGATTGAGCAGGCGGTCGCCAATTTTCACGCCATCATTGATTTGCAAAATCAGCGCATAAGAGACCTTGTCAAACGTGCGAAACACCATGGCGAGGCCATTGCGCTCATCTGGCAGCTTGATTTCTTGGCGCGGCGTGACGGTGCTGTCAGTCACGGTGCGACCGTCTTTGATGATGGCAAGCACATGACCGACCTCTAGGCCATCGGCTGCGCCTTTATTCAGGCTCACCACCACATTTTGGCCAGCGCGAGCCACAGCATTGCCATAGATAGACATCACGCGGACGCCAGCCATCTCTTTGCTCGGAGCGCGGGGCACATACGTGGCAAATTCGCGTTTGGGCTCAGGGATCAGGCGATCTCCACTGCGCATTTCTTCTTTGTTGCCCACGATGTCAAATGTGGCAGGCACAATTTCCTGAGCCGGCTTGCCATCTTTGCCAGTCACATCGCGCACGCTTTGGCCACGCACCAGTTCAGCAGAGCCAAGATATTGCGCTTCATAGGCCAAAATTTGCCCCGTGGTCGGGTCTTTCAGAGGCACCGCGTTGCGATACACACGGTACATGAGGGGTGAGGTTTTTTCAGTAGGGAGGTCTTGCGGTTGCACAGCGCGGGCATACACCCGGTCGCCCTTGGCAAAGAGCACACGCTCATTGTCTGCACCCACAAAACGAGGTGCGCGCAAATGCGCCGCTTCGTCCACCAGCAAAGGCTCGGCGAGGAAAGGCTCAAGCAGGTTAGCGGCTAGGGTGGGGATCGCAGCATCGGCCAAAGTGCCGTAGCGCGTGCGCGGCGAGACTTTCACCGTTTGCAATGCACCTGCATCGCCACCACGCGCACGCAGCACGGCGCGGCCAGAGCTTTTGTCGAGGGTGAGCTGTTGGCCGGGGTAGATCAAATGCGGGTTGCGAATTTCATTGATGTTCATGCCCCACAGCTCGGGCCAGCGCCAAGGCTGCTTGAGAAACAGGCCAGAGATCGCCCAGAGCGTGTCGCCGCTTTTCACGGTGTAATTGTCAGGCGCGTTGGGTGAGAGCTCATCGAGCGCCACGCCGGCTTGCGCCACGCGCTGAGCGGTGGCTTTTTGCGCAGGCGTGGTGATGTTTTGCGCTGTCGCTAAGTGAGCCGATAGCCCGGCGCAAGCCAAAACCATGCAGAGTGCCAAAATTCGATGCTGTTTGGGGTGCTTCATGCGCGTTTTTCCACCATATTGAAACTAGAAATTACTATCAATTTTGATCTTAACCTATTGATTTGGCAAGATTTCTTCAAAATTTTATATCTTTGAAGCCTGCGAGCGGGCAGAAATATTGCGAAAATACGTCATTTCCTGCTTTTGCCAGCGCATTCGCCCTTATTTATGAATGCGTGGCCTCGTTATTTTTAGTTTGCTCTTATGACTTCTTCTCAAATTCTTCCGATCTTGACTTACCCCAATCCTCGCCTGCACGTGGTTGCTCAGCCTGTGGCGCTTGAGCAGGGGGTCGATCCGAGCATTCGGGCATTGATCGCCGACATGCTGGCTACCATGTATGACGCGCAAGGCATTGGCTTGGCCGCCACGCAAGTCGATGTCCACCAGCGTTTGATCGTGATTGATGTGAGCGAGGAGCATGATGCGCCGCTGGTGCTGATCAATCCGGAAGTGATTTGGGCGAGCCCTGAGAAGCTCAAGGCCGATGAGGGCTGCTTGTCTGTGCCCGGCATCTACGACGGCGTGGAGCGCAGCACATCGGTGCGCGTGCGTGCGTTTGACGAGCAGGGCGTGGCGCGAGACATTGAAGCAGACAGCCTGCTGGCCGTGTGCATTCAGCATGAGATGGATCATTTGCTGGGCAAGGTGTTTGTGGAGTATCTGTCGCCGCTCAAACGCAACCGCATCAAGACCAAGATGCTCAAGGCACAGCGCGAGGACAAGGATTGACGAGGGTCATATTTGCGGGCACACCCGAGTTTGCTGCTGTCGCACTATCGCAAATTCAAGCCGCTGGTTTTGACGTGGTGCTGGTGCTGACCCAGCCTGATCGCCCCGCCGGGCGTGGCCTGAAGCTGCAAGCCTCCGCCGTCAAGCAGCTCGCGTTGAGACACGGTATCCCCGTCGCGCAGCCACGCAGCCTGCGCCTGGAGGGCAAATTCCCTGATGATGCAGTGGCCGCACGCGAT
>JAYUSD010000178.1:0-3005 GCA_043755865.1 Variovorax sp. | reverse complement strand
ACCCCATCCTCATCCGCATAAACCCAATCCCCCGATTGCACGAGATAGCCGGAGATCATCACCGGCACGCCTGCATCCCCCAAGCCACGCTTATCGGTGCGCAACGGGCACAGCGCTAGAGCTTTGATGCCAAGTGCAGCAGCACGCAGCTCCGCGATATCGCGAACTGCACCCTGCACCAAGATGCCGGCCCAGCCGTTTTTCGCAGCCATCACAGCAAGATTGCCGCCCACTAAGGCGCGGCGCAGCATGCCGCCGCCATCGACGACGAGCACCCTTGCCTCACCTGCTTGCGCCACGGCTTCGCGCACACGGGAGTTGTCTTCCGGGCAGCGCAGCGTGTGCGCTTGGCCGTAAAAGCTCATCACGCCACCATAGCTTTTGTACACGTCGGGAAGCAAGCGGAGCTGCTTGGCATTGCTGCCGGCAAACTCTGATTCATGGGTATCGCACAAGTCACAGACAGATATCGTCGGCATGATGATCACTCACTTTTTAGTAGCAGACTTGGTAGATTTTATGCCGGCTATCGGCTTCTTTTTGCTTAAATTCTTCGCTGGATTGCCCTGAGAAGAGCGCACCAAGCGCACGGGCTGCAAGGCATGATTTTCTCGCGGGGCATTCAAGATGATGCTCGTGGAGGTTTCGGTGAGCAAGCAGAATTTCGTCACCACCTCATCCAGATGCGAGACATCTTGCACCGCAATTTCCAGCGTCCAACTGTCTTCCCCAGTCACATTAAACGCATTGATCACCTCCGGCGATTGCTCCACGCGCCTCAGCACCATGGCGTAATCTGCTCGGCCTACGCGCACCAAGGCGCGGATGCCGTAGCCCAGCCGCGCGGGGTTGACTGCGGCGTGATAGCCGGTGATCACGCCCGAGATCTCCAGCTTCTTCACGCGCTCAGCCACAGCCGGCTGCGAGAGATGCACGCGCCGGCCGAGCTCGCTCATGGAAATGCGGGCATCGCGCTGCAGCTCAGCCAAGATGCGTGTGTCGTAACTGTCGATTTCAATATTGTCTGTGCTGAGCATGGAATGCCTTTGATTTAAAGGTGGTCGCTGCATCTTAACGTCAATCATGCATGGCATGCAGCGCTCGGCTTCAACACAATACTTGCATGACTCTGGCTGCTGCTCTACTCAACAAACCCTCTGCTACTCTGATTGCCGCCGCGCTCGCTGCGGTGTATCTCGTCTGGGGCTCAACGTATCTGGCGATTCGCTTCGCTTTAGTGAGCTTCCCGCCATTTTTCCAGATGGGCTCACGCTTCATCGTGGCGGGCGTGTTGCTCATGGTTTTTCTCAAGCTCAGAGGAGAAAAGTTGCCTAGCTTCCAAAAAGAGAGCAACGTACCGTGGTATTGGCGCAACGCACTCATCATTGGCACGTTGATGCTCGCAGGCGGCATGGGGCTGGTGGGCGTGGCATCGCAAACCATTGGCTCGGGGCTGGTTGCCACCTTCATCGCGATTGTGCCGATGATGGTGGCGCTGATCGGTTTGGCATTTGGCAAGCGGCCTTCGCGCTTGGAAATGATTGGCATGTTGATCGGCTTTGGCGGCGTGATTTTTCTCTTGCAGGGCAAGAGTTTCAATGCCTCCACGGTCGGTTTGCTGGCCATGTTTGGCGCCACGTTGTCTTGGTCTATCGGCTCGGTATTGCAAACGACCAAGCTGCCGCTCTTGCCCGGGCCAATGGGCTTCGCCAGCGAAATGTTGTGTGGCGGCGCGGTGTTACTCGCGATTTCTCTCGCATTAGGTGAAAAAATTTCTCTGCCACTCGATGCGCACGCCCTGCTTGCTTGGGGCTATCTTGTGGTGTTTGGCTCTCTCGTGGCGTTCAGCGCGTATCTGTTTTTATTGGCCAACGTCTCGTCCGCTTTAGCCACGAGTTATGCCTTCGTCAACCCGGTGATTGCTCTGTTTTTAGGCGTTTGGCTGGGCGGCGAAGTGGTGCAGAAAAACGAGTGGTTGGCCTGCGGCGTGATACCTTTTGGGGTGTTGATGTTCTTCGCAGCGCGGCTAAAAACGGCAAAAACTTGAAGTGGGGCGTGCTCTAAAAAAGTGAGCGCTACATTTTTTTTCGATTTTCAGAGAGGAATTCGCGTATTTCCTCACGCAAAAATGCATTTTTCACTGGAGGGATTGCTATTTTTACAGTAGCATCCGCATTGTCTGAGCATGAAAGCCGTAGGGCAGTCAGCGCAGACAAGTTAATTAACTTAATAAGGATCATCAATCATGGCAACTGCAAAGAAAGCTCCAGCGAAAAAAGTCGCTGCAAAGAAAGCCGCTCCGGCGAAGAAGGCCGCTCCGGCCAAGAAAGCTGCACCAGCGAAAAAAGCCGCAGCAAAAAAGGCTCCTGCTAAAAAAGCAGCGCCTGCGAAGAAGGCTGCTCCAGCCAAGAAAGCTGCTCCAGCAAAAAAAGTAGCAGCAAAGAAAGCCCCAGCCGCTAAGCGCACACCTAACGCCGCTTTTATGAAGGCTTTGATGCCTAGCGCCGCTTTGGCAGCCGTCGTCGGTGCAGCTCCACTGCCACGCACCGAGATCGTCTCCAAGCTGTGGGTCTACATCAAGAAAAACAATCTGCAAGACAAGCTGAACAAGCGCATGGTCAATGCAGATGCCAAACTCAAAGAAGTTTTCGGCAAAGCTCAAGTCTCCATGTTTGAAATGGCCAAGTTGGTTGGTAAGCATCTTAGCTAATCAAAACTGATGTGTGCTCGTCGCAGACGAGTCCGTGTCGTAACAAAAGGCCGTCTCTGGACGGCTTTTTGTTTTATTGATCACTGATCGACCGCGGGTCAGGGCTGCGCGGCTATCCGGCGTTCGCCTTGGCGATGCTCCAATAGTTCCCATCGCCGTATCGGTGCTTCAAAAGGTCGATAAACATCCGTACCCGCAGGGGCAGGTACCGACGTTGGGCGAACACCGCATAGATGCCGACGTCGGGTGCCAAATAATCATCCAGTACGGTGATCAAACGGCCAGATTTCAAGTC
>JAYUSD010000177.1:0-7099 GCA_043755865.1 Variovorax sp. | reverse complement strand
GCCATTGTTGAAGGTTTGGCCCAGCGCATCGTCGCCGGTGAAGTGCCTGATTCGCTCAAAGGCAAACGCGTGCTCTCGCTCGATATGGCCTCGCTGCTGGCGGGCGCAAAGTTTCGCGGTGAGTTTGAAGAGCGCCTGAAAACGGTGCTGAAAGATTTGGCCAAAGACGAAGGCCAAACGATTGTGTTTATCGACGAGTTGCACACGATGGTGGGCGCTGGCAAAGCGGAAGGTGCGATGGATGCAGGCAATATGCTCAAGCCTGCGCTGGCGCGTGGCGAGCTCCATTGCGTGGGCGCCACCACGTTGGATGAATATCGAAAATACGTAGAAAAAGATGCTGCACTGGAGCGGCGTTTCCAGAAAATCATCGTAGGCGAGCCGAGCGTGGAAGCGACCATTGCTATTCTGCGCGGCTTGCAAGAAAAGTATGAAGTGCACCATGGTGTGGAGATCACCGATCCGGCTATCGTGGCAGCTGCTGAGCTTTCGCATCGCTACATTACGGATCGCTTCTTGCCTGATAAAGCGATTGATCTGATTGATGAGGCGGCGGCGAAAATCAAGATCGAAATTGATTCCAAACCCGAGGTGATGGACAAACTGGATCGCCGCTTGATTCAGTTGCAGATCGAGCGCGAGGCGGTGCGCCGCGAGAAAGATGATGCGTCTAAAAAGCGCTTTGAGTTGATCGAAGTAGAAATCACCAAGCTCAAAAAAGAAGCGGCTGATTTAGACGAAATTTGGAAAGCCGAAAAAGCACAAGTGCAAGGCAGTGCGCATATTAAAGAAGAGATTGATAAAGTGCGCTTCCAAATTGAGGAGCTTACACGCAAGGGTGATTTCAACGCCGTCGCCGAGCTGCAATATGGCAAGTTGCCCGAGCTTGAGAAGCAGCACAAAGCGGCGATTGAGGCTCAGGCCAATGACGCAAAGAAAGGCAAAAAGGATGCGCCGCGCTTGCTGCGCACGCAGGTGGGCGCGGAAGAGATTGCCGAAGTAGTGGCGCGCGCGACCGGCATTCCTGTGGCCAAACTGATGCAAGGAGATCGCGATAAATTGCTGGTGATGGAGGCGCGTTTGCATGAGCGCGTGGTGGGCCAAGATGAGGGCATCACAGCCGTGGCCAATGCGATTCGCCGCTCGCGTGCGGGCTTGTCGGATCCGAATCGCCCCACGGGCAGCTTCCTCTTTTTAGGCCCCACGGGTGTCGGCAAAACCGAGCTTTGCAAAGCCTTGGCGGGCTTCCTGTTTGACAGCGAAGACCATTTGATTCGCATTGACATGAGCGAATTCATGGAAAAACACAGCGTGGCTCGCATGATTGGCGCACCTCCTGGCTACGTGGGCTACGACGAGGGCGGCTACCTCACAGAAGCCGTGCGCCGCAAGCCGTATTCCGTGGTGCTGCTTGATGAAATAGAAAAAGCGCATCCCGATGTTTTTAATGTGTTGCTCCAAGTGCTCGATGATGGCCGGTTGACGGATGGGCAAGGGCGCACGGTGGATTTTAAAAACACTGTGATTGTGATGACGAGCAATATCGGCAGCCCGATGATCCAAGCGATGGCGGGCAAGCCGCATGCTGAGATCAAAGATGCGGTGTGGGAAGAGCTGAAAAACCATTTCCGCCCTGAGTTTTTAAACCGAATTGATGAGACGGTTGTCTTCCATGCGCTGGATGCAAAAAATATTCAAGCCATTGCAGCCATTCAGCTCAAAACCTTGACGCAGCGCATGTCCAAGATGGACCTAGAGCTGCAAGTCTCAGATGCATCGCTTGCCGAGCTGGCCAAAGTGGGCTTCGATCCCGTGTTTGGCGCGAGGCCGCTCAAGCGTGCGATCCAGCAGCGCATTGAAAATCCGTTGTCTACATTGCTGCTGCAAGGCAAATTCCCGCCCAAGAGCGTGATTGCTGTAAGTGTTGATCCGATCCATGCGCCGGGTGTGTTTCAGTTTACTGTGGGCAGCATGGCAAAGCTTGCTTGATCTGCGATACTTAAGTCATGCGATCAGTTGGCACACCAAAACAGAGCGTTATTCCTAGCCCGCAGGAAGCTTGGGCGCGCGGGCGAGCGTTAGATGCCTTGTTACCTTTGGTCGGAAATCAGAGGCCACGCGGAGTATGGAGACTAAGCCACAAGGAGGCCAATCGGATGGACGACGACTTGATGATTGAAACTGCAAGGCGTTTTATATCTTTGCAGAACTTGATCCATGTCTAATTCAGACGATGGTTTGCTACAGTTATTAATGCGCTTTGCGCAAGAGCAAGTGCAATATGTGCTTATTGGCGGGCATGCTGTGAGGCTAAACGGCTTTGTGCGTGGTACAGAAGACATAGATATCTTGCTGCCTTCGTCAATTGAGAATGGCCACAGAGTTATTCGAGCACTTGATTTTTTGCAGTCAAGCGCCGAGCTTGATCCAGCGTGGTTTGAAGTTGATAGCGATGAGCCTGAAAATATTCGGGTTTGGGACACATTAATCCTCGATCTCATGTTTGCCGCCAATGGAGAAACTTACGAAAGTTTGCGGTCGCACATAAGAGAAATCGAGGTGCAGGCAACGCCTGTACGCGTCCTCGACATAGCGGGTTTACTCAAGACAAAAACCGACTATCGCGACAAAGATGTGATTGACAAAGCAGTCTTGCAACGTATTGCTCAAGGTCTTTCGCCGCAATGAAATTTATTGTTCGATTTCTTTTTGTGATCGCGGGCCTGATTTTTGCAGCGAGCCTGTTTGTAGTGATGCTCGTGCTGCTGATGGTTTGGGGGTTGCGGGCGATTTGGGGCAAGCTCACCGGCAAGCCATTTGTTCCGTTTGCGATGCGGATGAATTCTCGCTCGGGTTTTGAGCAGGTGTTTCGCAGAGCTGAACGCGGCTCTGCGGCAAAGCCGCCAAGCCGCAAGCTCGATGATGTGACAGATGTGCAGCCCAAGGGCTAGTCGCCAACGGTTACGTATTGTTGGCCTCTGCGCCTTGCCTGCCAGTGATAGGCGGCATAAGATGCGTCATCCCTTTAGTAGGAGCTGGTATGCCGCAATTGATCGCGACTGTCGATGGCGTAGAAATTCATCGCACCTACCTCACTCTTGAGCGCACCACGCTGGGCCGTAAGCCAGACAATCACATTGTCCTCACCGATCTGGCTGTGAGTGGCGAGCATTGCGCCTTTGAGCTCTCGGGCCTGAGCGATGTGGTGGTGATTGATTTGGGAAGTACCAATGGCACCTACATTCATGGCGCGATGGTGAAAATGCATTTGCTGCAAGACGGCGATGTAATTTCCATCGGGCGCTTCAAAATCCAATACTTAAGCGCCAATGAACTCACAGATGAAGGCAAAACCGCTTCTATGTCGCTCAATGGTGGGCTTGCCCCCGCGGCGACCAGTGGCGCCATGCACGCAAGCTTGAAATTACTCACTGGCACGTCGGCAGGGCTAGAAATCCCGGTTTCAAAAGTCGTCTCTACCTTTGGCCAACCCGGAATTGCGCTGATCGCTATTGCGCATCGGCGGCAAGGCTATTTCGTATCGAGCATGCAAGCCACGCAAGTGCCCAAGCTCAATGGCATAGCTATCACCGACGAGCCAGTGCTGCTGGCTGATCGTGATGTGATTGAACTGGCTGGCAGCGCTTTAGAGTTTTTGCTTAAGCCTTAGCGCTGCCAAAGCGTGCCTCACCTGCTACAAATTAAGTAGCGAATCACGCATATTCCATGCCGGCGATATGCTGTGTCTCTTAAAGTTTGACGCCTGCGCCTTTGACCGTTGGGGCGAGCGCCGTAACCTGATTGCGCACATAGCTGGTAAATGCAGCGGATGAGCCCGGTGTGGCGGTAATGCCCAAATCGAGCATGCGCTTTTTGATGCTGTCTTGCGCGAGGATATCATTGCAAGCGGCATTGATCCGCGCTACGATCTCTGCCGGCATTTTGGCCGGGCCTGAGATACCAAAAAAGTTATCTAGCACGAGTTTGCGGTAAGTAAACAACTCACTGATGCTGGGCACATCGGGCAGCAAGGGCGTGCGCTTGGCCGACGTGACGACGAGCGGCACAAGCTGGCCAGATTTAAAGAACGGCAAATACGCCGTGACCACATCAATGCCAATCGGAATCACACCCGCGATCAGATCAGTAGACATCGGCGCACCGCCGCGATACGGCACATGCACCAAATTTAAGCCCAGCTCTTTCTTCACGAGCTCACCATAAATATGGCCAATGGATGCCGGCCCGCCTGAGCCAAAATTGAGCGAGCCTGCTTTGCGCGCTTGCGCCTCCACATCGGTGATCACACGCAGGCCAGAAGCTGGATTGGCCATCACTACGCAGGGCGCTGCGCCCACCGAAGCAATATGCGTGAACGCCTCAACCGGGTCATACGGCTGCTTGTCAAGAGCGAAAGGGCCAATGGAGATCGGCGTGGAGTTGGCCAGCAATAAGGTGTAGCCATCAGCTGGCGCTTGAGCCACCAGCGAGCCGCCCACGCTGCCGCCCGCGCCTGGCCGATTGTCGACCACCACCGGCTGGCCCAAGCTTTTAGCAAGCTGCTCGGCCATCATGCGAGCCACAATATCGCTCGCGCCGCCGGGTGGAAAAGTCACGACGATTTTGATCGGCTTGTCTGGCCAAGCAGCGTAAGCAGGCAGTGCGAGAGCGGCAGCGCTGAGCGCAAAATATTTGAGTGTGGCGCGGCGTGAAGCACGTGTAGCAAGTTTCGACGGGAGCATAGTGGCCTTTGAGTGAGCTGAGACAAGCATTTATTTCCGCAACATGTTAACAAATAATGCAGCAATAATTGCCGCCGACAACGCAAAGAGATCGACGCACCCAGTGCAAAGCTCGCCGCTCGGGCGAGCGCGGCTTGCAATGGCTTGGCCCCTGCGGATGGCGAAATGCCAAGCTGATTGCGTGTGTGTGCGCCCAAGGCATCGTGCTTCATGAGCTGCTGGGCGACTTGAGCGGCTAGGTCGGCTCTAACTCAGCACGATTCCGTTACCATTGACGAATGAATGTTTCCGCGACCCTTGATCCCGTGCGAAGTGACACTGTGCCCCTTCGCCAAGATGCCAAAGTGATGAGCCTTGTTGGGCTTGCGCATGCTAGCTCGCATTTTGGGCACATGCTTTTGCCGCCACTTTTCCCGGTGTTTATGCAAGAATTTGGACTGAGTTTTGCGCAGGTTGGGCTGCTGATGAGCGTGTTTTTTGTAGTCTCGGGTGTGGGTCAAGCGACGGCCGGTTTCGTGGTGGATAAGCTGGGCGCGCGGCCCGTTTTATTTATGGCATTAGCGATATTTTTCTTCGCTTGTATCGTGGCATCGAATGCGCAAGGCTATCCTTGGCTGATTGCTGCGGCTGCTCTGGCGGGGCTGGCGAACAGCCCATTTCATCCGATTGATTTTTCGATTTTGAATCAGCGCATCTCAAGCGCGCGACTGAGCTATGCGTTTAGCGTGCATGGGCTCTCAGGTAGCTTGGGCTGGGCGCTTACGCCGATTTTGCTGGTGGGCTTGATGGGCATCATCGGCTGGAGAAATGCGTATTTGGTGACGGCGGGTGTGTATGCGCTGGTGCTGGTCATTTTGGTTTTTAATCGCTCGCAATTGGTGACGACGGTGGTGGGCAAACACGACACCTCTGAGGGTTCGTCTTTGGATTTTTTAAGGCTGCCTGTGGTGTGGTGGTGTTTTGCATTTTTCTTGCTCTCTACCATCACGCTGGCCGTGGTGCAAAGTTACAGCGCATCGATTTTAAAAGCCATGCACGGTGTATCGCTGCAAGCCGCTACTGCCACGCTCACAGCCTACATGCTGGCGAGTGCCTTGGGTATTTTGGTGGGTGGCTTTGTAGCGGCTCGGGTCGGCGCGCAGCGCAGTGACAAGGTGATTGCTGTTTGCATGAGCACAGGTGCGGTATGCATGATGCTGGCGGGCACCGGCTGGCTGGGTGCATTTGGCTCGATGACGCTGCTGGCGGCCACCGGCTTTGCAGTGGGCATCGGTGGGCCGAGCCGCGACATGATGATCAAACGCGCCACGCCAAAAGGCGCGACCGGGCGCGTCTATGGGACGGTGTATTCCGGGTTGGATGTGGGCTTTGCGATTGCGCCTTTGATCTTCGGTCTGCTCATGGATCGGGCGCTGTATTCGCTCACGATGATCACGAGTGCCTTTGCGCTCATTGTGGCAGTGTTTGCGGCGCTGGCTGTGGGGCGGCGGACACGCGCATAGCTGGATTCGGCGCAGCCGCATCGATCCATTTCTGGCGCGACATCTTCTCGCCATCCCATTTTTGGCCACACCAACACAGGCCATCCGGATCAATGATGCAGGTGCCTGTGCCGCAGCAGCGGGGATCGTTTTCCATGAGATGAATCCTCGTAGCTATTAAAGCAATAGCAGTGTATGTATATTTTACGCCGGGCAACAGCGTGTTTCGTTACGCATCTTGCAGATGTCTGGGGCTTTGTAAGCAGTATCTTTACTACCATCAAAGCTTCTTACTTTTACTCGGAGCACACACGATGACACTGCAAAGCCGCTTTTTTAATAGCCCTTCGCGAGACTTAGAGCAGGCCCTCACGCCCACCACGGCCAGCAATTCAGCTCGCGTGAATACAACGATCAAACCCGTTGCAGTCGGTGCATCCCAGCCACCTGCAAATGAATCAATGCCTCAAACGCCCAACGGCAAACCGATCAGCACCAGCCGCCTCACGGTGGGGCCGCATATTAAGCTTAAAGGCGTGGAGATCACGGATTGCGATACCTTGGTGGTAGAAGGCTCAGTGCAAGCGAGCATGGATTCTCGCGTGATGCAGATTGCAGAAGGCGGCGCATTCAGCGGCTCGGCGCAAATTGATGAGGCGGAGATCCGGGGCGATTTCGATGGCCAACTCACAGCACGCCACAAACTCACGCTGTATTCAACGGCCAAAGTCAAAGGCCAAATCCGTTACGGCAAACTCGTGATGGAAGAGGGCGCGCAGCTCTCGGGCGATGTGGCTTACGGTACAACGGCCGCTCTTTCTCAGCCTGTGCCGATGCTGAAAGCGGCATGAACCTAGATACAAGTTTCCGGCCGCG
>JAYUSD010000176.1:0-41127 GCA_043755865.1 Variovorax sp. | reverse complement strand
AAAGCCAAAGCGAAAAGATGATGCGCCGACGCTCACGCCGCAGATCATGGTCAGCTGTGCGGTGTGTGGCGTGCATTTGCCGCAGAGCGATGCGCTGCCGGGCAAGAAAAATCATTACTGTAGCTTGGCGCATCGCGCGCAAAAAGAGCCCTGATGCGAGAAGGGCAGAGCCGTTTCAGCGCTTTGGTCGACTCCAATGCGGAGCATGCTGAAAATCTTGATTTGACTGATCGAGAAAGTGGTCTGCCCCGCTTGTGGCGCGGCTTCATGGCCGCGAGGATTTTGGTCGCTGGCGTGTTGCTACTTTTGCTTTTGTATTTGCGGGTGATGGGACAGGCGCCGCACGGCTTGGCTCTCATAGTCTGCATTGCCTATTTGGCGCTGACTGTTTGGGTGCGTGTGTTAGGGCGGCCCGCTTTGCCTGGCGCGCGCTTTGATCCGCAATGGTTGGCTACGGTGGGCATCGATGTGGTGGTGTTTGGTCTTTTGCTGTACCTGCAAGTTGGCGGGATCAACTATGCGCCCTTGTTTGCTCTGCCCGTGTTGCTCGCCTCTGTGCTTGGTCCTTTGCTGCTTGGCTTGGGCACGGCTGCTGCGGTAACGCTGGCTCTGCTTTTAGATGCATTGCAGTACAGCCTGGCAGGCACGCCGGATGCCGCAAGCCGCTATGTACAAGCGGCGATCACAGGTACGGGGCTTTTTGTAGTGGCGTATCTCACCAACCAATTGGCCACACGCTTGGTGCGCCAAGAGCGCGTGGCGCGCGGCAGCGAGATGGCTGCGCGCGCGCAGATTCAAGTCAATCAACTGGTCATTGATAACTTGGGCGATGGCGTGTTGGTGATCGATGGCAATGGCGTGGTGCACGCGGCTAATCCGGCGGCGCGCGACATGCTCGGTGCGGTAGTGGGCGCAGTCAATGTATTGGCTAGGCCGCCGTTTGTGTTGGCCGGGCGCTTGGCTTGGCAAGGTCTGGCCGATATTGCCGCGCAAAGCTTGGCTGCGCAGCAGGCGATCAGCCAAGAGGTCGCTGTTGCAGATATGCAGGGCAATCAGCGGCAATTGCATGTAAAAACTTATCTTTCTATCGTGCCCGGTGCGCCTGCGCAGGGCAGTTTGTGCGTGATGTTTATGGAAGATTTGCGTGAAATGGAAGCACGTGTGCGCACGGAAAAACTGGCGGCCATGGGCCGCATGTCTGCGGCCGTTGCGCATGAGATTCGCAATCCGCTGTCTGCGATTTCTCAGGCCAATGCCTTGCTTGCTGAAGAAATCACGCAGCCGCAGCAGGTCAGCTTGGTGCGGATGGTCGCGCAGAATGTGCAACGCTTGAACCGCGTAGTGGAAG
The DNA here is from genome assembly GCA_043755865.1 of Variovorax sp. Classification (GTDB taxonomy): domain Bacteria; phylum Pseudomonadota; class Gammaproteobacteria; order Burkholderiales; family Burkholderiaceae_C; genus JANMDU01. Next base: position 39,779 of record JAYUSD010000176.1, on the reverse strand, counting down.
ATGTGTTGGATGTCTCGCGCGTACAAGGCGGCGCGCGCCAAGCCGCCATCTTGCACGACGCGGCGCATTTTGTTAGCAGTGTCTGCCACGATTGGATGCATCAAAATAAAGCACAAAATAGGCTTCTGGCCGACATAGAGTATGCGTTGATTGCTATCGAATTCGAAGCAGATCATCTGCGGCGTGTGCTTGTGAATTTGCTTGATAACGCATTACGCCACGCCAGCCAACACGCTGATGCCATCCAAGTGACGTTGCGTCTAGGTGCCAATGGCGCTTGGTTGCTCAGCGTCTGGAGCGACGGCGACTGTATCGAAGGCAGTGTGCAGCGGCATCTGTTTGAACCGTTTTTCAGCTCGCAGAGTCGCTCCAGTGGCTTGGGGCTGTATATTTGTCGTGAGCTCTGTATTCGCCACGGTGCGGTGATCAGTTACCAGCGCACAAGTCGCGGCCAAGCTGGGGCAATCGGGCAACGCGAGGGCAATGATTTCTCGGTGCTGATGCGTCCCAGCCTCGATGTGACGCAGCCCATGCCGCTGATGGCGCTCTCAGCATCAGCCTCGCGGTTTTAAAGAAACCCTCCCCTACAATCGTTTATATGGCATTGCTCACAGACCCTTTTCCTCGCTTCACGCCAAGCGTGTTGGTGATTGATGATGAGCCGGATTTGCGCATTCTGTACGAACTCAGCCTGACCCGCGAAGGCTACGAAGTAGTATCAGCCGATAGCGTGGCGCAGTCGTTGGCAGCATTGAATCAACGCAGCTTTGATGCAGTGGTGTCCGATATGCAATTGCCCGACGGTTTGGGCTTGGAAGTGTTGAAATTCTTGGCGCGATCGCAGCGCAGTGAGCGGTGTGTGGTGATCACGGCTCACGGCTCGGCAGAAAATGCGGTGGAAGCGCTCAAGGCAGGTGCATTTGATTATTTGACCAAACCTGTGGATTTAAAGCAGTTTCGCTCCGTGGTGGCGCAAGCCGTGCGTTTGAGTCAAGCCGATGCCAGCAGCGCACATATTGCGCCGCAGTCATTGCCAAATAGCGCGGCAGCCGCGTTGGCGATTGTCCCCGTGATTGACTCCGAAGTAGGCAGGCGGGCTTTGGCAGCGATCGTCGGCGAATCGGAAGTGATGTGCCAACTGCGCGCGCGCGTTGCGAAGGTGGCGCGCAGCATGGCTCCTGTGCTTGTGCGCGGCGAATCTGGCACCGGTAAAGAACTGGTTGCACGGGCGATCCACGCATGCAGTCACCGCAATGATGGCCCGTTTGTGGCGGTCAATTGCAGCGCCATTCCAGAGAATTTATTGGAAGTGGAATTTTTTGGCGCACGTAAAGGTTCGTACACGGGTGCGACTGCGGATCGAGAAGGTTTCTTTCAAGCGGCGCACGGCGGTACATTGTTTTTAGATGAAATGGGTGATCTGCCTCAGGCCATGCAAGCTAAGTTGCTTCGGGCAATACAGGAGCGGAGCGTGCGCCCGGTGGGTGATACTCAGGAGCAATCTGTGAATGTACGTATTGTCAGCGCCACACACCGCGATTTAGCGGCCGCAGTGGCTGCTGGTCAATTCCGCCAAGATTTGTTTTACCGAATCAATGTCATTGACATTTCCTTGCCCGCATTACGTCAGCGTCGCGAAGACCTGCCCGCTTTGGTGGCTTGCCTTTTACAGCGTATTGCGGCAGATTCAGGCCAAGCTGTGCCAAGTGCGTCAGAGCACATGTTGCAGCAACTTCAAGCATTGCCGCTCGCTGGCAATGTGCGCGAGCTAGAAAATCTTTTGCATCGGGCGGTGGCTTTGTCTGATGGGCAAAGCTTGATGCTTGACGAGATAGTCGAGTACACCAGCGATGTGCCGCCCGAGCCGTCGGCGGATGCGGTTGGGCTAGGCGCGCCAGCGGCTTGCGGCGAAAGCGCGTTGCCCAAAGATTTGCAAGCCCATCTTGATCAACAAGAACGCTTGATTTTGGCGCAGACATTGAAAGACACGGGGTTCAATCGCACCGCAGCCGCTGCGCGTTTGGGTATGAGCCTGCGGCAAATCCGATATCGGATGGCGCGCTTGGGTATCGAAGCAGACGATGGCAAATCCTGAAGACGCAGTTGCTTGGCATGCGGGCTGGCTACAGAGCGCCCAGCGGCTGGATTCTCCAAACTTTGGTGCACGCCCCAAAGATACTGCGATTGATTTGATCGTTGTGCATTCGATCAGTTTGCCGCCGGGCATCTACGGTGGCTCACAAGTGCAGCAGCTGTTTACCAACCAACTTGATTGGCAAGCGCATCCTTACTTCCAGCAGATTCGCGGCATAGCGGTGTCTTCACATTTTTATATTGAACGCAGTGGCAAGCTTTGGCAGTTTGTCGGCTGTAATGACCGCGCTTGGCACGCGGGCCTGTCTCGCTTTGGTGAGCGCGACAACTGCAATGATTTCTCGATTGGCATTGAATTAGAAGGGCTGGAAGGTGAGCCGTTTGAAACTGCGCAATACCAGCGATTGGCGGTACTTTGCCAAGATGTGCGCGAGCACTACCCGATCGAGCATGTTGCGGGGCATGAGCACATCGCGCCCGGCCGCAAATTCGATCCTGGCGCTGGCTTTGATTGGGCGAGGCTCCAGAAATCTGTGGGTTGGGCGCATCAGTGTTTTCCCGTGCTATCTTTTTTGAAGTCTTGATACGACGGGTGGGTTAGCCTATGGCTCGGCGCTCGCCGGGTGCTTTAAGAAAAGCCAGCGCAGATGCGGCTTGCGCATGCAAAAAGCCCGCAAAGCCTTGTCCACATTGATCCCTATGATGTCGCGCAAGAGCCAGCTTGGTTTGTCTGTGCAATGCGTTTGATCGGGGTGCAATTTGTGCACGCAAACTGGCGTGCCAAACGCATTATTGATCCCGCTTACCTACATCAAAAGTACGCTTCTAGACATCAATTCTGATGAGTTTTTGTAGTGTTTTTTTACGTATTTTCGGCACCAGCGCGTGCGATGAGCCGCAGAGCCCGATACACTACCTATAGCGTCTTGCCAAACAAATAAACACTAGATATAGTGATTCGGCTGTTGTGCATCAACTCCAAATTTGATAGCATTGCACTCAGTTTCAATCGTATTTTCTAAGCAGTAGACAACAATTTCAACCGAGATCAACCCACGAGGAAGCAATGCAGACTACTACCATTCAAACGGGCTCGAACTTGTCTTACCAAGCTGGCGAATTAGCGGCGTCTAAAACCGCGCCAGCGCAGGCGGTCAACAGCCCTTACAGCAGTTATCAAATCATCCGCCGCAACGGCGCAGTTGTTCCGTTTGAGCCGAGTAAGATCGCTGTGGCGATGATGAAAGCTTTCTTGGCGGTGCATGGCACGCAAGGCGCGGCATCGGCAAGCGTGAGGGAAGCCGTAGATGCATTGACCAACAATGTGGTGCGCGCATTGATGCGTTCACGCCCTAGCGGCGGCACCTTCCATATTGAAGACGTGCAAGATCAAGTCGAATTGGGCTTGATGCGTGGTGAGCATTTAGAGGTGGCTCGCTCTTATGTGTTGTATCGGGAGCGCCGTGCTCAAGAGCGTGCCAAGGCGCCTTTGACACCCGCAGTAGCAGCGCCCGCACTTCATGTGATTGATGGTGGCAAACGCGTACCACTAGACATGGCTCAACTTCAAGGGCTGATCGATTCAGCGTGTGCCAATCTCGGTAAAGACGTGAGCGCCGCGCCCATCATGGCGGAGACTTTGCGTAACTTGTACGACGGCGTACCGGTGGATGAGGTGTACAAGGCATCGATCCTTGCGGCTCGCACGTTGATCGAAAAAGAGCCCGACTACACATATGCCACCTCGCGTTTGCTGCTGCACACCATCCGCAAAGAAGTCTTGGGCAAGGAAACCAGCCAAGCTGAAATGAGCGAGGCTTATCCGGAGTATTTCCCGCAGTTCATCCGTAAGGGTGTGGAAAATGACTTGCTCGATGAAAAGCTGGAGCAGTTTGATTTGAAGCGCATGGGCGCTGCACTTAAGCCTGAGCGCGATTTGCAATTTGATTACCTCGGCTTGCAAACCTTGTACGACCGCTACTTCCTGCACGTGCGCAAAACCCGCATTGAAATGCCGCAGGCGTTTTTTATGCGCGTGGCCATGGGCTTGTCTCTTAATGAAATTGACCGCGAAGCGCGTGCCATTGAATTCTACGAAGTGCTCAGCTCGTTTGACTTCATGAGCAGCACCCCAACGCTGTTTAACAGTGGCACGCTGCGCTCGCAACTGTCTTCTTGCTATCTAACAACTGTGCCTGACCATTTAGACGGCATCTACGAATCCATCAAAGAAAACGCGCTGTTATCTAAGTTCGCCGGCGGTTTGGGCAACGACTGGACGCGCGTGCGTGCCATGGGCTCGCATATCAAAGGCACCAATGGTGAATCGCAAGGCGTCGTGCCCTTCCTCAAAGTGGTTAACGACACGGCAGTTGCTGTCAACCAAGGCGGCAAGCGCAAAGGCGCTGTTTGCACTTATCTAGAGACTTGGCATTTGGATATTGAGGAGTTTCTCGAGCTGCGTAAAAATACTGGCGATGACCGCCGCCGCACGCACGACATGAACACCGCCAACTGGATTCCTGATCTCTTCATGCGCCGCGTGATGGAAAAAGGCACGTGGACTTTGTTCTCCCCCAACGATGCGCCGGATCTGCATGATTTGTTTGGTGCGGCCTTTGAGAAAGCCTACGTGGCTTACGAGCAAAAAGCAGCACGTGGTGAACTCAAGCTTCATAAAACGCTCTCTGCGCCTGATTTGTGGCGCAAGATGCTTACCATGCTGTTTGAAACCGGCCATCCTTGGATCACTTTCAAGGACGCTTGCAATGTGCGCTCACCCCAGCAGCACGCCGGCGTGGTGCACTCCTCCAATCTTTGCACTGAGATCACACTGAACACGTCAGACACGGAAACCGCTGTCTGCAATTTGGGATCAGTCAATTTGGTGCAGCATTTGAAAGATGGCGTCAATGGCAAGGAGCTTGATCGCGTCAAATTGCAAAAAACCATCACCACGGCGATGCGTATGCTGGACAACGTGATTGATATCAATTACTACGCTGTCAAAAAGGCCCGTGATTCCAACATGCGGCATCGCCCGGTGGGCTTGGGGTTGATGTCTTTCCAAGACTGCTTGTATGAGTTGCGCACGCCCTATGCCTCGGATGCTGCTGTTAAGTTTGCTGATGAGTCGATGGAAGCCATTTGCTACTACGCCTACTGGGCCTCCACCGATTTGGCCAAGGAGCGTGGCAAATACGCCAGCTACAAAGGATCCTTATGGGATCGCGGCGTCTTGCCGTTAGACACACTGGATATGCTCGCCAAAGAGCGCGGCGGTTATGTGGAGGTGGATCGCTCTAGCACGATGGATTGGGATGCATTGCGCAAAAAGATCGCGCTAGATGGCATGCGCAATTCTAATTGTGTGGCTATTGCGCCCACTGCCACGATCTCTAACATCATTGGCGTAGATGCTTGCATTGAGCCCTGTTTTGGCAATCTCTCTGTCAAGTCCAATTTGTCGGGCGAGTTCACTGTGATCAACCATTACCTCGTGCGTGATTTGAAGCGCTTGGGCTTGTGGGATGACGTGATGGTGGTCGACCTGAAACACTTTGATGGCTCGCTGCGCCCGATTGATCGCGTGCCGCAAGATGTCAAAGCGCTTTATGCCACTGCTTTTGAAGTGGATACGCAGTGGGTGATCGAGGCGGCTGCTAGGCGTCAAAAATGGATTGATCAAGCACAATCGCTCAACATTTACATGTCAGGCGCATCCGGCAAGAAGCTGGACGACACTTACAAGCTAGCTTGGTTGCGTGGCCTAAAGACCACATACTATTTGCGCACCGTCGGTGCGACGCATGCGGAGAAATCTACAGTGACGTCGAATCAGCTCAACGCGGTGGCCTCGGGTGGTGGTGCGGGCGGTGCTGGAGTGAAAAGTGCTTCTGTGCAATCAGCAAAGCCGAGTGCAATTGAGACGGCTGCTGCTGCTGCTGCTGCGCAGATGCAGCTGTCTGCTACGCCGGCGACAGACATCAAGTTTTGCGGTGTGGATGATCCCACCTGCGAATCCTGTCAATAACAGAACAAATCGACGCAAAGTTTTTGCTGATGTCTTTTTGCACGCTCCTGATTTCATAGCAAATCAAGAGTGTGGAGAAAAAGTGCTTTGCAAAAACGATGTAATTCAACAACACAAAATTGAGCAAAGATGTCGCAACATTTGCACGAAATTTGCATTTGCGTTCATCTGCTCTCATAATCGGAGCAATTAGTTATGTTGACCTGGGACGAAGAAGTCAAACCCTCACTGCAAGCACTCAATACAAGTAGCCAGCCGCATCAAGCGCCGAGCCACTTGGATGCAGTGCCTTCGCCAATCGCTGCTGCCACGCGCACCACCTTGGACGATGGCGCACCGATGCCAGCGAATTTTGCGCAAATTGCGCAAGCTGCCGAGCATTCGAATCAAGCTAGCACGCATCGCCGTGTCAATGCTGCTGACAAGCGCATCATCAATGGCGCTACAGATGTCAACCAACTTGTACCCTTCAAATACAAATGGGCGTGGGAGAAATATCTGGCCACTTGCGCTAATCACTGGATGCCACAAGAGATCAACATGACGCGTGATATCGCGTTGTGGAAAGATCCAAATGGCCTGACAGATGATGAGCGCCGCCTGATCAAACGCAATCTGGGCTTTTTCGTCACGGCTGATTCTTTAGCAGCCAACAATATTGTGCTGGGCAGTTATCGCCACATTACAGCGCCTGAGTGCCGGCAATTCTTGTTGCGCCAAGCATTTGAAGAAGCCATCCATACCCATGCTTACCAATACATTGTGGAATCGTTAGGTTTGGATGAAAGCGAAATCTTCAACGCTTATCATGAAGTCGCCAGCATTCGCAACAAGGATGAGTTCCTCATTCCGTTTATTGATATCCTGACCAATCCACATTTCGTCACTGGCACGCCGGAAAACGATCAGAAGCTTCTCAGAAGCTTGATCGTGTTTGCTTGCTTGATGGAGGGTTTGTTCTTTTATGTCGGGTTCACGCAGATATTGGCGCTGGGTCGCCAAAACAAAATGGTGGGCGCGGCTGAGCAATATCAGTACATCTTGCGTGATGAATCCATGCATTGCAATTTTGGTATTGATTTGATCAACCAGATCAAACTAGAAAATCCGCATTTGTGGACTGCTGAATTTAAAACAGAGATCAACGGCCTGTTTATGAAGGCTGTGGAGCTGGAATATGCCTATGCTGAAGACACGATGCCTCGCGGCGTCCTTGGGTTAAATGCATCAATGTTTAAAGGCTATTTGCGCTACATTGCCAATCGCCGCGCGGTGCAGATTGGATTGGAAGAATTGTTCCCCGGTGAAGAAAACCCTTTTCCGTGGATGAGTGAAATGATTGATCTCAAGAAGGAACGTAACTTTTTTGAGACCCGTGTGATTGAGTACCAATCGGGTGGCGCGCTGTCTTGGGACTGATCCTCAAAGGATAAGTTCTCGGAATGATCTTTTGGGATCATTCTGCGCAGGGAGCCAAAGCGATTGGTCGATGTTGCTGCAGTTTGGAAAAATTGCAGCGGCAGATTTGCCAAGGCGTTTATACATAGAACCCAAGCAAATCAACCCCATTCAGGCTGTTGGATTGCAAAATCCAGCAGTTTGAATCGCTTGGTGCACATCCGTGCACAAAGTGTTTTTACTGTTGATCCGTAAACTAGATCTAGGAGAAACAATCATGGCAACTGCGAAAAAAGCGCCGGCTAAAAAAGCCGCTGCAAAAAAACCCGCTGCAAAAAAAGCAGCAGTGAAGAAGCCCGCCGCTAAAAAGGCAGCAGCTAAGAAAGCACCAGCTAAAAAAGCTGCTGCCAAAAAGCCTGCAGCTAAAAAAGTAGCGAAAAAAGTTGCGGCTAAAAAGCCAGCAGCGAAAAAAGTTGCGGCCAAAAAGCCAGCAGCAAAGAAAGTAGCTAAAAAGGCGCCAGCCAAAAAAGCTGCAGCTAAAAAAGTAGCGAAAAAAGCCGCTGCCAAAAAGCCAGCGGCTAAAAAGCCTGCTGCTAAGAAAGCCGCGAAAAAGCCCGCTGCCAAGAAAGCTGCGAAAGCACCCGCTGCCCCTGCGGCTCAGACCACTCTGAATCCGCAGGCTGCCTGGCCGTTTCCAACAGCCAGCAAGCCCTGATCGGGTTTGAGCAATAAAAACCCGCCATGAAAATGGCGGGTTTTTTTTTATGGCGAACTGCAAAGGGAGAAGTACTAGGACAACGAAAAACCGCCAGGAAAGACCCAAAGTAGCAAAGCAGTCATCATCAAATAACGCAAAAATTTGCCGACCAGCATGTAGCCCACGCAAGGCCAGAAAGGCAGGCGTAGCCAGCCCGCCACAGCGCACAAAGGATCGCCAACGCCCGGCAACCAAGACAACAGACATGCTTTGGGTCCAAGTCGTTCAAGCCATTGCAGTGCCTTCAGATGAACGGAGCGGCCTTTGTATTTGTCGAGCGCGCTGTGGGCCCCGTAGCCCATCCACCAATCAATCGCGCCGCCGATGGTGTTGCCAGCAGTGGCGACCAAAATGGCTGGCCAAAACAGATCAGGATTGAGCTTGATCAGGCCGAACACGGCGGGCTCTGAACCCAAAGGCAGCAAGGTGGCTGAAATGATCGAAATCACAAAAACCGTGCTGAGACCAAACTGGGGCAAAGCCAGCCATGCCATCAGTACCAAAAACCAAGAGGGTAAGTTTTCCATCATAAGAAGAGCAGCGGAGTATACTCGTGCCTCTTTTTTCAGCATTTTTATCGCCCACGTTCTTTCATGATGCCGCAGCTTTTAGGTCCACAGATTGGCCCCTACCAGCTTCCTAACTCGGTCTTTGCTGCACCGATGGCGGGGGTCACGGATTTGCCATTCCGCAAGTTGTGCAAAGCTTTTGGCGCCGGTTATGCGGTCAGCGAGATGGTCACATCGCGCAAAGATTTGTGGGCAAGCCTGAAGACGTCGCGCCGCGCCAACCACGAAGGCGAATCGTCGCCGATTGCCGTTCAGATTGCGGGCACGGAAGCCGCCATGATGGCTGAGGCTGCGGCCTACAACATTGATAAAGGGGCGCAAATTATTGACATTAACATGGGCTGCCCCGCCAAGAAGGTTTGCAATAAGTGGGCGGGTTCGGCGTTGATGCAAGACGAAAAACTCGCGCTGGCAATTATTGAGGCCGTGGTGCAAGCCGCGCAACCCAAAGGTGTGCCGGTGACTTTAAAAATGCGCACGGGTTGGTGTGCGACCCATAAAAACGCACTGAGCATCGCACGGGCGGCGCAAGATGCCGGTATTGCGATGGTGACGATTCATGGTCGCACGCGAGAACAAGGCTACAAAGGGCTGGCCGAATACGACACGATAGCTGAGATCAAAAGTCGCTTGCGTATCCCTGTGGTGGCCAATGGTGATGTCAACTCACCCCAGAAAGCCAAAGCTGTTTTGGCGTATACGCGAGCTGATGCCGTGATGATTGGCCGTGCTGCGCAAGGCAGGCCGTGGATTTTTCGTGAAATCACACATTATTTGCAAACGGGTGAGCACCTTGCGCCTCCTTTGGTTGCAGAAGTGCGTCGTGCGATGTTGGGGCATTTGCTCGAACACTACGCACTGTATGGCGAGCACAGCGGTGTTCGCAGTGCTCGCAAGCACATTGGTTGGTATGTACGCGATTTGCCTCATGGTGAGTCGTTTCGCCAGAAGATGAATGCGCTGGATGATGCGCAGGCGCAGTATCAGGCCGTTGCAGACTATTTTGATGGTTTGGCGCAGCGGATGGATCGTTTGCCGATGCATCCGGAGCGCATTCGCGCTGTGGAAAACAATGAATTGAATCTAGACTATGAGCAAGAAAAATATTGAAGACAGCGTGCGTTTGGGCTTGGATGCTTATTTCAAAGACTTGGGTAATCAAACGCCGCATGAGCTCTACAGCATGATGCTGGGCATCGTGGAAAAGCCGATGCTGGAAGTGGTGATGCGCTATGCGGGCAACAATCAGTCTAAAGCTGCCGAGTGGCTTGGGCTGAATCGAAATACACTGCGCAAAAAGCTGGGTGAGCATCAGATGCTGTGATGCGCTGGTGTTTGCTGCGAGCTCAATTTATTAAAAACTTCTAGGGAATTTTCATGCGTGCCTTGATTTCTGTGTCAGATAAAACCGGCGTGGTCGAGCTCGCCCGCGAGCTTCATGCCTTAAAAATTGATCTGATCTCCACTGGCGGCACGGCTCAATTGCTGTCCGATAACGGTTTGCCTGTTACGGAGATTGCGCAAATTACTGATTTTCCAGAAATGCTGGATGGCAGGGTAAAAACTTTGCATCCCAAAGTGCATGGCGGCTTGCTCGCACGGCGTGATTTGCCTGCGCACATGCAGGCGCTCGCTGCGCATGCGATTGCGCCGATTGATATGTTGATCGTGAACCTCTATCCATTTGAGGCCACCGTGGCCAAACCCGGCTGCACTTTGGCCGACGCGATAGAGAACATCGACATCGGCGGGCCAGCCATGGTGCGCAGCGCTGCGAAGAATTGGGCGGATGTGGCAGTGCTCACAGATGCTTCGCAATATGCGGGCGTGATTGCCGAACTGAAAGCTGGCGGCATCTCGCTGAAGACCAAATTCGCCCTGAGCGTGGCTGCTTTCAACCGCATCAGCAACTACGATGGCGCAATCAGCGACTATCTCTCTGCTATCGATTTAGAAGCGCCTGATGTAGGCAACACGCCGGCGAGAAGCACTTTTCCTTCTCAAACCAATGGTCGTTTCGTGAAATTGCAGGATTTGCGCTACGGTGAGAATCCGCACCAAGCCGCTGCGTTTTACCGCGATCTGCATCCTGCGCCGGGATCGTTGGTCACAGCCAAACAGTTGCAAGGCAAAGAGCTGAGCTACAACAACATTGCCGATGCGGACGCAGCTTGGGAATGCGTGAAGAGTTTCTCGTCAGTCGCATGCGTGATTGTCAAGCATGCCAATCCTTGTGGTGTTGCGCTAGGTGTCGATGCCTTGTCTGCTTACAGCAAAGCCTTCCAAACAGATCCCACGTCTGCTTTTGGCGGCATCATCGCCCTCAATTGCCCGCTGGATGAGAGCGCAGCGCTACAGATTTCAAAGCAGTTTGTGGAAGTATTGATTGCGCCCTCGTTCACTTCAGAGGCTTTGGCTGTGTTTAAAGCGAAAGCCAACGTGCGGATTTTAGAAATTAGTTTGCCGCTTGGGGGTACTAGCGCTTGGGACAAAGGCCAAAATGCGATGGACATCAAACGCATTGGCTCGGGTCTGTTGATGCAAACTGCTGACAATCACGAATTGCAATTGAGCGATCTCAAAGTCGTCTCCAAGCTCCAGCCTACGCCCGAGCAACTACAAGATTTGTTCTTCGCTTGGAAAGTAGCTAAGTTTGTGAAGTCAAATGCCATTGTTTTTTGCAAAGATGGCATGACGATGGGCGTTGGCGCCGGCCAGATGAGCCGTTTGGACTCTGCTCGCATCGCGAGCATCAAAGCAGGGCATGCAAACCTGGGCCTGTCTGGCACCGCTGTAGCTTCGGACGCTTTTTTCCCTTTTCGAGATGGATTGGATGTGGTGGTCGACGCCGGTGCGACTTGCGTGATTCAGCCCGGAGGCAGCATGCGCGATCAAGAGGTCATTGATGCAGCCAACGAACGCGGCGTGGCGATGGTGTTCTCAGGCGTGAGACATTTTCGCCACTAAGGCTCGGCATAGTTTGCTATTATAATAATAGCAAACTATGTAGATAATACGCCGGCTAAGTGCCTAAAACGCCTTAAATCAAAGCCCCAGCGCCGCAATTCCAGCCTTGGCGATTTGCGCATCTTCACTGGATTTGACACCGCTGACTCCTACGGCGCCAATCACGTGACCATCTTTCACAATCGGTACGCCGCCTTCCAGCATGCCTTGTACAAAAGGTGCACTCAAAAAACTGGTGCGCCCCTGATTGATGATGTCTTCATAAATTTTGCTCTCGCGGCGACCGAGTGCTGCGGTATGCGCTTTTGCAGGTGCAATATGCGCAGAAATCGCTGCTACGCCATCTAGGCGCTGCAGGCCAAGCAAATGGCCGCCATCATCGACCACCGCAATGGTTACTGCCCATTGGTTCGCCAAGGCTTCTGCTTCTGCTGCAGCCAAAATGGTTTTAACGTCTGCTGCTTCGAGCATGGATTTGCTTCTCATGGAAATTTCCGTTAGTTTGAGGATTAAAAAGATGGGAGCATAACCGTTGCCGGACAGCGTGCTCGTGGTGCAAAAGTCAGAAGAATCCATACAAAAAGTAGGAAACCAGTTGCTACTGCCTTGGTACCTGATTTATTCTAAAATCAAGTCACGCTGCACACTTTATAGCAGTTTGAAGGAGTAATTGATGAGTGAACCACTTGTTTTAAATCAAGGCGCAATTTTGGGCAGCGTTGAACGCAACCGTGTGCTGCGTAATACGTATTGGCTTTTGGCCCTGAGCATGATTCCGACCGTACTCGGCGCATGGTTGGCGATGGCAACAGGCCTAACCAGTGTGCTCAAGGGTATGGGAACGGGCTTGAGCATTGTTCTTTTTCTCGGCGGTGCTTTTGGTTTCATGTACGCCATTGAAAAGACCAAGAATTCTGCGGCTGGCGTGCCCGTACTTTTGGCATTCACTTTCTTTATGGGTATTATGCTCTCGCGCATGATTGCCTCGATGCTTGGCTTTAAAAATGGCCCGAGTTTGATCATGACTGCCTTTGGCGGCACAGCAGGCGTGTTTTTTGTGATGGCCAGTTTGGCCAGCGTCATCAAACGCGATTTGTCTGGCATGGGCAAATGGCTTTTTGTAGGCGCCTTGGTTGTGATGGTTGGTAGCGTCATTGCTCTATTGACTGGCTCGACCATGGCAATGGCAGCCATCAGCATGATGTGTGTTGGTATCTTTTCGGCCTATATGCTTTATGATTTGAAGCAGATTATGGATGGTGGTGAGACGAATTACATCAGCGCGACACTGGCTTTGTACATGAACATCTTTAACGTTTTCCAAAGTTTGCTGGCCTTACTGGGCATTTTTGGTGGCGAACGCGACTAATGGTTGACCCAGCTTGGATTTGTATGCAGACATGAAAAAAGCGCCCTAGGGCGCTTTTTTCATGAGAGAAAAATCCGTGAGGATTACTTCTTTGGCTCAACAGCCTTCTTAGCAGCGTCAGCAGCAGCACCTGCAGCCGCTTTAGCAGCATCAGCAGCACCAGCGCCAGCAGCCACTGCACCTTTAGCAGCGTCAGCCGCAGCACCGGCAGCAGTTTTTGCAGCGTCGGTCGCAGCACCGACGGCTGCGCCAGCAGCGACACCAGCAGCAGCACCTGCGGCTGTAGCAGCACCAGCCGCAGCGGAAGCAGCACCAGCGGCAGCGGATGCAGCACCGGCAGCAGCCTCAGCCACTGGGGCAGGAGCAGGAGCAGCGACTGGAGCAGGCGCTGGGGCAGCAGCTTCAGGCTTTTTACCGCAAGCGGCAAGAGCAACAGCAGCCATCAAAGAGGCCAAAACAAGGGTCTTTTTCATTAGATAGTCCTAAGTGGATTGAGAAAACAATTTCCGGAAATTGTCAGTACTTTTTGAACACTGACGTCAGGCGAAGTTGACTTCTGTCAACCCGACTGATTGCGTTCAGGGCACTCGAAATCCCAGAACACAACCCAGAATTATAGCCCGCCCGCAAGCTGTCGTGCAAGTAAACGTAGCAAACCGGAGGGCGGCGGGCGTCTGTGAGCTTGCTATGCCCCCCAGATCGTGCTTTTTGGGCTGCTTGCTTTAAACTCAACGTTGGCATTGGCATCTCGTCAGTGCGCACACAGTTGGTTTTCTCTTGCTCATTCCTGTTCGCCTTCCTGCTGATCCAGCCGATTCCGCGTTGGTTTTGATCGCGCCCGATATGGCGCGCGTTGACCAAGTCATTGCTGAGCGTTTGTCCTCGGACGTCCCGTTGGTCGGCCAGATCAGCAAATACATTATTTCTGCGGGTGGTAAACGTCTCAGGCCAGCGCTGCTGCTGCTCATGAGTGGTGCGCTTGGCTACACGCACCCGCACAAGTACGCGCTAGCGGCTGTGGTGGAATTTATTCATACCGCCACGTTATTGCACGACGACGTGGTTGATGAGTCGATTTTGCGCAGAGGACAGCCCACTGCCAATGAATGTTTTGGTAACGCTGCAAGCGTGTTGGTGGGCGATTTCTTGTATTCGCGCGCTTTCCAGATGATGGTGGAATGCGGCTCCATCCGCGTGTTGTCGATTTTGGCAGAAGCGACCAATGTGATCGCCGAAGGCGAAGTGTTTCAACTCATGAACATGCACGACGCTTCGCTGGATGAGGCTGCTTATCTGCGCGTGATCCGCTCTAAAACAGCGAAATTGTTTGAGGCCAGTGCTCGCTTGGCTGCCGTTTTGGCGGGCAGCGATGCGGCGACTGAAGAGGCCTGCGCGACATATGGCCAAGCTTTGGGCACGGCGTTCCAGTTGATCGACGATGCACTGGATTACGAAGGCGACACTGCACGCATGGGTAAAAGCTTGGGCGACGATCTGCGCGAAGGCAAAGTCACGCTGCCCTTGATTGTTGCCTTGCAGCGTGCATCGCCGGCGGATGCGCAGCTGATTCGCCAAGCCATTGAGCAGCCAGCGGCGCAATTCGTAGCTCCTTCATCCGGCGCAAGTGCAACTGCTGCTAGGCTAGATGCCATCTTGGGCGTCATCCGCCGCACGGGGGCGCTTGAAGTGACACACAGCGCTGCACGCGCCGAAAGCCAACGTGCCATTGCTGCGCTTGCCTGCTTACCAGAGTCGCCCTTCAAGCAGGCCTTGGTTGGGCTGAGTCATCAATCCGTTGTGAGATTGGCCTGACCGAATTCACGCTCTGAGGGTTTTGTGTCGTTTCCATGTCGGTTTTGTGCCTGATTTGGCAAGCTGACGGTTGGTCTGGTGCGCGATGTGGTGTATTCTTAGGGTTGCATGTTTGTTCAGCAGCCCGCAAACTGGGCTGCGCAAACAATTGACTATTAAACATGGCCGTTGTTGATACCCCGCTAAATTCTCCTTCCTCTGTCGCGCTGCCTGGTACGGCGCGGGCGTTGGTCATGGCTGGAAAGATTGATCAAAAGAAGGCTGAGGATGTTTTTCGCAAATCGCAAACTGGCAAGAATAGTTTCATTGCAGAATTGATCAACTCGGGCGCGATTTCTGCGGCTGATTTAGCGCACACCATGTCCGCCGCGTTCGCGTCGCCGCTGATTGACTTAGACGCTCTTGATCCACAAAAATTGCCCAAAGGCCTCTTGGATACCAAGCTCTGCCAGAGCTTACGTGTGGTGGTGCTAGCCAAGCGCAATAACCGTTTGATCGTAGCTACTGCTGATCCGTCAGATCAAACCACCGCAGAAAAAATCAAATTTGCCACGCAATCCGGTGCGGATTGGGTCATTGCTGAATACGACAAGCTAACAAAGCTCGTTGAAGCAAATTCGGTTTCGACTTCCGAGGCGCTGGATTCAATCATTGGTGCGCCGGGCGACTTTGAATTCGATGAAACCAGCATGGAAGCGGTCATGGAAGAGCAGGACGAAGCTGCTACTGACGTTGAAGATGCACCTGTTGTCAAATTTCTGCAAAAAATGCTGCTCGATGCGTATGGCATGCGCGCCTCTGACTTGCACTTTGAGCCCTATGAACACACCTACCGTGTGCGTTTTCGCATCGACGGCGAGCTTCGCGAAATTGCATCCCCTCCGGTTTCGATCAAAGACAAGCTGGCCTCCCGCATCAAGGTGATCTCTAAGCTTGATATTTCCGAAAAGCGTGTGCCGCAGGACGGACGCATGAAGCTCAAAGTGGGTGTTGACCGTGTGATTGATTTTCGGGTGAGCACTTTGCCTACGATGTTTGGTGAGAAGATCGTGATTCGTATTCTTGATCCGTCTAGCGCCAAACTGGGCATCGAGGCGTTGGGCTACGAGCAAATCGAAAAAGATCGCATCATGGCGGCGATCGCTCGGCCTTACGGCATGATTTTGGTGACCGGGCCCACTGGATCGGGTAAAACCGTCTCGCTCTACACCTGCCTCAATTTAATGAACAAGCCCGGCGTGAACATTGCGACCGCCGAGGATCCTTGCGAGATCAATTTACCCGGCGTCAATCAGGTCAACGTCAATGATCGCGCTGGTTTGACTTTTGCAGTGGCACTCAAATCTTTTCTTCGCCAAGACCCAGATGTGATCATGGTAGGTGAGATTCGAGACTTGGAGACTGCAGACATTGCGATCAAGGCAGCCCAAACGGGGCATTTGGTGCTTTCTACCTTGCACACCAACGATGCGCCCACGACACTGACGCGTATGCGCAACATGGGCATCGCGCCATTTAACATTGCTTCTAGTGTGATTTTGATCACCGCGCAGCGCCTTGCCAGGCGTTTGTGTCCCAACTGCAAGCAGCCGGCAGATATTCCGCTAGAAAACTTGATGCAAGCAGGCTTCAAAGAAGAAGATATCGATGGCAGCTGGACGCCCTACAAACCTGTAGGCTGCTCGATGTGCAACAACGGCTACAAAGGCCGTGTCGGTATTTATCAGGTGATGCCGATCACTGACGACATGCAACGTCTGATTTTGGCAGATGCAAGCGCGATGGACATTGCGGTGCAGTCGCAAAAAGACGGCGTGCGCAGCTTGCGTCAATCTGCACTACAGAAGGTCAAAATTGGAATGACTTCGCTGGAAGAAGTCATTGCAGTGACCAATGAATAGCAAATAATGGCAGCACCCAGAATCTAGGACGGAAAAGCGCATGGCTACAGCAGCAAACAAAAAATCCGAGGTCAAAGAAGTGGTCTTTGAATGGGAAGGCAAAGACCGCAACGGCAAGACCGTGCGCGGCGAGCAGCGCGCAGCCAGCGAAAATCAGGTGATGGCTTCGTTGCGCCGGCAAGGCATCATTCCCGGCAAAATCAAAAAGCGCAAGATGCGTTCGGGCAAATCAATCAAGCCGCGAGATATCGCGATCTTCACGCGGCAGTTGGCAACAATGATGAAAGCTGGCGTGCCCTTGCTGCAATCGTTTGATATCGTGGGGCGTGGTAATGCAAATCCCAGTGTCACCAAATTGCTCAACGACGTTCGTACCGATGTAGAGACGGGAACATCGCTCTCGGCGGCCTTTCGCAAACATCCCATGTACTTTGATAATTTGTATTGCAACTTGGTCGAGGCAGGTGAGGCGGCTGGTATTTTGGAAAGCTTGCTCGATCGATTGGCGACGTACATGGAAAAGACCGAGGCAATTAAGTCGAAGATCAAATCCGCATTGATGTACCCTACCGCTGTGGTTGTTGTCGCTTTCGTGGTGGTGGCTGTGATCATGATTTTCGTGATTCCAGCGTTTAAGCAGGTATTTGCGAGTTTCGGTGCAGAACTACCTGCGCCCACGCTGATCGTGATGGCCATCAGCGAGTTTTTCGTGAAATGGTGGTGGTTGATTTTTGGTGCGATCGGCGGTGGAATTTATTTCTTTATGCAGGCTTGGAAGAGAAACGAAAGTGTGCAAAGATTCATGGATCGCGTGCTTTTAAAAGTGCCCGTGTTTGGTGCTTTGATTGAAAAATCTTGCATCGCGCGTTGGACGCGAACGCTCGCTACCATGTTTGCTGCAGGCGTCCCGTTGGTTGAGGCACTGGATTCCGTCGGTGGTGCCTCGGGTAATTCGCTCTATGCGGATGCCACCACACGCATTCAGCAAGAGGTTTCGACCGGAACGTCGCTAACTGCCGCGATGCAAAACGCGAATTTGTTTCCTTCCATGGTGATTCAAATGACGGCGATTGGCGAAGAGTCAGGATCTATTGATCACATGCTTGGCAAGGCTGCTGATTTCTATGAGTCTGAAGTCGATGAAATGGTCGCTGGATTGTCGAGTTTGATGGAGCCCATCATCATCGTATTTTTGGGCACCATCATTGGCGGCATCGTGGTTTCGATGTATTTGCCCATCTTCAAGCTGGGTCAAGTGGTCTGATGATGTCAGCAGCTTGGATTGAGGCAGTGCCTATCGCGTTGCTGGGTTTGTTCATCGGCAGCTTCCTCAATGTTGTGATCCACCGCTTGCCTAAGATGCTAGAGGCGCAATGGGCGGCGGAATGCCAGCAATTGATGCATCCTCAAGAGCTGCCCAAAGAGCGAGCGCCCTATAACCTGATGATGCCGCGCTCTGCTTGCCCGCATTGCGGCCATCAGATTCGCTGGTATGAAAATATTCCGGTGCTGAGCTATTTGGTGCTTGGCGGCAAATGCGCCAATTGCAAAACCAAAATCAGCTTGCGCTATCCTTTTGTCGAGCTGATTACCGGCGCACTGTTTGCATACTGCGCCTATCGATGGGGTTGGAGCTGGCAGACGGCGGCTTGGTGCGCATTTTGTGCGGCTTTGGTCGCGCTGACCTTCATTGATTGGGATACAACTTTGCTTCCCGATGACATCACACTTCCTCTGGTGTGGCTGGGTTTGATTGTCGCCGCACTGCGTTGGAATGCGGAAGTCACTTTGCTGAGCTCTGTGTGGGGCGCAGTGGCAGGTTATCTTTCACTTTGGAGCGTGTATTGGCTGTTTAAGCTGGTCACGGGCAAAGAGGGCATGGGCTATGGCGATTTCAAGCTGTTTGCAGCGTTAGGCGCCTGGTTTGGTTGGCAGGCATTGATTCCGATGATTTTGCTTGCTTCAGTCATCGGTGCGATCGTCGGTATTGCGATGAAACTCAACAGCGCTCTGCGCGAAGGCGGGTATGTGCCTTTCGGGCCATTTTTGGCGGGCGCGGGTGTGGTGAGCTTGATTTTTGGTCACGCAAATATTTTGCGAGTGATCGGCCTGTAGGTTAGGGCGCACTTTTCCATGCGCAAAATCGGTTTAACGGGCGGCATCGGCAGCGGCAAGAGCACTGTCGCTCGCATGCTAGTTGCGCACGGCGCACAACTGATTGATGCTGACGCACTGTCGCGCGCTGCAACGCAGTCGGGAGGCGCGGCCATCCCAGCGATTCGAGTCGCTTTTGGGGCTGCGCTTGTGTCTACGGATGGCGGCTTGAACCGCGACGCAATGCGCGAGATCATGCTCACTGATGCGCGCGCCAAGACAAGCTTAGAGGTTATTTTGCATCCACTGATCGGTGAGCAGATCAACGATCAATTGCAGGCGGCAAACCAGGCTGGTGCGCAACTGGTTGTGCTTGATATTCCTTTGCTGGTTGAGGGTGGCGCGCGCTGGCGCAGCCGCTGCGATGCCGTGTGGCTGATCGATTGCTTGGCCTCAACTCAAATGGCGCGCGTACTCTCGCGCAGCGGTTGGCCTGTGGCGCAGGTTGCATCCGTGATCGCTGCGCAAGCCAGCCGGGCTCAACGCTTAGCCTGCGCTGATGCCGTGATTTTCAACGAAGAGATCACCCTTTCTACGCTTGAGCAATCCGTGGTGGCATGTCTGAAATCACTGAAGCTGCCCTAGCGGCCTTAAGCATGCACTATGATTGCTGGCATCTGAACAAACACCTTTGCCGTGATTCTCTACGAATACCCTTTTAACGAACGTGTGCGCACCTATCTGCGCCTAGAGCATTTGTTTGAGCGCTTGGGACGTTTGCTTGCGCGTGAGGATGCGCTCGATCATCATTTTGCCTTTGTCACGATTTTTGAAATCGTTGAGGTTGCAGCGCGATCCGAATTGAAAGCCGATGTGCTGAAAGATTTAGAAAAGCACAAGCAGCACATGCATGCTTTCCGTGGCAACCCGGGCATCGCCCCCGATGTGCTTGAGGGCGTGATTACGCAAATCGAAGCTGCGTTTATGGCAGTAAACACGCAAAGCGGCAAATCTGGCTCGGTGCTCAGCGACAATGAGTGGATGACCAGTGTGCGCAGCCGCATTGCCATTCCAGCGGGAACTTGTGAGTTTGATTTGCCCGCCTATTTTCACTGGCAACATTACGGCCCAGCGCGCCGGCGCTCGGACATCATGCGTTGGGCGAGCTCACTTTGGCCGTTGGCGCAAGCCATCAGTTTGCTGCTAAAAATGCTCCGAGATACTGGCTCGGCGCAAAAAGTGATGGCGATTGCCGGTCACTTTCAACAAAATCTGCCGCAAGGCCGCAGCTTTCAATTGCTTCGGTTGCGCATCGACGAGACGCTCGATCTTGTGCCGGAGATCAGCGGCAATCGCTTGATTGTGTCGGTACGCTTACTGCGCCCCTCAGTGGATGATAAATTGCCTGTGGCCGTCACGGACGATGCGGGTTTCGAGCTCACGCTTTGCAGTTGACTGAGACGCAAGGATGAGGCCAGCGATGGAAAAAAAGCCCCCCGTTGTGCGCTGCCCTGCTTGCGGCGGCGAGAGTTTGTTTGCCCCCAGCAATGCGTCACGTCCGTTTTGCAGCCAGCGCTGCAAGCAGATGGATTTTGGCGCTTGGGCCAGCGAAGGATTTCGCGTGGCGGGCAACCTAGAAGATCTTGATCCGAGCGAATTGTCGGATTTAAATGATCAGGGCGCAACACGGCATTAAAAAGCCGCTTAACCGCGTTTGCTCGCTTTGGGTTTCTCGGGCAGTGTAGCCAGCACCACACCTGCCAATGCAATTGCAAATGCGAGGATTTGCATGCCATTCATGCGCTCTCCCAGCAAAAACACCCCTACCGCAGCCGCTGAGATCGGCAGCATCACGGTGAAAACGCCCGCCTTGGCCGCAGGCACAGTTTTCAAGCCCGTCATCCAAAGCCAGACCGTCCACACACTTGCGGCCAGCGAGTAAAACAAAAGCAGCAGCCACATGCTCGTGTTGACGCTTGAAAAATCAAATTTGAGTGCTTGCCACACGCCCAGCGGCGTGACCAACACAAAGCCCCAGAGGTTGATCAAGGAGCTGATGCGTTTTGGGCTCATTACGCCTGTGAGCTTCTTTCCAATCACGGCATAGGCCGCTTCGCAGAGCACGGCACAAAACACCAACAGATTGCCCCAAACAGCATTTTTATGAATCAAATCGTCGGGTAGCCGGCGTACTTCCTGCGCGAGATGCTCACTTTTTGAGAGCGATACCAAGCCAATGCCAATCACTGCGCAAGCCACGGATGCCCACACACGCATGCCCACTTTCTCGCGCAAAAACAGCCAGCTCATCACCGCCACGCAGGCCGGAATGCTCGCCAAGATCACGCCGGCGGCCACCGCGCTCGTCATGCTCACACCAAAGAGCATGCAAATGGAGAAGAGGAAATTGCCGAGAAAAGATTCAAGAAAGAGCAAGCGTTTGGTGGGCGCATCCAGTGGCGCCTCGCTTGCTGGCTTGCGCAGCCAATGCAGCATCGCCAAGCCGCCCATACCAAACCGCAGCCAAGCCAGTAAAAACACCGGAAACACCAGCACAAGTTGCTTTGACAGTCCCACATAGCTGCCCACCAGCGCCATCGACAGCGCCAAACAGCCAAACGCACGCCATTGCGACAGCGACTCTGCTGGCAAAGTAAGCTCAGAACGATTCACAATAGAGGCTTTGAAGAATTTGACTCTTAACATCATGCCAGAAGCTCACTTGTTTTTCGTCTACGGCACACTCAGGCGCGGCGATGACAACGACATCACCCGCCTGATGCCGGCACCACAGTTCATCGGCCACGCCAGCATTGCAGGCACCATGTATCACTTGGGTGGCTACCCGGGCGTGACGCTGGGCAGCGAGAGCGCCATCGTGGGTGAGGTCTATGCAGTGAGTGCGCAGCTAGAAAAGACCTTAGATGCGATCGAATCGGAGTATCCGGCGCAGCCCGATGAATACGCCAAACGTGCTGTCCGCGTGGATGTGGCGGGGCAGTGGCGCGATTGCTTTGTTTATGAGATTAACGCAGCCTACGTTGCAGGCAAACCAATCATCGCCAGTGGCGATTGGGTCAAGGATCGCTAACACCATGAGCGTGCATACCAAAGATGATCAGCGCCCCGAAGTTATCATCACTTGCTTGAAAAAGCGCCTGTCAGGCGTGACAACGACGATCACCAATTTGCTGCCCGTGCAAGCCAAGCTGCTGCGCGTGGGCTATGTGGGCTCGCAAATTCCGGGCTTGGCTGAAGCGAAGGCGGCCTCCAATGAGTTCGCGCATTTCTCGCTCTGGCAAGCGATTTGGTGCTCTCGCAAGCGCCTCAATGAGGGCCGCAAAATCGTCTGGCATGTGCGGCGAGACAACGAGATGATTTTGGCCATTTTTTTGCGCGGTGTACTGCGTTTGCCCATTTCACTGCTGTTTACATCGGCTGCCACGCGTCGCCATGGAAGCTGGCCACTGTGGCTGATCAGCCGCATGGATGCTGTGATTTCCACGACGCCACTGGCTGCGCAGCAGATTGCTGATGTGGTGCCCGCTCTCACGCGCGTGATCCCGCATGGCGTTAACACGCACACCTTTGTGCCGCCTTTGGATCAGCAAGCTGCGTGGCGCGAATCTGGTTTGCCGGGGCGCTATGGGATCGGCGTGTTTGGCAGAGTACGGCATCAAAAGGGCATCCATCTCTTCGTGCCGGCACTGATTGAGCTGCTGCCCAAATACCCTGATTTCACAGCGGTGATTTGCGGCCTGTGCAAGAGTGAAGATGAGGCGTACAAGGCCGGTTTAGTGAGCCAAATTGAGGCCGCGGGTCTTGGCCATCGCTTCGTCTGGCTTGGCCTCGTGCCTGCTGAAGATTTGGCGCTCTGGTATCAGCGCGTGAGCATCACGGTGGCCTGCCCGCTGAATGAGGGCTTCGGTCTCACGCCGATCGAAGGCATGGCCTGCGGCAGCGCGGTGGTGGCCAGCCGCACGGGTGCGTTTGAAGAGATCGTGGCAGAGGGCGAGACGGGGCATTTGATCCCTACTGACGATGTGCGTGCTTTGGTGGCAGCCTTAGAAAAATTGCTCTCACAGCCCGAGCGCATTGCGCAGATGGCTCGGGCGGGGCGTGAGCGGGTGGTGGCCAATTATTCGATTGATGCTGAGGCTAGGCGGATTGGGGAGATGGTGGCTTTGGCTGCTCGTGCTTGAGCCTTGGGTGAGGCAGTTCTAAGCCGCTACTCATTTAATAGCACTCCACGCAATAAATACGCCGGCTACCTGCCTAAAACGCTCAAAATCTAAGCTAAAAAATCAGAGATCAATGCTGCCAGCTTTTCGGGCTGGTCATGGTGCAGCATATGCCCTGCATCTTCGATCCGCGCGATACGTGCGTTGGGCACTTCTTTTAAGCGTTCGTGATAATCGGCCAGCGTGTAGCGGCCTTTGTACCAGCCAGTCATGGAATCGCCTGAGGCTTCGATGGCCAGCAGGGGCATGTTGATGCGCTGATAGAGCGCCAGCGTTTCTTCCACACGCGAGAGGTTGGCATTGACGATTTTGTGAGCGGGATCGCCCAAAATTTCATGTTCGCCTGCGGCATTTTTTGCCGACCAATGCTGCGCCAGCCAATCGGCTTTGTCTTGTTGCAGCCGCGGGTTGGTTTTCATCAGGCGGGAGGCTACGCCCGATAGGGATGGATAAGCACGCAGCGCCATCTCACCTTTGTGAAACGCTTTGAGCTGATCAAACCATTGCGCATAGCGTGTGGGCGCTTGGGCGGCCTTCGTCTCGGGCATACCAAAGCCTTCCAGATTGATCAAACGGCGAATGCGCTCAGTGCGCACGCCGGCGTAGCTCATCACCACGTTGCCGCCTAAGCTGTGGCCCAGCAAATCCACAGGTGCGTCGGGCGAGACGTGATCTATCAAAAAATCCAAATCGGCCATGTAGTCGGGAAGCCAATAATTGTCGGTGTCTTCTCCCATGCAGCTCTTGCTGGCGTTGTTTGCATGATGCGTGAGGCCGTAGCCGCGCCAATCGGGGCTAATGATGTGGCGGCCTGCCAGAGCGGTGCTCTCCAGTGCATCCACCACAAACTGAAACGATGCTGCCACATCCATCCAGCCATGCACCATCACAAGAGAGGCTACGCCGGCTCTAGCCTGCCCCCACTCACGAACGTGATACTGATGGGTGCGGATACGAAGAAAACGGCTGATGCTCGAACGAATAGGCAAATACATGAATCCATCTTAGTGGAATAATGGCTGCTAACCTTTTAGATACGTCATGCCTGCGACAAAAGCACCCGTTGACTTTTATGCTGCGATTCACAAGAAGTTTCGCTGGCGTGTGCCTGCGCAATTGAACATCGCACAAGAGTGTGCGCGGCGCTGGGCGGATGACCCGGCTACTATGCAATCGATAGCAGTCCGCGCACATTCTATGCCGGCTACAGGCCAAAAACGCTATGAAACGCTGAGCTATTGGCAGCTTGCTCAGCAGGCCAACCAGCTCAGCCATGTGCTGGCTAAGCTGGGCATCAAGCGCGGCGACCGGGTAGCCATTGTGCTGCCGCAGCGGCTTGAGACAGCCGTGGCCTACATGGCTGTATTGCAGATGGGCGCGGTGGCCGTGCCGCTGTCGATGCTTTTTGGCGCAGACGCGTTGGAATATCGTTTCAACGATTCAGGCGCGGTGGTAGCGATTGTGGATGAAAGCACGATTTTGGCTGTGCGCGATGCGCGAACGAGCTGCCCACTCTTACGCAGCGTGATCGGTATTGGTGATGCAGCCGCGCATTGCGATCTGGATTACGCCCTGCAAACGCTGATGCAACCCACGGCGTTCGCATTGGTGAAGACGCGCTCTGATGAGGCGGCTGTGTTGATCTACACCAGCGGCACCACTGGCAATCCTAAGGGCGCATTGATCCCGCACCGTGCTTTGTTGGGCAACTTAACAGGTTTTGTCGCGAGTCAAAATTGGTTTGGCTTTGATGGCAAAACCAATTTGAAATCTGATGCCGTCTTTTGGAGTCCGGCCGATTGGGCCTGGACAGGCGGCCTGATGGATGCGCTGCTTCCCACGCTTTACTTTGGGCGCGAGATCATCGCTTTCAACGGTCGCTTCAGCCCGCAGGTCGCGTTTGAGATTTTGCAAAACCACCGCGTCACGCATGCCTTTCTTTTTCCTACGGCGCTCAAAAGCATGATGAAGGCTTTTCCTGAGCCAAAGAAAAAATTCAAATTTAAATTGCAAGCGCTTATGAGCGCAGGTGAAGCCGTGGGCGATGCGGTGTATGACTGGTGTGAGCAACAGCTGGGCACGCGCGTCAATGAAATGTTTGGCCAAACCGAGATCAACTACATCGTTGGCAACTGCAATAAATTTTGGCCTTCCAAGGCAGGCAGCATGGGCAAAGCCTACCCTGGCCATCAAGTGGCGGTGATTGACGAGGAAAGCCGCGTTTGCGGGGCAGGGCACATGGGCGAAGTGGCTGTGAATCACTTAGACGTGCATGGCACGCCCGACCCCGTCTTTTTCTTGGGCTATTGGAACAACGAAGCTGCTACAGCCCATAAAACCACCATCAACGCAGACGGCCAGCGCTGGTGCCGAACGGGCGATTTAGCTTACGCCGATGCGGATGGCTATCTTTGGTATCAAGGCCGTGCAGATGATTTGTTTAAAGCAGCTGGTTATCGCATCGGGCCGGGCGAAGTGGAGAATTGTTTGCTAAAACACCCTGCTGTTTTGAATGCTGCCGTTGTGCCCAAGCCCGATGCAGAGCGCGGCGCAGTGGTTAAAGCCTATATCGTGCTTACTCCTGAAATAATAGCACTCCGCGCAACGTTTATGCCGGCTAATGACCTAAAAGGCTTGAAAAATCATGATGACATGCTCATTCAAAGCATTCAGCAGCATGTGCGCGGTCTGCTTGCGCCCTATGAGTATCCAAAAGATATTGAGTTCATTGACGCGTTGCCGATGACAACCACTGGCAAGATCCAGCGGCGCGTGCTGCGTTTGCAAGAAGAAGAGCGTTTTAAGAGCGCCGCAACATGACGCCCGCGATCAGCGCCTTCTCCATACGCGCAGCCGAGCCTGAAGATGCCGCAGCGCTCTCCGCTTTGATTGGAAGCGAGGGCGTGTTTGAGGGCACATCGCAATTGCCGATGATGCCAGTGGCTTCGCGCTTGGATCGATTTAGCAAAGTCGATCCAGCGGGGTTGATGCTCGTTGCTTGCGCCACCTCGAACAGCAAAGAGCAGATCATCGGTATGGTCGGCTTGCATGTGGTGCAGCCTGGCCTGCGCAGGGCGCATGTGCGCGGCTTGGGCATTTCGGTGGCCAAAGCGTGGCAAAGCCAAGGTGTGGGGCAGCTTCTCATGGAAGCGGCACTGCGTTGGGCAGACAACTGGGCCGGCATTTTGCGCATCGAGCTGACGGTACTCACAGACAATATCCGCGCGATCACACTGTACGAGCGGCATGGCTTTGTGTGCGAGGGTGTGATGCGCGGGCATATCCTGCGTGATGGCGTGTTGGCAGATACGCAAGCGATGGCGCGGCTGCATCCCAAGCCGCCCAGCTTTGCTTGACGCAGCCGCACCGAGCGCTGGGTGGCGCATCCGGTGATGGTCGTGCTGCCCTTACAACTCGTGCACACCATTTCGTGTGAAAAGTCGCATGATGGCTGCGCCGAGTTGCTGCACGAGGCAATACAAGCGCAAAATGCCCAGCACACAGGGCGCAATCTTGCAGCTTGTGATTTGAAATGTAAAGCATGTTGACCGCATCTACAACCCTGCCGCCAGCTGCTCGCGCTTGGCGGCTGCGCACCATTCTCATTTATAGCTTGCTGGTCTTTGCCTTGCTGCCAGCTGCGTTGGTTGGCGGCTTGATGTACCGCAGCACTTTGGAAAATGTGGATCGTCTGTCGAGCAAAATTATTGATGACGTGGCCTTTCGCGTGCAGCAAGATACCGAAAATCATCTGCTGCAAGCCCATTCGTTGCTCAATGGTGTCATCAAGCCCAAGCCAAATGCGGAGCAATTGCTCAAAGCGCAAGAATTGATGGCACAACCGTCCGCCTTTGAAGCGCTGGCTTTTTCCTTAACGGGCATGTTGCCCGATGTGTCGTTTTTGTATTTTGGCAGTCAAGCCAGTGCATTTTATGGCGTGCAGCAAATTTCTTCCAGCGGCGGCAGTGCCATCACCGTCAAAGCGCATATCAAACCAGAAAACCAAAGCACACGCCGCTATTACGCATCGCAATACGCGCTAGATCACCGCATTGAATTGCCGCCCGAGATCAAAGAATACGATCCTCGCCAAAGGCCTTGGTATCTGAAAGCTGCCAATGCGAAGGAGCGAGTTTTCACGACCGTTTATCCATCAGCTTCCTCCGGGCAGCTTCTGATCACGCTGGCTCAGCCTGTGTTGGATGCGCAAGGCAGCGTGACGGGCGTGATTGGTGTCGATTTGTTTATGCAAGCTCTCACGGAGCGCTTGCAGGCACAGAAAATCAGCCAAAACGGCGTCGCTTTTTTGGTCGATGAGCAAGGTTATTTGGTCGCCACCTCGACCACAGAAAAACTATTCTCCAGCGCGGGCGATCAGTTGCAAAGGCTCAAACCCGAGCAGAGCACCAATGCCACCATGCGACAAGCCTACGGCGCTTATGTGGCTTTTCAAAGCACGCGAGCGCAAGCAGATCAAGCAGACCGGCTGCAATTGCAGCGGCATCTTGACAGCGTGCCCGGGGAAAAAATGATTGCCGCCATGCGCCCTTTCGGGCAAGCGCAGGGCTTGAGTTGGAAAATGCTGGTGGCAGCGCCTGATAACGATTTTGCAGGCGAGACGCGTCAATCCATTCGGCAATCGGTGTATGTCACGCTCTTGGTATTGGTGGTGGGCGCGGTGGCTGCTACTTTGTTTGCCTACAACCTCAGCCGCCGATTTGCGCGCCTAACGCAAGCAGCATCAGAATTGGGGCAGGGGCAAATTCCCAAGGTGGAGCGCACAGCTGGCATTGAAGAAGTGCGCACACTGTCCAGCGCCTTGCACGATAGCGCGGTAGAAATTTCTAGCAAACGCCGCGAGATTGAAGCCCAAGCGCAGGCGCTGCGCGATGCCAATGAAAATTTGGAAGCGCGAGTGCTTGAGCGGACGCAAGAATTATTTGCCTCACGCGAAGAGGCCTTGCAAGCCGCGCGTGCGAAAGCCTCTTTCTTGGCCACCATGAGCCATGAAATCCGTACGCCGCTCAATGGCGTGGTCGGCATGACGACTTTGCTCGGCGACACGCCGCTCAATATGGAGCAGAAAGATTACGTTCACACCATGCGTGTCTCCAGCGACCAGTTGCTGGGCGTGATTAACGACATTTTGGATTTTTCCAAAATTGAATCCGGCAAGTTGGATTTAGAGGATGAGCCGCTCCAGCTTGAAGCCGCTTTGGATGCAGCGTGCGATATGGCCGCTTTTAAAGCGCGCGAAAAGCAGCTCAAGCTCTTGGTGGATGTGGCCGATAACGTGCCCGCTTGGGTCAGAGGCGACATTACGCGCATTCGGCAAATTTTACTCAACTACATCAATAACGCCATCAAATTCACCGACACAGGCCAAGTGGTGATCAGCGTCAATTGCATTGAAGCTGCGCACGGCGCAGATGCTGCGTTGATTGAGTTTCGCGTTACAGACACCGGCATCGGCATCCCACTGGAGAGGCAATCGGCATTGTTTCAATCGTTCAGTCAAGTCGATTCGTCTACTGCGCGCAAGTATGGCGGCACGGGCTTGGGGCTAGCGATTTGCAAACGTTTGGCTGAGTGCATGGGCGGGGACGTTGGCCTGCAATCCACGCCCGGGCAGGGCGCGACTTTTTGGTTTACTGCGCGTTTGCACCCCTGCGCAGAGCAAGAGGTTTTTCAGTCTTCAGTGTTGCACATGACCAGCTTAAATGGCAAGCATGCTGTGCTGGTTGAAGACAACGCGCTCAACATGCGAATCTTGGTCAAACAAATCAAACGTTGGGGCATGCGCGCCACCGTCTTTGAGCGGGCTGCGCCTGCCTTGGCCTGGCTTAAAGCCAATCATGTGGATGTGGTGATTACGGATATGCACATGCCAGACATGGATGGACACACCCTAGCGGTGCGCTTGCGCGAGCATCAAAGTGATGCCCGCATCGTGTTGATCACCTCGGGCACAGCGCCCGGTCGCGAGGAAGCCAAGGTGTTTGACGCCGTACTGCTCAAGCCGTATCAGCCCACGCAGCTCTACGATGTGTTGGTGCGCGATGTCATGTCTGGATTTTTGGTTTCGGAGCAAACGGTTAGCACAGTAGAGGAGGAAGTTGTTGCAAAAAACCAGTTTGTCCTCGTGGTGGACGACAACCCTGTCAATCTCAAAATTGTGGTGGCCATGCTTGGCAAATTAGGCTACAGCTCGCAAACGGCGGCCAACGGGCATGAGGCGCTGGATCTCGTGAACAAATCATTGAAACCTCAAAGCGGCGTGCCGCGCTTTGCCGCTGTGTTGATGGATGCCAATATGCCGGTGATGGATGGCTACGATGCCACACAAGCTATTCTGAAGCGGCACGGCGCCGCTGCGCCACCGATCATCGCGCTCACGGCCTCGGTATTGGCTGAAGACCGCCAGCGCTGCGAAGATGCTGGTATGCAGGATTTTCTGCCCAAGCCGATCCGCATGGATGATTTATCCAGCGTACTAGCACGATACGCTCTGGCAAAGCCTACCGCCACTGCGACTACTTGGGCTGAGCAAGCTGGTAGCAGCATCATCTCTGATCACGCACTTGTGCCGGCCCAAGTTAGCAATCTGATCGATCCCACGCGCTTGGCGCAGTTGCTGGCTTTTGATGATGCCCAGCGCAGCATGACAAGCCAAGTGATTCAACTATTTAGCAGCGATGCGATAGGCCGCGTGCATGCCATGGCGCAGGCCGTCATTGTGCAAGATGCCGCTGAGCTTGAGCAAATAGCGCATGCTCTGGCAGGCTCGGCCGCTAATGTGGGCGCCAACCTGCTAGCGCACGCGTGCATTCAGTTGGAGCAGGCCTGTCGCTCGCAGACGATGCCAGCACAGGCTACGCGGAGCGTGCAGGCGATTGCTTTGTTGACAACGCAATCAGTGGCGGCTTTGAAAAATTTCAAGGCCGAGCAAGCCGAAACGTGAGCCTTTTATAAGCCTAACTGCAAACCGAATTGGAAGCCCTCGTGCATACTTAAGTCATGAACACTCCAATTGCTTTAACAAACGCCACCAAGCGCCGCCTCGGCCAATCTGATCTTCACGTCCACCCGATTTGCCTTGGGACGATGACCTTTGGTGAACAGGTCGATGAAAAATATTCGCATGCGATCCTTGCGCGCAGCCTAGAGCGCGGCGTAGATTTCATGGACACGGCGGAGATGTACCCTGTGCCGCCCACGGGCGAAAAATACACGCTCACCGAGACGATCATTGGCAACTATTTGCATGCCAACCCCGGAGTGCGCCAAAAGTGGACGATTGCTACCAAAGTGGCCGGCCCAGCGCGCGGTATGGATTGGGTGCGCGGCGGCAGCTTGAATGTGACGCCTGCGCAAATGACGCGCTCTTGCGAAGACAGCTTGCGCCGCTTGCAAACCGATGTGATTGATTTGTTTCAGATCCACTGGCCGCTGCGCCATGTGCCCGCGTTTGGCGCGCCGTACTTCAACCGCGCGATTGATAAAGAGCTCTCTACCAACACCTCGATTCATGATCAGTTGCAGGCGCTCTCGGCTTTGGTAAAAGCGGGCAAGGTGCGCACGATTGGCTTGTCCAACGAGTCGCCTTACGGCGTGATGGAATTTGTACGCATCGCAGAGCAACACGGGCTATCGCGCATCGTGAGCGTACAAAACCCGTATTGCTTGACCAATCGCATTGTCGACAACGGTTTGGATGAAGTGATGCTCAGAAGCGATGTGGGCTTGCTTGCGTATTCGCCGCTGGGCTTTGGCGTGCTGACCGGTAAATACGATGCATTGGATGGCCTAACCGATCCGAAGGGCTCGCCTGAGGCCAAAGCAGGCCGCATGGCGCTGTATGAGCGCTTCCAGCAGCAGCGCTGGGGCAGGCCAGAGCATTTGGTGGCCGCTCGCCGATACAACGATTTGGCCAAAGCCCATGGCCTCACGCCGACGCAACTGGCGCTTGCCTTTTGCTACCAATCTTGGCGCGTCACCAGCACCATCATCGGCGTCACCAGCATCGCGCAGCTCGATGAATGTTTGGATGCTTGGAACGCCCCCGAGCTGTCCAAGGAACTGCATGCCGAGATCGACAAAATTCGCTGGGAAATGAGGGATCCTGCGCTGTGAGTGCGGCGGGTGAGAAATGCTGCGCTGCAAGACCAAGCGGTCGCACAACCAGAGGCAATGCGACAAGCAGTTATTTCATCGTTGTATAATTTAGGGCTTAGGGAGATTAGCTCAGGGGTAGAGCACTGCATTCACACTGCAGGGGTCGCAAGTTCGAAACTTGCATCTCCCACCACGTTTAAGAGCCCAGTTAGCACCCCAATTTTGAATCCGAAAAAGCCTTGTGTTGGAAGACGCAAGGCTTTTTTTTGGGATGTTT
The DNA here is from genome assembly GCA_043755865.1 of Variovorax sp. Classification (GTDB taxonomy): domain Bacteria; phylum Pseudomonadota; class Gammaproteobacteria; order Burkholderiales; family Burkholderiaceae_C; genus JANMDU01. The sequence continues at coordinate 8,152 of JAYUSD010000176.1, read as the reverse complement.
CGATTTTTTTCGGCTTTTAAATTCAGCGTGCTGGCGCCGGCAACAGCAATTGCGCCTCTTGCACCACGCGCACGCAATCTTTGATGTGTTGCTCGCCGAGCCAGCGCAGGGCGGCGTAATTTAGGGCGGCGCTGGCGGCTTGGCCGGCCAAGGGCACAAATTTAGCTGCTTGCGCGGCAGTCAGGCGAACGCCCACCATTTTCATCGCGCTGATAACCAAGCTTTTGGTGATTAATTTGCCCAAAAGCGCGCCGCCCACCAAAGCAATCGCCGTTTGTACGCGCTCGCGCTGGTGCAGTGGCAATTTCTCAATTTGATGCGATCCCAAACCAAACTGTGTATTGATTTCTGGGATCAGCTTGGAGAGCAGGGCGGCATCTACTGCCCAATCCAAGCCCGGCAAGGGCACAGCGCCAGCGGCGGCTGCGACCCAAGCCTTGCGCGTGAGCAAGCGGCGCGCGCGCGCCACACGCTCAGCAAGCTGCGCATCAAGTGCAGGCTCGGCCTGCTCAGCTGCGGCGGACGACGTGTTAGGTCGATGAGCTGGTGCCATCGCCGCCACCCGATTTCTTGGTGACCAAGCCATAGATCACCAGCAAGATCACCGCGCCCACGACGGAGGCAATCCAGCCTGCCACATCGCCTTGCTTGTACAGGCCAAGCGCTGCGCCGGCATAGTTGGCCAGAAACGAGCCTGCCACGCCGAGCACGGCCGTCATGATGAGCCCAAGTTTGTCGTCGCCGGGTTTGACGGCGCGGGCGATCAGGCCAACGATAAAGCCAATGACAATGGTTCCGATGATGCTCATCATGTGTAGTTTCTCCTCAATGGATGGTGTTTGAAATGTGACTCAATTGCCCAGTACATCAGTAAGGACGAGTGCACTGTACACCAAACGCATGACCCCTTGCGCACGCTGATGCAGCCTTTTCAAATGCACAGCGCATCACGCCACTTGCAGGCCTTCGATGCGTTCTGAGACTTCTAGCCATTTCCATTCCGTATCTTCAATCTCAGTGGCAATGGCTGCCAAGCGTTTGTTGGCCTCAATCAGCGCGGTGCTGGGCAGTGGCTGCATCAGCTTGGTATGCAAATCCTCTTGCTCAGTTTTTAAAGCCGTGATGCTGTCTTCAAACTGCTTCAGGCGGGTTTTGAGGGGCTTGGCTTTCTCGGCCAACGCAGATCGCTCGCGTGCTTGTGATTGGCGCTGCTCTTTGCTTTTAAACAGAGCTTCTGGTTCATGTTTAGCGTCTTTTAAGGCTTTAGCCGGCATAGAATCTACGTGAGGTGCTATTGAAATGATAGTCATCGACGCGGCAGCAATGGGGGTAACAGGTGTAGCAGATGCAGAAGGCGCGGGCTTGTTCGGTTGCGCCAGTGCTTTGGCTTGGGCTTGCGCCAAGGCTTTATTGCGAGCAGACAAGCTTTCGCGGCGCTGCTTGGCCATATCGAGCAAATATTTTTGATAATCATCCAAATCGCCATCAAATGGCTTGACGATGCCACTGCCCACCAGCCAAAATTCGTCGCAGACGCTGCGCAGCAACGCACGGTCGTGGCTTACCAACATGACCGTGCCCTCAAACTCATTAAGCGCCATTTGCAGGGCTTCTCGGGTGGTCAAGTCAAGGTGGTTGGTCGGCTCATCAAGCAGCAGCAGATTGGGCTTTTGCCACACAACCATTGCCAATACAAGCCGCGCTTTCTCGCCGCCGCTCATGCTGCCCACGGCTTGGTTGACCATGTCGCCGTTGAAAATAAACGTGCCCAAAAAGTTTCGCAGCTCCTGCTCGCGGCCGGGCGGGCCCACCTCCTTGGCCAGCCGCGTCATGTGCTCCAGCGGCGTGCTTTTTTCATGCAACACATCCAACTCTTGCTGCGCAAAATAGCCAATCGAGAGGCCTTTGCCTTCGGTAATTTGGCCAGCCAAAGGCGCAAGCTGCTTGGCCACGGTTTTCACAAAGGTGGATTTGCCTTGGCCATTCGCACCCAAGATGCCGATGCGCTGGCCTGCCATCACAGAGCGGGTGAGGCCCGTCAAAATGGGCACGAGCTGCGTCTGTCCATCCGTCTCCGTTTGGTATCCCAGCGTAGCATCTGTGATCGAGAGCATCGGATTGGGAATATTCTGCGGCTCGCGGAATTCAAATTGGAAATCAGCCGAGGTGAGCATCGGCGCGATGCGCTCCATGCGCTCCAGCGCTTTGACGCGGCTTTGCGCTTGCTTGGCTTTGCTGGCCTTGGCTTTAAAGCGGTCAATGAAGTGCTGCAAATGTGCAATCTTTTCTTGCTGCTTGCCAAACGCGGCTTGCTGCTGCTCCATGCGCAGCAGGCGCTGCTCTTCAAACCAAGAATAATTGCCGCCGTAACGCGTGACTTGGTTGTTTTCGATATGTAGCGTTACCTTCGTCACGGCATCGAGAAATTCACGATCATGGCTGATCACCACCATCGTGCCTTCAAAGCGGGTGAGCCAGCTTTCTAGCCACACGAGTGCATCCAAATCCAAATGGTTGGTGGGCTCATCGAGCAGCAGCAGATCGGCTGGGCACATGAGCGCTCGCGCGAGCTGCAAGCGCATGCGCCATCCGCCTGAGAAGCTGTTGACTGGTTTTTCCAGTTCATCGGCTGTGAAACCCAAGCCGAGGATCAGCGCTTGCGCTCTGGCTTTCGCATCATTTGCGCCAGCGTGACCCAGCTTTTCATACATTTCAGCAATGTGATTTCCAGCTTCGTTTTGATCCTCGTGCTGCTCCCAACTCGCAAGCTCGGCATACAGCTCGGTCAAGCGCGTATCGCCCGTGAGCACAAATTCCGTGGCGGTATCTTCTGTCTCGGGCATGTGCTGCAAGACTTGCGCCATGCGCCAACCGCTGGGCATGAAGAAATCGCCTTTGTCTTCGTGCAGTTCGCCGGTAAGCAAGGCAAACAAGCTGGATTTGCCCGCACCATTGCGGCCCACCAATGCGACTTTCTCGCCAGGTTGGATGACGGCGCTGCAGTCCGACAGCAGCACTTTGGCTGCGCGGCGCAGCGTGATGTTTTTCAGGGAGATCATGGGACGGGAAAAGAGGGCTCAACGCAAAGCGCGTGAGCTAGAAAAAAAGCGCGCTCATAAGAAAGCGCAATCCGTGATTTTAATTGCTCGGTTGGGCGCTGCGCCGGCGCTCTTCCATATCGCGCCGCTCGATGCAGACGGGATGGCTTCTATAAATTGAGCGCTCGCATTGCTCAGTCATGCAATTGAGGAAGCCAAACAACAGGCGATCACTGCAAGCCTCGCGCGGGCCGCCAGCCAGTGCGCGCGCTGCGGGTGTGGCGGGTGTTGAAGAGTTGCCCGAGGGTGTGGTGCGTCCAGGTGTAGGCACTGCGGCGGCAGGCTCGGGGCTAGGCGATGCAACAGGTGTGCTGGAGCTGGATGTCGGTGCGGACGATGCTGCGGATGTGGTCTGTGCGCTGGCTTTGCGTGCGGCTTGCAAAGCTCGGGCTGCCGAGGCGGCGCGAGCTGGGGCAGATGCGGCTGCAAGAGGAGCTGTAAGAAGAGCGGAGGCGCTGGGAGCCGAGGCGCTTGGCGCTGGCGCGCTGGCCGCAGCTGTGGTTGATGGGCTAATCGCTCCTGTGGCGGTGCTGCCGCTGCTGGTGGTTTCGTTGCTCGACAGGCTGGCTGCCACGCTGACGGTGGCTGTTGGTGTGCTCGCCGAGATGACACTTGTGGCTGTAATAACGGATAAATCTTGGGCCGCTGGCGTTGGCACGGGGGTGCGGGTCAACCAAAAAGCGGCTGCGCTAACTGCCACGGCAGCCACGCCAATCAGCGCCCACGGCCTGGATTTGGTTTTGCGCTCTGATGGGGGCAATTGTGCAGGTGCGGTTTCTAGCGGCATGGGCTTCATGCCGCCCGTATCATCGGCGCCGCGCTCTGAGGTTTTTCCCAAAGCCCCGGGCTCGGTCATGGGAAATTGCGTGGGCGAGAATTGCGTGCTCGCGCCGTATTCGGAGTCGTTGTACGCGCTCGGCGGCAACGTCGGATCGTCTGCTGCTGCGGCTTGCGCTGGGGTGCCAAAAGCTGGCGCAGCTACAGTCGCTGCTGATACCGCGCCGGTGATTTCTGTGGCAACTGGCAAAACCGTGGCGTACACCATGGTTGCCTCGCCGGGCTTGCGCAATAGGGTGGCTTCATAGCGAGAAGCTGCGCCGGCAGCCAGCTGCGAATCATTGAGGCTTTTAAGTCGGCGCTTGGCCAAATCCGCATAAATGCCGATAGGAAAGCGCTTGAGAAAGCCTTCCAACACGTCAGGCTCAGCGCTTTCTTTGATGTCTTTCCAATAGACCAACTCCAGCTCTTGCGTCACGGTGCTGCCCGTATTGCTGCCTACGCTGCCGGGGAAAGTGCCGATGCCTTCCAGCACTTCAGGGCGGGCATGCGCCGACGGGGTGATCGTGAGATCGGCGTTGTTGACCGCAGATTTCAAAGCGGCGGCAAAGCTGGCGGCATTGGCAAACCGGTCAAGCTTGCTCTTGGCCAGCGCTTTGGCCACCACGGCATCCAGCGCGGGCGGTAAGGCGCCCACGATGCGGCTTGGCGGTGTCGCATCTTCTTTGACGATTTTTGAGACGATATCAAGATAGCCTTCGCCATCAAACGGGCGCACGCCGGTCAGCAATTGATACAGCACGATGCCGGCAGAAAATAAATCTGAGCTCGAATCCACGCCCTTGCCAGCCACTTGCTCAGGCGACATGTATTTAAGGGTGCCCACCGTGCCGCCGCTGGTTTTGGTGGCTTCGCCGGAATCGGTGATGCGTGCCACGCCAAAATCTGTGAGCTTGATGCGACCTTCTTTGGTCAGCAACATGTTCGCGGGCTTGATATCGCGGTGAATAATTTTGTTTTTGTGGGCGTAATCCAGTGCCGAGAGCAAATCAGCCATCATGAAAGCAGTTTGCTCGAGCGAGAAGCGCTTGCCTTGGTCCAGGAAATGCTTCAAATCCTCGCCCTGCACGAATTCCATCACGATGTAGGCGGTTTTGCCGTAACCATCCAGATGCGTGTCGGAGTCGTACACACTGACGATGTTGGGGTGCTGCAGGCGGCCTGCCGAGCGCGCTTCGGTTTTGAAGCGCTGCTCATATTCCGCGATTTCATTGGCCGCCATGCCCACCACGCGCACTGTCTTGATCGCTACGCGGCGGTCTAAATTCGGATCACGCCCCTCATACACCACGCCCATGGCACCTTGCCCGAGCACGCGCAAGATGTCGTAGCGCCCGAGGTGCTGGATGGGTGGAGGCAGATCAATCATTCAAAGAAGGATAAGAATACTTTTGATCTCACATTCTAAACGGGGGCTTATGTAAAGCGTTGGGTAGTTGCCCCCATTAGTGAGGCTGGCTAGCCACAACCGCCGCAAATGCGTTAAATGTCACGCAACAGGGTGCTTCTTGACAACAGCAGCACCTGGTCATGGCCGGCGCTGGTGTCAAGCCAGATGGCTTGCAGGCGCGGGAAGGCTTGCTCGAAATAGTCGCGTTCATGACCAATTTCTAGCACCATCACAGCATGGTCGCTCATGGCAGCGGGTGCGGCTATGAGCATGGGGCGAATGAAATCCATGCCATCTGCGCCACCTGCGAGCGATATTTGAGGCTCAGCGCGATATTCCTCCGGTAACGCAGCCATGCTGGCGCTATTGACGTAAGGGGGGTTGCACAAAATCAGGTCATAGGGCTTGCCAGCGATACCGCTGCATTGTGCCAGCCCATCTGAATGAATCAGCGCAATGCGCTCTTGTAGGCCATGCTTGGCGACATTGATAGCAGCCACAGCAAGCGCATCTTGGCTGATGTCTGCGCCGTGAACTTGCGTCTGCGGGAAAGCCAGCGCGGCAATTACAGCCAATGAGCCATTACCGGTGCAAAGATCGAGCACATTTACGGTGTCTTCGCGCAGCCAATAATCTAGTGTGGCTTGCTGATTTGCATCAGTCAACAACTCGGCGATCAAGCTGCGCGGCACGATCACGCGCTCATCCACATAGAACGCAACGCCTTGCAACCAAGCCTCTTGGGTGAGGTAAGCGGCGGGTTTGCGCGATTCGATGCGTGCTCTCAAAAGAGTAGCAATATCGCTATATTCTATGCCGGCTATTGGCCTGTTTTGCTCTGAATCTAAGCTGTCTAGAGGTAGCTTCAAGCTCCAAAGCACGAGCCAGGCGGCTTCATCAAATGCATTCGTTGTGCCGTGGCCAAAACTCACGCCAGCGGCTTCTAGCTGGGCTGCCGCTTCGTGAATGGTTTGCAAGACGGTCTTGCTCACATCACGCCTTCAAACATCATCACATCGACCCGCTCGCCCACTGTCACATTGCCTTGATCATGGTGCAGCACGATCAGCCCGTTGGCGGCCACCATGCTGGACAGTACGCCCGAGCCTTGGTTGGAGCTGGTGATGCGCACTTGCAAACTGCCATCGGGTGCGCGTGAGACGAGGCCGCGCTGGTATTCCGTTCGGCCGGGTTTCTTGCGCAACGGCTCCTGGCTTGCCGCTTGCAAATACAAAGGTGCTTGGCAATACTTTTGCACGTTTGCGCCGCTGATCTGCAAAAGCGCAGGGCGGACAAAGGTCAGCATCGTCACCATCGTGGCGACGGGGTTACCGGGCAAGCCAAACAAAATACTTGAATCACTATTATTTTGATAGCTGTCCGCGCTTATTTTATGCCGGCTAGAGGCCGATTTTGTTTCAAACTGTGGCCTTTTAATGCGCCCCACAGCCATCGGACGGCCCGGGCGCATCGCAATTTTCCAAAAAGCCACATCGCCCAGCTTTTTCATCATCGCCTTGGTGTGATCAGCCTCGCCCACACTGACGCCGCCGCTTGTGATGATTGCATCGGCCTGCACAGCGGCTTGCATGAATGCGGATTCCAGCGCTTCGGGCGAATCGCGCACCACGCCCATGTCGATCACCTCATGGCCCCAGCGGCGCAGCATGCCGATCACGGTGAACCGGTTGGAATCATAAATCGCGCCCTCGCGCGGCGCATCGCCTAGGCTCAGCACTTCATCGCCGGTGGAAAAATACGCTACTTTGAGTTTGCGGTAAACCTGCACGTCTGCTGTGTTTAAACTGGCCAGCAGCCCAAGTGCAGCGGGCGCGAGAAGCTCACCTTTTGATAGCGCGATGCAGCCGGCCATCAGGTCTTCGCCAGCCAAGCGGCGGTTGTCTCCGGTCTTCAAAATATCGGCGGCAATCGTGATCGCATCGCCTTGCACGCTGCACATCTCCTGCGGCACCACCGTGTCCAGCCCGGCAGGCATCACTGCGCCGGTCATGATCTTCACGCATTGCCCATTCTGCACGCTTGCCTGCCAAGCCTTGCCGGCGAGCGCTGTGCCCATGATTTTGAACACACTGAGCTGATCGGCGTTTAAATCCGCACCGGCAAAAGCAAACCCATCCATCGCCGAGTTGTCATGCGCCGGCACGCTGATCTGCGAGATCACATCCTGCGCGAGTACCCGATCCAAGGCTTCATGCAAAGCCACAGTTTCCGTCTGCATCACAGGCTGCACCAAAGCAGCTAGAAATTCATTGACCTTGCCCGCAGGCAAAGCCGCTGGGTCGTAACCTTGCAGCTCAGAAGCTATTTCCGAGAGAGATTTCATAAGGAATGATCTAATTGCGCAAGAAAATCCATCGCATCATGTAAAACACGAGACACCATCAGAACGTCGCCCTGTACGCGAAAGAAAATAAGATGCCTAGGCCTACCAATTTTCTCGGGCGCGCTTAACTTTCGATTGCTATGCTTTAAATGATAGGCAAAGAATTCGTTTGCTCCAATGCCGTAGGAGACAACGCCTAATCGTTGTGGCTGCAAGCAAATGTCTTGGACTCCCAAATCAAGCAAGGCTGAGTAGCGCTGCATCTCTGCTAAGCCAAAATTCCGCATCGAATGGGCAAAAAGCGCATCAATATCTGACAAAGCCTCAGATGCAAATCGGCGCTTGAGCGCTTTGCCCGCTGCAGTCTTGGCCATTAGGCAGCTTGCCGCGTGGATTTTTGTGCTTGAATCTCCTGCGCGTGCATACGTTTGACGGCTAATTGCAGGTACTCAGAAAATTGGGCTTGGGTATCAAACTCTGTGT
>JAYUSD010000175.1:0-7145 GCA_043755865.1 Variovorax sp. | reverse complement strand
AAAAAAGCGACTCGAAAGCCGCTTCTTCTTGCGATCAAAATGCCTATGCAGCACCTTTTGCGGCAGCCACCTGAGCGGCCACCTCAGCAGCAAAGTCGTCTACCTTTTTCTCAATGCCTTCGCCTACAACAAAAAGCGTAAAACTCGTCACGCTGGTGTTGGCAGCTTTCAGGTAAGCAGCGACTGTTAATTTGTCGTTTTTCACGAAAGATTGATCCATCAAGCTCACTTCTTTAAGGTATTTCTGCACCGCACCATCGATGCGCTTGGCAACGATTTCCGGGCTTTGGCCCGGCTTGCCCGCGGCTTCCAGCTCTTTGCGAGCTTCTTGCGCTTTGCCAGCCGCCACAGCGCGCTCTTTTTCGATCAAATCGGCAGGCACATCAGCGCTGGTGAGCGAGACGGGCTTCATTGCGGCGATGTGCATCGCCACATCTTTGGCAGCCGCTTCGTCGCCTTCAAACTCTACAGCGACGCCAATGCGCGTGCCGTGCAGATAGGTCGCCACTTTGCTGCCAGATGTGAATGACTTGAAACGGCGGAAGCTCATGTTTTCGCCGATCTTGCCGATCAAGCCTTTACGCACGTCTTCCAGCGTCGGGCCGAAGCCGTCCATGCTGAAAGCCGTGGCACTCAGTGCTGCGATGTCGGCTGGATTGACCGTAGCGACTGCTTTTGCAGCCGCATTGCACAGGCCTAAAAAGCTGTCGTTTTTTGTGACGAAATCGGTTTCGCAGTTGATCTCGATCATGCCGGCCGTCGTACCGTCAATGTAAGCGGTGACCACGCCTTCCGCGGTGATGCGGCTGGCGGCTTTGCCGGCCTTATTTCCCAGCTTAACGCGCAAAATCTCTTCCGCTTTGGCCATGTCGCCAGCGGCTTCAGTGAGCGCTTTTTTGCACTCCATCATAGGTGCGTCTGTCTTGCCGCGCAACTCCGCGACCATGCTTGCTGTAATTGTGGACATATTTATTCCTTATCTTGAGACATAAAACCAATACAAATACAGGACGCGAAATGCGCAAAAGTTGCGCGAAAGACGCGAAAAGATTCAAAGAGAACTTCCAGTAAATAAAAACCCAAAAAAACTATTGGATATTCGATTTTTTTGCGACTTTCGCGTAATTTTCGCGTCTTTCGCGTCCGGATGTTTGTATTCAAATCCGTGGATGATGACTAACAACAAAAAGGGGCAACGATGTGCCCCTTCATGCGGGCGAGTAGCAGCGTTTAAGCAGCTTGGCCTTCAGAGACTTCGACGAATTCGTCGCTGCCGCCCTGCACAGCCTTGACGACTTCTTGCACGGCATTGGCACGGCCTTCAAGAATGGCATCGGCCACACCGCGCGCGTAGAGCAACACAGCTTTTGCCGAATCGTCGTTGCCTGGAATCACGTAGTCGATGCCTTCTGGTGAGTGGTTGGAGTCAACCACACCAATGATTGGAATACCCAATTTGCGGGCTTCTTGCACCGCAATTTTGTGGTAACCCACGTCGATCAAAAAGATAGCATCGGGCAAACTGGGCATATCAGCAATGCCGCCGATATCTTTCTCCAGCTTGGCCATCTCGCGAGAGAAGGTCAATTGCTCTTTTTTACTCAGCGCCTCTAGGCCGACTTCTTGCTGCGCCTTCATGTCTTTCAAGCGCTTCAAGCTGCCTTTGACAGTTTTGAAGTTGGTCAGCATGCCGCCGAGCCAACGCTGATTCACGAAGGAAACGCCAGCACGTGCAGCTTGCTCTGCAACGATATCGCGTGCGGTGCGCTTGGTGCCCACGATCATGATGCTGCCGCGATTGGCCGAGAGCTGGCGAATGAATTTCATCGCTTCCTCGTACATCGGGAGCGATTTCTCGAGGTTAATAATGTGGATTTTGTTGCGATGACCGAAGATGAACGGTGCCATCTTTGGATTCCAGAAACGGGTCTGGTGGCCGAAATGGACGCCTGCGTCCAGCATCTCGCGCATGGAAATTGCCATGATTTGATTCCTAAGGTTGGGTCTAAAATCAGCTCGCATCGAGCGCCGATTCACAAAAAACCTCTTTGTGACTTCAGCGCGCAACACCTTGGTTGAGCCGGTTTGCGAATATTTGCAACTCAAGCCATACAACATGTCTTCAGCAGCAAAGCCTATGATTATAGCACCCATGCCTACTTTTTCTGACCTTCACGCCACCCGTGATGCCCTGCGCGCAGGGCAAACTACGGCGCTTGGGCAAATGCAAATCAGCCTAAAAATCGCGCGGTCTGAAGCCTGCGCGAGCACCTTTCGCCGCATCAATCCATTGGCTGCAAGCCAAGCCAGCGCAATCCGCCCAAATATGCCGCTGGCCGGCTTAGCCATCTCAGTCAAAGATTTGTTTGATGTGGCGGGAGAAGTCTCTGCAAGCGGCAGCACGGTGATGGCAAACAACGTGCCAGCGGCGCAAGATGCGGTCGCCGTCGCTCGGCTAAAAGCAGCAGGCGGTGTGGTGATCGGGCGCACGCACATGGTCGAATTCGCCTTCTCAGGCATGGGGGTGAACCCGCACTTTGGCACGCCGGTCAATCCAACGGCCTTGGCAGCAGATCCGAGCACACCACGTATCCCCGGCGGCTCATCCAGCGGCGCAGCTGTGTCTGTGGCCAGCGGCGCGGCTTTTATTGGCTTGGGCTCAGACACCGGTGGCTCGATCCGCATTCCGGCCGCGTTATGCGGCTTGGTGGGTTTTAAGCCAACGGCACGCTGCGTACCAACTCAAGGCGCTGTGCCGTTATCGCACACGCTGGACAGCATCGGCGCACTCACGCGCAGTGTGCGCGATGCGATTTTGGCGCACGAAATCTTAAGCGGGCAAAGCGTGTCCGCGCATGGCAAAGCCTTGAGAGACTGCCATTTCGCGGTGGCGCAAAGCAATATGCTTGACAACCTAGATGCGGATGTTGCGCGCAATTTTGAGACGAGCTTGAAGGCGATTTCGAAAGCGGGTGCAAAGATCACGCACATCACTTTGGCCGAAATTGCCGAGCTGGGCAGCATTCAATCGCGTGGCGGTTTTTCTGCGCCAGAGCTGCAGTCTTGGCTGATTCCCGCGGGCTTGTGGCCCGCGCGTCAGGCTGAATTCGACCCACGCGCCGCAGCGCGCATTGCCATGGCCGATACGATGAGCGCGGCTGATTATGTGCGTTTACAACTTGCGCGTCAGCAATGGATCGCGCGGGTGGGCGCGGCTTTGCAAGGCTTTGATGGCGTGCTCTCGCCTACGGTGCCTTTGGTGGCCGCTCAGATAGCAGATGTAGCGCCGGGCGCTGTGCAGGATGCTGAATTTTTCCGCGTGAATGCACTGATGCTGCGCAACACAAGCGTGGTGAATTTGCTTGATGGCTGCGCGATCAGCTTGCCAAACCATCCAAAAGGCAGCTTGCCCACGGGCTTGATGCTGTGGCACAGCGCGGGCGCAGACAGCGAGATTTTGCAACTTTCTGGGCAGATTGAATCACTATCTTTTTCATAGCAATGCACGCAGACTCTATGCCGGCGATACGCTTGTTTTGCTTCGTTTTTCCTCTTACGCTCGTTTGTGGCGGCATGGACTAGACACATTGCAATCGCGGTGATGGGTCAAATTGCAGCGGCGAGCGTTTGACCCGTGACGACACGTCTTCACCACATCAGCGGCACAAGCCAAACGGCGCGCAAATGCGAAGCCAAGCATCTGTGCGATGCGCAAAGAACACGGGTCTTATCAACTACAATAAGAACACTTATTTACTATCTTTTTGATAGCTGCCTGCGCATATTCTATGCCGGCAAACAGGCATTTTTGCCTAAAAAACATCATTCAATTCGTGTTACATCCATGAAAATTGCAGTCGTTGGCGCGGGCATCATTGGCATCACTTCAGCTTATGAGCTGGCGCGTGATGGCCATGAAGTGACCGTGTACGAGCGCCGGGGCGCGGCTGCCGAAGAAGGCAGTTTTTCCAATGCGGGCGTGCTCTCACCCGGTTACGTCACGCCTTGGGCTGCGCCGGGTATGCCTTGGAAAGTCCTCAAGCAAATGGCCGGATCGCATGCAGCGTTTCGCTTAAAGCTGCCCCTGTCTGGCGCTGATCTGGCGTGGCTTTGGCGGTTTTGGCGCGCTTGCAATCTGCCAACTTATGTAAGGCAGCGCACGGCACTGCAACAGCTTGCTTTCTACAGCCGAACCCAATTGCACGCCATCACAGAGCGCCATAGCTTGGAATACGACTGCGCAAGCGGCTACATGATCGCGCTGCGCACCGATAAAGAACGCGCGCTCGCACAGCCCAGCCTGAAAGTGCTGCGCGATCTGGGTGTACCGTTTGCAGAGCTTGATGAAGCCGGCGCGCGCGAGATTGAGCCTGCAATCAACCAAGACACCCGCTTTAGCGGCGCGATTCATCTTGCAAACGACGAGGTCGCCAATTGCCGCCAATTTGCGCTGCTGCTGAAAGACGAATGCAAGCGACTTGCCGTGCAATTTGAATTCAGCGCTTCGGTACAAAAAATAGAGATCGCCAATACGAAATCTACGCTGAACGCGATGATTTACATAGCGGATGCGCCGCCCGCATCCCAGCTGTCTTCTTTGCTGCCGAGCGTGCGCACTGCCGCGCAGCTGCAAGCCGTAGCATTCGATGCTGTGGTGCTTTGCACCGGCGTGCAAGCCGCCAAGCTGCTCGCGCCGTTGGGTGTGCATCTGCCGCTGCGCCCCGTGTATGGCTACGCGGTGAGTGCGCATATCAAAGAGCCACTCAATGCACCGCGCTCCGGGCTGATGGATGAGCGTTATAAAGTGAGCATCACGCGTTTGGGCCAACGCGTGCGCGTGGCCGGCAGTGCGCAGATCGGCGGACGAGCCGGCGAGATGAATCATGCTGCAATCCAAACGCTTTACAAAGTGCTGCACGATTGGTTTCCCGGCGCAGCGGCCATCAGCCAAGGCGTGCAAGTTTGGCAAGGCGCGCGCCCGATGCTAGCCAACCGAGCCCCAGTGATTGGGCGTATTGCCTCACAAGGCCATCCGGGCAGCAACGTCTGGCTTAATTTAGGCCATGGATCCAGCGGCTGGGCACTGTCTTGCGGCAGTGCGAGGTTGTTGGCAGATTCGGTGGCTGGCAAGCGCGGCGGGCTTGATGCGTCGGCCTATGGGCTGCACCTGCCGCCTTAACCCAAGCCAATTCACCGGGGCTAAGGCTTTTGCAAGCGCGGCTGTAGCTCAGTGGCCGCGTAGTCTTCCGGCTGCTCATTTCCGCTTGTGCTCAATGCTTGCGTGCTGCCTTGGCTGGATGGCGCACCATGCCGCGCGCGATCTCTTCGATCCGCGTCTTCCACCAAAAAGCGCGTGTCTACGCCATGCAGCATCTCGCGTTCAATGCGGTGAATCCGTTCATACAGATTCCCTGAGACAGCGTTGCCTTTGTGATTCTGGGTTGCATGAGGCGAGATGCCATCGGCTGCCGGCATATCGCTCGGGTCGCTGTAATCGGCCTTGGCATCGCGCAGCATTTGAGCAGCTTCTTGGTGAGATTGCGGCCCACCCACCCAGCCAATGCGCTTAACGGCTTCCAGCGATTCCAGCGTGCGCAAGCAGCGGCGCTCAATGCCATCAATGCGAAAGCCGTTGAGTGGCATCCAAGCCAAGGCCATGCGCGCTGTGCCTGCCAGCGGAGCACCATGTGAGGCCAAAGCCATCAAGCGCGAGAGGATTTTTTGCGCCAAGCGGGTGGCCAACGCAGGATTGGGCGGCATCATCACGCTGATTGAAAAGGCATGGCCTGAGATCCGCCCCACACCATCGACGCCAGCGACGCTGGTCGACAAACTGGCAGCAATCTGCACCATGCCCATCTCAAAGCCCTGCTCGCCCAACTCATTCATCGCACTTTCTGCATCTTGCACAAGGATATAAATAAAAACAGCGCACGTTTGCTCTTGCTGCATGCGATCTCGCGCTTTGTATATATGCGCTTGCATGCCCTCTCGATTGAGCAAACCGGTGAGCACGTCGCGATGCGGTGAAATTTTGGCTCGCGCCAACACTTGCCGGCCCATGCGATGCTGCATAAACAACCCTCGCATCAAACATATAGATGCCAGCAGGCTCACCACGGCAGCCAACACACCGCTGGCATCTGTACTCAAAAGGCCAATATAGGCCGTAAACAACACAAACAAAGCGTTGACGTAAAGCAGTAAGCCAAACGTGATACCAAGATTGCGCGAGTAGTTTTTGTACCAAGCCCAAGCCAGCATGATGACGACATACATCAACACGAACATCAACATGGCAGCAATCCATATCGGTGATGAATCTCGCAGGCGGTAATCGACCCAGATCATGGCAAGCACCAAGCCGCTAATGGCAAGCAGCAACGAAGCCCACCACCAACGGCGCGAATGCACCTGAATGCCAAGCGCCACAGCCGCCACCCACGGCAGCATCATGCCCCACGCCGTGTTATTAATAAATTTCACTTGATCATTAAAATGCTCGTCGCTGGTGCCCAGCACCACGCCGCCCAAGCCACTGCCAAACAGCAACACCAACGACATCATGGTGCTCATCACAGAAACCGACAAAAACCCGATTTTTTGAAAGTTCAGCGCCATCAGCACACCCATCAATGCCATGACCAAAGTCACTCCCATGAACAAGCCCGTTACCCAAATACTGGTCGTGCGCGATTCAAAAAATGCGCGGTTGTTTTGCAGCAGCACGGGCGCCTCCAAAATGCCGCGATGTGCAAACTGCATCACCAAATCGACTTGCCCCGGCGGCAAGGGCAAGTTAAAGCTCGGTTGGCGATCTGCTAAGGGCCAGCGATCCATGGCTACGCGGTCCCCTGCGGAAAGCGTCTTCCAAGCCCCGCCATCATGGCGATACGACAGATGCACCGCATCAAGGCGCGGCATCATCACGGTCAAATTGAAATCGGTAGCCAAGCGCTCGGAAAACACCGTCAACCGCGTCACCATCCGCTCGCCTTGCCGCAGCGCATGAGATTTTAAATTCGGAGCGGATGTGAAGCGCTCTGCTGGCCATTGCCAAATTTGGTTTGGGTCAAGCGGCAGCTCGTTGCTTTGCTCAATGCCTGAAACCAACGTGCTCTCCCAGCGCTGGCGCAAATCTATTT
>JAYUSD010000174.1:0-17769 GCA_043755865.1 Variovorax sp. | reverse complement strand
CGACCCTGCGTAACGTCTGCGAGCAGCTTGGCATAGAGATGCCGGCAGAGCCCGCTTAACCTCGCAAACCGTTCGCTCTGAGCCCATCGAAGAGCTGTTTAAGCTTCGACAGACTCAGCCCGAACGAAAAAAATGACGTTCATCATGTGAGCTGCCAAATGGGTGACAGCTCAATTTGCACGAACGTGCTACAAAGTGGTTTGTTTTGGAGCAACCCATGGATTTGGCATTTACCCCCGAAGAACAGCAATTTCGCGTTGATATTCGCACTTGGGTACGCGCAAATTTGCCCACCGCGATTTCTCACAAGGTTCACAACGCCTTGCGCTTGTCGCGTGACGATCAGCAAAGCTGGGCAAAAATTCTTGGCAAAAAAGGCTGGCTCGGTTACGGTTGGGCCACGGAATTTGGTGGCCCCGGCTGGAATGCGGTGCAAAAGCATTTGTTTGAAGAAGAATGCGCTTTAGCGGGTGCGCCACGCATCATTCCGTTTGGCCCTGTGATGGTGGCGCCCGTGATCATGGCCTTTGGCTCGGCAAGCCAACAGAAACGCCATTTGCCCGGCATAGCCAGCGGCGAGGTGTGGTGGAGCCAAGGCTACAGCGAGCCGGGCGCGGGCTCCGATTTGGCCTCGCTCAAATGCAAAGCCGAAAGGAATGGGGATCACTACATTGTCAACGGCCAAAAAACCTGGACCACGCTCGGCCAATACGGGGATTGGATTTTTTGCCTTGTGCGCACCAGCTCCGATGGCAAGCCACAAACTGGCATTTCTTTCCTATTGATCGACATGACATCGCCCGGCGTGAGCGTGCGCCCGATCAAGCTGCTGGACGGCGAATGCGAAGTCAATGAAGTGTGGTTTGACAACGTCAAAGTTCCGGCAGAAAATTTGGTGGGTGAGGAAAACAAAGGCTGGACGTATGCAAAGTATTTGCTCGCCCATGAGCGCACAAATATCGCCGACGTGAACCGCGCCAAGCGTGAGCTTGAGCGTTTGAAACGCATCGCTAAGCAAGAAGGCGTGTATGACCCAGCCGTGGACGGCGCAAGCGCCGGGCGCTTCCGCGATGAAATCGCAAAGTTAGAGGTGGATGTGGTGGCTTTGGAGATGATGGTGTTGCGCGTGTTGTCAGCAGAGAAGAGCGGCAAGCAATCCCTCGATATCGCAGGCCTCCTCAAAATTCGCGGCAGTGAGATCCAGCAACGCTACGCCGAGCTCATGATGCTCGCCGCTGGGCCATACGCTGTGCCGCTCATCGACGAAGCGATGGAAGCTGGCTGGCAGGGCGATTATCCCGGCAGCGCAGTGCATTGCGCACCGTTGGCGGGCACCTATTTCAACATGCGCAAAACGACGATCTATGGTGGATCGAACGAAGTGCAACGCAATATCGTTTCTCAGGTTGTACTGGGCTGACACATCCTAGGTAACGCGAAAAACGCTAAAAGAAAACCGAAAATCGCAAAAATTTATTACTAGTTTTGTTTCGCGCTTTTGGCGTCCTTTTCGTGTTTTTCGCGTTACCAAGTCTCCGTTTACACACAACACATCTACTTTTCGCAAAGAGCTCATCATGGATTTTGAATTTACTGAAGATCATGAATCATTGCGTGATGCGGTGCGCCGCTATATCGACAAGGTCTATACCTTCGAGCATCGCAAGACAATAGTTGCCAAAGGCGGCTTTGATCGTGCCGCCTACTCCTCGCTCGCCGAGCTGGGATTAACTGGCCTGTGCATCAACGATGCTTATGGCGGTATGGGCATGGGGCCGATTGAGACGATGATTGTGATGGAGGAGCTCGGGCGCGGCAATGCGCTAGAGCCGCTCGCGCAAAACATCATTTGCGGCGTGTTGATTGAAAACTTTGCACCAGAGGCCATCAAGCAAACTTGGTTGCCGCAAATCGCCAGCGGCGAGAAAATCGTCGTGCTGGCTACGCAAGAACGCAAAGCACGTTATTCCACTGATAAATGTGAAGCAAATGCGGCACTAGCCGGCAAAGAATATGCGCTGAGTGCTATGAAAAACGTAGTGTCCGTGGGTGATCATGCCGACGTATATCTCGTACCCGCCATGCTTGATGGAAAGATCGCGCTGTTTCTCGTTGAACGAAATGCCAGCGGCGTGAGCGCAAATGGCTATGGCTGTCAAGATGGCTCGCGCGCCGCAGATGTAACGCTTACCAATGCGCCCGCCCAGCTCATCACAGTAGACGGTGCAGCTGCCATGCAGCTGGCCACCGATTGCGGCATTGCCAACACCTGCGCCTACGCCGTGGGCGTGATGGATAAAACGATCGCCGTCACAGCCGATTACATGAACACCCGCAAGCAGTTCAACGCCACGCTGTCGACCTTCCAAGCTCTGCGCCACCGCATTGCCGATGTGAAGATGCAGCTCGAACTCGCTCGCTCCATGAGCTACTTCTGCAACATGAAGCTCGGCAGCCCCGCAGCGGAGCGAAGCCGCGCAGCGTCTCAAGCCAAAGTGCAACTGGGCAACAGCATGCGCTTTGTCGGCCAGCAAGCGGTGCAGCTTCATGGCGGCATTGGCGTGACCGATGAATACATCGTGAGCCATTATTTCAAGACGCTCACGCAGCTTGAGATGAGCTTTGGCGACACGATGCATCATTTGGGCGAGGTCTCGCGCCGTATGCAAGACACGGCAGGGGTGTTTGCTTAAAAATTGGCCACCTACAAACTTTCATTTCGCCATTGCCTAGGACATTCATCATGCCGTTGCTTCGCCGTTTTTTGCTTCAAGGAGCGACCGCTTTGTGCGCACTGGTATTTTCTGGCTGCGCCCAAATGAACAGCAGCCACGGCAATGCGCTCAGCCAGACGCCTCCGATCGTCTTCGTCCACGGCAATGGCGACACCGCCGCTCTGTGGATGACGACGCTTTGGCGCTTTGAATCCAACGGCTGGCCGCGTGATCGTTTGCAGCCAATAGAAGTGCCGTATCCACTGGCTCGGGATGACAACAGCAAACCTCAAGCGGGGCGCACGTCGACGATGGAGCACATGCAATATTTGAGCGCAGAAGTCGATAAAGTGCTTGCCGCTACTGGCGCGAAGCAAGTGGTACTCATGGCCAATTCACGCGGCGGCTACGCCGTGCGCAACTACATTCAAAACGACGGCGGCAGCTCGAAAGTCAGTCATGCGATTTTGGGCGGCACGCCCAATCACGGTGTTTGGGCGATTCCCGGCTTCCGCGAAGCCAATGAATTCTCCGGCACAGGGCCATTCCTGAAATCCCTCAACGCGCCGAAAAATGCCGCAGGCGATGAAGTCACTGGCCCCGTCAAATGGATGACGATTCGCTCGGACAGCAACGACAAATTCGCCCAGCCCGATGGCCTGTGGATCGGCCAGAAAGGCACGCCCACGTTCGTCACCTTCGCCGGCCCTGAGCTCAAGGGGGCAAGCAATGTGGTGATCCCGCGCATCGATCACCGCGAAACGTCTTACAGCCCAGCTGCATTCGACGCAGCCTATCGCTTCATCACTGGCAAAGCGCCTGCAACGACAGGCTTCATGCCAGAGCAAAGCATCATGCTCAACGGACGCATCACCGGCTTGGGGCTCGATAGCAACAACCCAGCCAGCGGCGGTTTTGTGAACAATTTGCCCGTGAACAACGCTATCGTAGAAATTTATGAAACGACCGCCACAGGCGAGCGAGCAGGCTCAGCCGTCCATCGCAAAACCACAAACGCAGAGGGTCAGTACGGCCCATTCATGGCCAAGATTGGCGCAAGCTACGAATTCGTCATCTCCGCCCCCGGCTACGCCACCGTGCACATGTACCGCAGCGCCTTCCCGCGCTCAAGCTCCGTGCTCCATATTCGCGCAGAGCGCATCGCCGATGCTGACAAAGACGCCGGCAGCATCGTCAATTTCACCCGCCCACGCGGCTACTTCGATGCAGATCGCGATATGCTTAGCCTTGACGGCATCACGCCACCACCCGGCATTACACGTGGCACAGGCGCGGGTTTGGCCGCCTCAAAAATCAAGCTCCCCACTGGCACAGCGGCGCGCACTGTTCAAGCTGAATTCAACGGCCAAAAACTCATCGGCCGCACATGGCCCGCAGCGCAAGGTCGCGTGAGCTTGCTTGAATTGCACGATTAGCCACTGTAAAAAAATACAAAACGCCCCGCAAGCAGGGCGTTTTAGTTGGCGGCACACCGCATCTGCGTGCAGAACCGCAAGATCCAAAAAAAATGCACTCCTCAGAGCGCATTTTTACAAAAGCCAAATAGAGGAGCCAAGTATTCAGGCGTAAAGCCGAGAAGTCTTCGGCAAATGCGCCATCAGAAATTCCATCTGATCGGCCAAAATGCGTCGGTTACGCAAAATGAAATCTTCCCACAAGCTTGGCACGTATGGCGTGTAGAGCAGCGGCATACCGGCCTGCTCGGGCGTGCGGGCGGCTTTGCGGTGGTTGCAGTTTTTGCAAGCGGTGACGACATTCATCCAACCATCGACGCCGCCTTGCGCATACGGAATGATGTGTTCGCGGGTGAGCTGGTCTTCCTTGTGGCCGCTGCAATCTGCGCCGCAATAAGCGCAGATGTTGCGGTCGCGCACGAAAAGTTTGCTGTTGGTCAGACCTGGGCGCAGATCGAAAGGGTTGATGCTAGGCACGCCCTTGGTGCCAACTATTGAAGAGATGTGGATGATGCTTTGCTCGCCGGTGATCGCGTTGTGCCCGCCGCGAAACGTGGCCACCCTCTCGCCCACTTCCCAGCGCACCTCATCCGAGGCGTAATGGATCACAGCTTGCTCCATGCTGATCCAGCTCTGTGGGAGCCCCTGCGCAGATAACTTCAAGACCTTCAAAACGCACCTCCAGTGGAAAAAACCAAACCAGAAAAAGCACCTCACCGTCTTAGGACACAATATACATCACTTTTACGCACTTTTTATGACCGAATACCCCCACTGACCGGCATGGAATATGCGCGAAGTGCTATCAATTTCATAGAGAATTTTCCATCGTTTAGACCCTACCCATGAACGTGTTCCGAGGTTTGAATCCTGCCCACATGGCACAAGCATGTGCCGTGACGATTGGCAATTTTGATGGCGTGCATCGCGGCCATCAAGCCATGATTGCGCTGCTGCGCTCAGAAGCAGCTCACCGTGGTGCGGATGGCGGCGTGCCCAGCTGCGTGCTGAGTTTTGAGCCGCATCCGCGCGATTACTTTGCCGCTCTCGCAGGCAGGCCCGAGCTGGCGCCCGCACGCATCGCCACCCTGCGCGACAAACTCACCGAGCTTGAGCGCTGCGGCGTGGATCAAGCCGTGATCTTGCCTTTTAACGCCAAGCTGGCCCGCCTTTCGCCGCAGGCATTTATTGATGAAGTATTGGTGACCGGACTGGGCGCAAAATATGTGCTGGTGGGCGATGATTTCCGCTTTGGTGCAAAGCGAGCGGGCGACTACGCGACGCTGGATGCGCAAGGCCAGCGTCTTGGCTTTGATGTGGCGCGCATGCAATCGTATGAAGTGCATGGGCTTCGAGTCTCCAGCTCTGCCGTGCGCGAAGCATTGGCCGCAGGACGCATGCAAGATGCCGCCAAGTTACTTGGCCGGCCTTACAGCATCAGCGGCCATGTGGTGCATGGGCGCAAACTCGGGCGTGAGCTGGGTAAGGATGCGCACTTGCCCAGCGGTTTTCGCACGCTAAATTTGCGGTTTTCCTCGAAATCGCATGCTTGGAAATGCGCGGCCAGCGGGATTTTTTGCGTACGCGTGCATGGGCTGGGTGACAGCACACTGGAGGGCGTAGCCAACCTCGGCATCCGCCCCTCGCTCGATGCAAGCGATATCAACGGTGGCCGCGTGCTGCTCGAAACGCATATCTTGGACTGGCCGGTGGCGCTTAGCCAAGAGCATGGCTACGGTAAAATCATTCGGGTGGAACTGCTACATAAACTACACGACGAATTAAAGTACGACGGCCTGAATGCCTTGACAGAAGGCATTGCCCGCGATGTGGTCGCTGCGCGTGAGTATTTTGCTTGCAAGACGACGGCAAGCAGCACACGAATTTGAGGGGGCAGCCGCCCCGCTTCAATTTGATATGCCTAGGTTGACACGCAAGCAATTTAGGTAACGCGAAAAACGCGAAAACAACGCGAAAAACGCAAAAAATTCTTTTGTATTCTTTCGCGATTTTCCTGTCTCTTTTTAGCGTTTTTCGCGATACCTAGTTTCTACAAGTTCCAACATGACCGAATCCACCGCAACCGATTACCGCAAAACCCTCAATCTCCCCGACACGCCTTTCCCCATGCGTGGCGATTTGCCTAAGCGCGAGCCGGCTTGGACCAAAGAGTGGGATGACAAAGGCATTTACAAAAAGCTGCGCGCATCCCGCGTGGGCAAGCCGAAATTCATCTTGCATGATGGCCCGCCGTATGCGAATGGCAATATTCATATCGGCCATGCTGTTAACAAAATCTTGAAAGACATGATTGTTAAAGCGCGTCAGCTCGACGGCTTTGATGCGCAATACATCCCCGGCTGGGATTGTCATGGCTTGCCAATTGAGAATGCCATCGAGAAGCTGCATGGGCGGAATTTGCCACGCGATGAAATGCAGGCGAAGAGCCGCGCATTCGCTACAGAGCAAATCGCCGGCCAGATGAAAGATTTCAAGCGCTTAGGCGTGCTCGGCGAATGGGATCGCCCGTATCGCACGATGGATTTTCAGACCGAGGCCAACGAAATCCGGGCGTTTAAGCGCGTGATGGAGCGCGGTTTTGTATATCGCGGTTTAAAGCCAGTGTATTGGTGTTTTGATTGCGGCTCTTCGCTGGCTGAATTTGAAATCGAATACGCCGATAAAAAATCTTCCACGCTCGATGTGGGCTTCTTGTGCGCAGAGCCCGAAAAGCTCGCCGCTGCTTTCGGACTACCGACGCTAGACAAAGAAGCCTTCGCCGTGATCTGGACGACCACCGCTTGGACGATCCCCGCCAACCAAGCGATGAACTTGAATCCTGAGCTCACCTACGCTTTGGTAGACACCGAGCGCGGCCTCATCATGCTGGCTGAATCGCTGGTGGAAAAATGTTTGGAGCGCTACAAGCTCACCGGCAAGATCGTCGCCACGGCTGTGGGCAAAAGCCTCGACAAAATCAAATTCAAGCATCCCCTCGCACACGTCCACCCCGGCTACGACCGCTTCTCGCCCATCTTCGTGGCCGATTACGCTACCGCTGATGACGGCACAGGCATCGTGCATTCCTCGCCCGCTTATGGCGTGGATGACTTCAACAGCTGCGTGGCCAACGGCATCACGATCAAAGACATCTTGAATCCCGTGCAAGGCAATGGCCGCTATGAGGAGTCATTGCCATTGTTCGGCGGGCTCAACATCTGGAAAGCCTGCCCCGAGATCATCAATACGCTGCGCGATAACAACCGCTTGTTTGCAACGTACGACATCACGCACAGCTACCCACATTGCTGGCGACATAAAACGCCGGTGATCTACCGCGCGGCTTCGCAATGGTTTATTCGTATGGATTCGGCGACTACCGAAAGGGGCACGGGCGCCCCGGGTGTGTTCACCTCAGACAAAGCGCCGAAGAGCTTGCGCGAGATTGCTTTGGACGCTATTGAGCAAACCAGTTTCTATCCCGAGAATGGCAAGACGCGTTTGCGTGACATGATTGCAGGCCGGCCCGATTGGTGCATCTCGCGCCAGCGCTCATGGGGCGTACCGCTGCCATTGTTCACGCATGTGGATTCGGGCGTGCTGCATCCTAAAACTGTTGTGATGATTGATCTGGCGGCTGAGATGGTGGAAGCCGGCGGCATCGAAGCGTGGAGCAAAGCCAGCACGGCTGAGATCTTTGCAAAAGTGGGCGCAGAGCATCCTGAGCAATATACCAAGAGCACCGATATTCTTGAAGTGTGGTTTGACTCAGGCACGACGCACACGACTGTACTCAAAGGCAGCCACGGCGATAAGAATGCCGATGGCTCTTTTATCAATGCACACAACGAAGGCCCTGAGGCAGATTTATATCTCGAAGGCCATGATCAACATCGCGGCTGGTTTCACTCGTCGCTCTTAACTGCCGCTGCCATGTATGGCCGCGCGCCATATCGCGGCCTGCTCACGCACGGCTTCACCGTCGACGGCCAAGGCCGCAAGATGAGCAAGAGTTTGGGCAACGTCATCGCGCCGCAAGAGGTGAGCGACAAATTGGGCGCTGAAATCATTCGCCTCTGGGCAGCCAGTACAGACTATTCCGGCGATCTGAGCATCGACGACAAGATCTTGGCGCGCGTGGTCGACACCTATCGCCGCATCCGCAACACGCTCAAATTCTTGCTCGCTAACGTGAGCGATTTTGATGCAGAAAAACATGCTGTGCCGCTGTCCGAACTGCTAGAAGTGGATCGCTATGCGGTCGCTCGCGCGGCGCAATTGCAATCTGAGATTCTGGCGCATTACAAAATCTACGAATTCCATCCCGTGGTGAGCAAACTGCAACTGTATTGCAGCGAAGATTTGGGCGGCTTTTATCTTGATGTGCTCAAGGATCGTTTGTACACCACAGCAGAGAATTCGCATGCTCGCCGCAGCGCACAAACCGCGCTTTGGCACATCACGCAAGCCATGCTGCGCTGGATGGCACCTTTTCTGAGCTTCACGGCAGAAGAGGCTTGGGGCATTTTCGGCAAATCCGAATCGGGCACGATCTTTACGGAAACGTATTGGAAATTTGATGCACTGGATGAAAATTTGATCACTAAATACAGCCGCATTCGCGCGATCCGCGATGAGGTGAATCGCGCGATTGAAGCCTTGCGTGCTGAAGGAAAAGTGGGCAGCTCTTTGCAAGCTGAAGTGCAGCTCACCGTGCCAGCGGACGATTTTGCATTGCTTGCAAGTCTCGGCGATGATGTGAAATACATCTTCATCACTTCCGCTATTGAATTGATAACTGGTGCCGCTGTATCGGTAGCTGCAAATGCCTCAAAACATGCGAAATGCGAGCGTTGCTGGCATTATGTGGAAGACGTCGGCTCCAATGCTACACACCCCACGATTTGCGGGCGCTGCGTGAGCAATTTGTTCGGCCAGGGCGAGGCACGCAGCCATGCTTAAATCTTGTGAGAAACCGTCCCATGCCTAAGAGTTCCTATGCCTCAAAATCCACCTTCCAAGGCATGCTGCCTTGGCTGATCTTGGCCATCATCATCATCTTGGCTGATCAGTTCACCAAGACGCTGATCGTCGGCTATTACAAGCTCGGTGACAGCACGCCGGTGACAAGCTTTTTCAACATCGTGCGCGCTCACAACACCGGCGCGGCTTTCTCCTTCCTCGCAGGCGCGGGCGGCTGGCAACGGTGGTTTTTCACGGGCATCGGCGCAGTAGCCACGATTTTCATTTTGTGGATGCTGCGCAGCCACCATGCGCAAAAGCTCTTTGCCTTCGCGCTGGCTTGCGTATTAGGCGGCGCGATTGGCAATGTGATTGATCGCCTCGTGCATGGCTACGTGGTCGATTTTCTAGATTTCTTCTACGGCACGTGGCACTTTCCAGCGTTCAACATCGCCGACAGCGCCATCACGATTGGCGCAGCGTGCTTAATCTTGGATGAAATTTTGCGGGTCAAGCGCGGGCGCTGAAAAGGCCGGTCTTCTCTTCACACCAGCAAATCAAGGCCCCGGCGGATCGGGCTGCCGCTTCGATGCGCTCAGGGCTGAGTACGCCCAGCATATCGAAGTCCTTAGATCTCGTTGATACGCTATGCGTACCCTATCCCGAGTTCGTTCAAAGGTCAGGGCAAACGGTATTGAACCGAATCGCATGAGGCTCAGCTCGTGGCCTTTGCAGCTGCAGCCGCCCTCAAAGTCGCCTCTTTGCGGTCAGCCGCGACCTTGACCGCTGCTGGCCGCTCGCCAATCATCTTGATATAGGCTTTGTAATCGCAGCCCATTTCCAGCAGCAAATCTTGCTTATAAACCGCTCGCGTGGCCATGCCGACCAAAGGCAAATTCACCCAAGCCGAGCAATCTGCCATCGTGAATTGCTCGCCACCAGCCACCATCGGCGAAAATTTGGCGAGCTTCATAAAAGCTGGAATGTTTTTCTCCAATTGCTTCTTCACCCGCGCCTGCGTTCCCTCACTGACCGTGCCGCCAAAGAAGGCTTGCGGGTACAAATCGCGCACCACCAGCTCCAGATGCAAATCAATAAACGTACACAGCTCGCGCACCTTGGCCGCTGCAAACGGATCTGATGGCAGCAGTGCAGGCAGCGGTTGCACCGCTTCGATGTATTCCAAAATCGCTTGACTCTCACACAAGCCGCCCTGCGGTGTGCGGATGAACGGGATTTTGGCCAGTGGAGACGCAGCGAGCACAGCATCATCGGTGCTCTTGGTCATGACCACTTCTTCGTCAAAAGCCAAACCTTTTTCGAGCAACGCGAGTTTGACTTTGTTGTAGTAATTGGAGACGGCAAAGCCGCAGAGGGTGATAGCCATGATGTGTTCCTGTAGATAACTTTCACAAGTTTAAAGCGAACTTCTGCATCTGCAAGTGTTGGGTGTGATTTAGGTGACTCTTTGGCTTAAATTTGAAGCGTTTTGAGCAGTTAGCCGGCGTGTTTATTGCGTGGAGTGCTATTGATTTCGTAGTGTTTTAAAAATTGACCTTGAGTTGAAACGGCAGCGATTTTAAGACGCTACGCTTTGGCCATCCCACGCCGTTCGTGTCCCCCGGTCGGCTACGCCGCCCTCCTCCTCTACCTCGCCGCGTGAGACACCCAAATCACAGCGCTACAAACTCGTGGCCTGTTGGTTACACGCGAGAGACTCCGTTCGCGCGAATCAGCATTCCCAATCATCAGAGCACCCAAAGACCGAAACAGGCGTCGAGCCACAAAAAATTTTAGCCTGCCGACTGTGATTGGGTTATTTCACGTAGCGAGGTCAAGGGGGAGCGCCAGCCGAAGGCCAGCGCGGAGGACACGAGCGCAGTGGAATAGCCCAAGCGCAGTCGGCGTGAGATAGCTTCAAAGCGCGGGCTTTAAAAACCAATTATTTAAAAAAAATAGCATATCGCCGGTATAAAACCTACATAGTATGCTCATTAATTAATAGCACTCATCGCTGCTCAGTCAGGGCCAGATTCAACCCGAGCCCAGCAAACGCACCCGCAAAGCTTCGGCGCATCCAGTTTTGTACACGCGCAGAATTCATCACCAAGCTGCGGAAACCGTGAGCAAGCAAACCGTAGATCGCAAAGACGATAAACGTCATCAGCATGAAGATCGCGCTCAAAGTCAGCATGTCAGCAAGAGGCGATACTGCTTTGGGCGAGACAAACTGCGGCAAAAATGCAAGGAAGAAAATCGTGAGCTTGGGGTTGAGTAAATTCAGCAACACCGCTTTGACCACCAACTGCCATGCGCTTGCCTGTTGCGGGGCTTCGTCAAATGAAAAGCCCGAGCGGTCTTGCCACGTGGCATAGGCCAAATACAGCAGATAAGCCACGCCCGCATACTTGAGCACACTGAAAGCCAGTGCACTCGTGTGCATGATGGCAGCCAAGCCCAGTATCGTGGCCAGCAGATGCGGCACGATGCCCAGCGTACAGCCCAGCGCTGCCCACAGGCTCGCGCGTTTGCCACGCATGAGGCCAGTAGAGACTGTGAATACTGCGCCTGTGCCCGGAATAAGCACGACGATGAATGAGGTGATGAAGAAGTCTAAGGTGATCATGCAACGATGATACGCCTCTTCTTTTTGACCTCAAGCTACAAAAGAAATCAGCCTCTAGCCGTCATACGTGTTGCGCAGAGCGCTCACTAATTCATAGCAAGCATGGCAATGCACACGTTTCCCAAGCACATTACCAATTGACTTCCCGATCCGGCGTTGCGCCGATTTTATGGATCGAAAGGTCTGCGCCTTCGTATTCTTCTTCTTGGCTCATGCGCAAGCCCATCGTGATTTTCAGCACGTAATAAATCACGAAGCCGCCAACCAGCGCCCAAGCCACGCCCATCGCTGTGCCGATCAGTTGCGCGGGCAAACTCACGCCGCCCATGCCGCCGAACGCCTTCGTGCCGAAGATGCCCGCTGCGATACCGCCCCATGTGCCGCACAGGCCGTGCAGCGGCCACACGCCCAGCACATCGTCAATCTTCCACTTGTTTTGCGTGAGCGTGAACATCACCACAAAGATCGCACCTGCAATGCCGCCAACCACCAATGCCCCCAGCGGGTGCATGATGTCTGAGCCCGCGCACACGGCGACAAGACCAGCGAGCGGCCCGTTGTAGACGAAGCCAGGATCGTTTTTACCGAGCAACAAAGCCACCAGTGTGCCGCCCACCATTGCCATGAGCGAATTGACTGCAACGAGGCCAGAGATGTTTTCAATTTTTTGCGCGCTCATTACGTTAAAGCCAAACCAGCCCACGCAAAGAATCCACGCACCTAAGGCGAGGAAGGGAATGGAGGACGGCGGATGCGCTGAGATCGCACCGTCTTTGCGATAGCGGTTGCTGCGCGCACCCAGCAAGATCACAGCGGGCAACGCAATCCAACCGCCCACCGCATGCACCACAATGCTGCCCGCAAAATCGCGGAAATTCTCGCCTGTGGTGGTTTTGATCCAATCTTGAATGCCAAACGCGTTGTTCCAAGCAATGCCCTCAAAGAAGGGATACACAAAGCCAACGATCACTGCGGTGGCAATGAGCTGCGGCCAAAATTTAGCGCGCTCGGCAATGCCGCCGGAGATGATGGCGGGAATGGCGGCGGCGAATGTGAGCAGGAAGAAGAATTTCACCAGCTCGTAGCCGTTTTTTGCGGCCAGCGTTTCTGCGCTCACAAAGAAGCTGGTGCCATAAGCCACGCTGTAGCCCACAGCGAAATACACCACGGTGGATACGGAGAAATCCACGAGAATCTTTACCAGCGCGTTAACTTGGTTTTTGCGGCGCACCGTGCCCAACTCGAGAAAAGCAAAGCCTGCATGCATGGCCAGCACCATGATTGCGCCGAGCAAAATGAATAGCGCATCCGCGCCCTGTTTGAGTGCTTCCATGGGAATGTCTTTGAATATGAACTGTTTTGAGCTTGTTTTTGCACTTTTAATGTGCTTAAACGACTGATTTTTGATAAACGCACTTTTATAAAGCAATAATTACGCCAAAACAGATTATTGTCTTTTTGACTCCAAAATCATGGTTTTCAACGCATCGTCAATATTGAGGGACATGTGGCGCAAATTGCCACTTTCAGCTAAACTTCAATGAACTTTGTCTAGGAGTCCGCCATGCATGCAGCCACCGCACCCGCAAACAGCTTCAATTCCGTCAAGCTCCCCAATGCCCTCGTGATGGAAGCGCGCCAAACCGCTATCGCCATGCGCCGCTCTACCGCCGGGCAGATTGAGTATTGGGCCATGCTGGGCAAGGCGGTAGAAGATGGCGGACTTACCGCGCGTGAGGCGAGCGTGGCGCTCATGCCTAAAAAAGAAGCCTCATCCACAGATGCTCTGCTCGATAGCATCGAAGCACGCTTTGCGAAAGCCGATGCCAGCGGCAGCCTCGCGCAGCGCATGCGCGAAATCGTAAGCGGCAATCGCCAGCAAATCAACGCATCTGCATACCGCCTCGCCGCTTGAGGATCGACAGATTGCAGATCAGATGGCCGAGCACGTTTTTTATTTACTGGCCGGCCCGAATGGCGCGGGCAAATCGAGCCTGTATCGCGCTGCAGTGAAAGACGGCTTGATCCCAGCGGACGCAGAGTTCGTCAACGCTGATCTTTATGAGCGCGATCATTTGCAACACATCGCTGATGTGCAGCAACGCTCCGAAGCTGCGCGTGATTGGGCAGATGCACGCCGCGCGGCGCTGATTGCTTCTAGCCAGAGCTTTGTGAGCGAAACCGTTTTTTCCCACCCCTCCAAAATTGCTCTTATCCAACAAGCGCAAACTGCGCTTTACTTGGTGGTGCTGCTCGTGGTCTGCATGGATGAGCCTAAGCGTTTGCTCCAGCGTGTGCGCCAACGCGTGAGCGAAGGCGGCCATGATGTGCCCGATCAGCGCATCTTGGATCGCTATCCGCGCACATTGGCTCATTTGCAGCGTGCGGTGCGCCAAGCCGATATGGCCATGCTGTACGACAACCCCGGCACAGCGCAGACAAGCGACGCGCGCTTCGCAGGCCCACTGCGCATTGCCGTTTGCCGCAAACAAAACACCCGCGTTTTGCATACGCCTCTGCCACAATGGGCGCAGCAAGTGCTTAATACCTGAACATGAACTGCTATGATTTATATAGCATTCTGCGTATATTCTATGCCGGCGATATGCCAAAATCACTGAAAATCTTTAGGAAAAATCATGATCCTCGTTGCAGGCTCGGCTAATCTTGATTTCGTCGTCCGTGCGGGGCATATTCCTGCACCAGGCGAGACGGTCTTGGGGCGCGATTTTCAGATCTTCCCTGGCGGCAAAGGCGCCAACCAAGCCGTGGCTTGCGCCCGCGCTGGCGGCGCAGCCACTGCGATGCTCTGCGCTTTGGGCGATGATGATTTTGCCAAGCCGCTGCTGGCATCGCTGGCCGAGGCGAATGTGCAGCTGCACACCGTCCGCAGCCCTCAGCCCACGGGCACGGCTTTTATCTGCGTGAGCGATGAAGGCGAGAATGCCATCACGGTTGCGCCCGGTGCAAATGCAGATTTGCTACCAACGCATTGGCCTGCGCATTTGCATATCTCGCATCTTTTGATGCAACTTGAAACGCCTTTACCCACTGTGCTGGCCTTTGCGCAAACCGCGCGTGCGCTAGGCGCCAAGGTCGTGCTCAACGCAGCACCCGCGCAACAGTTGTCGACTCAGCTGCTGCGCTGTGTCGACATTCTTATCGTCAACGAAGGTGAGCTGGCCACGCTGGCAGGCAAAGATAAAAATAGAGATGGCGGCGAAAAGGATGACGTGTTGGCACAACTTGAGCGCTTGGCCAAGCAGCATCAACTCCATGATGTGATCGTCACCCTAGGCTCACGCGGCTGTCTCGCGCTGCACCATGGCCACGTCATACAGCAAAAGGCCTACAAAGTTGATGTGGTGGACACAACCGCTGCTGGCGACACGTTTTGCGGCGCACTCGTTGCCGCTTTATCGCGTGGTGTGCCAATGCAACAATGTTTGAACGAGGCCAGCGCTGCGTCTGCTTTGGCTTGCACAAGGCTAGGCGCGCAGAGTAGTATTCCAAGTCGTGAGGAAGTGATTGCGTTCATGAGGAATGCGCTCTGATAACCAAAGCGGACTAGAAAATTTTACTCATGAATGAATCCTTAAAACACCGCGTTATTTTTGACACCGACCCGGGCGTAGACGATGCCATGGCGCTTTGCTTTGCCATGGCGCATCCGCGCATTGATCTGGTGGGCATCACCACCGTTTATGGCAACGTCACTGCGCCGCAAGCCACCACGAATGCGCTGTATCTCACGCAGCTGGCTCGCCGCAACATCGCGGTGGCGCAAGGTGCAGATGCGCCTTGCCTCAAGCATGGCGAAGCCCCGCCGCACTACATCCATGGCGCTGATGGTTTGGGCAATTTGCCTTCGCGCTTTGCGCCCTCAAGTGCAAAAGCAGATACACGCAGCGCAGCGCAGTTCATCGTCGAGACAGCGCGCGCCCAGCCCGGCCAAATCACGCTGGTGCCGGTCGGGCCGCTGACCAATATCGCCGCTGCCTTGGCGCTTGAGCCGCAATTGCCCTTGCTGATCAAAAGCATCGTGTTGATGGGCGGCGCGGTGAAAGTGGGCGGCAATGTCTCGCCCGTGGCAGAGGCCAATATTTGGAACGATCCGCATGCCGCTGATGCCGTATTTACCGCCGGCTTTGATCTCACGATGGTGGGCTTGGATGTGACGTACCAAGTCGTTGTGCCGGTATCACTATTTGAAAAAATTGCTGCCCAACACAAGCATCCGTTGACCGATGCGCTCCTACACGCCGTGCGCTTTTACGCGGCGTTTTACGCTACTCGCTACCCTGATCTCAAAGCCAATCCGGGCTGCTTTGGTCATGATGTGCTGGCCTTTATAGCGCTCTTGCATCCCGAGTTATTCAGCTTCGCGCAAGGCCGCCTACGTTGTGTGAGCGATGGAATCG
Source organism: Variovorax sp. (assembly GCA_043755865.1). Lineage (GTDB taxonomy): Bacteria > Pseudomonadota > Gammaproteobacteria > Burkholderiales > Burkholderiaceae_C > JANMDU01. Next base: position 1,571 of record JAYUSD010000174.1, on the reverse strand, counting down.
CGCAAGGCCAGACGATTTTGCATGAGCGTTTGGGTATCGATTTTCCGCAGGCAGGCTTTGGCGCTGAGGTATCGCTGTCTCAAGCCGCCATGGCGGTAGATGTGCCTGCGGTGCTCAGAGTCTTTGAAGATACACTGGTGTCTAGTTGGCTACACTCGTGAGTTAAAGCCCATGAACGCAGCCCATGAATGAAGCCCTAGATCACCCCACGCTCCCGATTGTTGACTTTACATCGCCGGATGCACCGCGCGCCTTTTGCGAGAGCCTGCACCGAACCGGCTTCGGCGTCTTAAAAAATCATCCACTGTCTAGCGATTTGGTGCATGGCATTTATGCAGAATGGCTGGCATTCTTCCAATCCGGCGATGCAGAAAAATATGCGTGGGATCCTGTTCGGCTTGATGGCCATTTCTCCACCGCCGTGAGCGAGACGGCCAAGGGCAGCACGAGCCGTGATTACAAGGAATTTTTTCACCTTTTTCCGTGGGGGCGCTATCCCGCCGAGGTCAGCGATGCGGCTCGCCGCTACTACGATTTAGGCAAAGACTTGGCGTCTACTTTGCTCAAATGGGTGGAAGACAACTCTCCAAGCCAGGTGCGCGCGCGCTATAGCGTTCCCTTGGCCAGCATGATTGACGATTGCGAAGAGACTCTGCTGCGCGTGTTGCACTATCCACCCCTGCACAACGCACTTGGCGGTGCTCAAGAATCCGGCTCCATCCGCGCGGCTGCGCACACCGACATCAATCTGCTCACCATCCTGCCCGCCGCCACTGAGCCGGGCTTGCAAGTGATGGGCACAGATGGCATCTGGATCGACGCCCCTTCAGATTTTGGGCTCCTGATTGTCAACATTGGTGACATGCTGGAAGAGGCCAGTGGAAAATATTACCCCAGCACCCAACACCGCGTGCTTAACCCGCAGGGAGAAGCCGCAACAAGAAGCCGCGTGTCGCTGCCGTTGTTTTTGCACCCAAGGCGCGAGGTTCGTTTGTCTGATCGCTACACCGTGGGCAGCTATTTTGAAGAGCGCATGCAAGAGCTGCGGCGCAAGGGATGAAGAACAAGGATGAAGCGCAACAGCTGAAATCAGCGGACGTAACTCCCCGATTTGCCGCCGTGCTTTTCATGCAGTGCAACAGAGCGTAACACCATGCCCCGGTCAACTGCTTTGCACATGTCGTAGATCGTCAGCAGCGCTACCGAGCAAGCCGTGAGCGCCTCCATCTCCACGCCAGTCGGCCCCACGGTTTCGACTGTCGCCGTGCAAGAGATATGCGGATCAGCTTGTGTCCCCAACGAAAAATCGACCGTCACCCGCGTGATCATGAGCGGATGGCACAGCGGAATCAAATCACTCGTTTTCTTCGCAGCTTGAATTCCCGCAATCCGCGCAATGCCCAATACGTCACCCTTTTTTGCGCTCCCAGAAGCAATTAAGGCCAGCGTAGCAGGCAGCATGTCAATGCGGCCATGCACAGTCGCCACTCGATGCGTCGCGGCCTTCGCCCCCACATCCACCATATGGGCCTGGCCATTTTTGTCAAAATGCGTTAATCCGCTCGCGGAAG
>JAYUSD010000173.1:0-17932 GCA_043755865.1 Variovorax sp. | reverse complement strand
CTGCTCAAACTGGAAGATTTAGAAAGCCGCAGCGTGGTATCCACCAAAGGCTCGACCAATATCAAAACGTTGGAGCGCATCAATGCTGAGCGCAGCCTGAAAATGAAGGTGCTTGAGGCGGCTGATCATGGCGAGGCGTTTGGCATGGTGGCGCAAAAAAGAGCGGATGCTTTTGCGATGGACGATGTGCTGCTGTTTGGCCTGCGCGCCAATTCTGCGCAGCCTGAGGCTTATCAAGTGATTGGCAAGCCCATGACGATTGAGCCCTACGCGATCATGTTGCCCAAAGGAGATGCTGCTTTCAAGAAAATAGTAGATGCTGAAATGCGCCGCATCATTTTGAGCGGCGAGATTCAGGTCATCTACCGTAAATGGTTTGAGCAACCGATCCCGCCCAAAGGCATCAATTTGAATTTGCCTATGCCGTATATGCTGCGTGATTCATTCAAATATCCAAGCGACAAAGTAGCGGATTTGAACAACTGATATTGGTGGTCAGATTTTGTACAGCAAACCTTGTTTTCCTAGCCAAACAAGAATCTGAGGCCAAAGGATTGCACCGACTTGCCTGCGGAAGTAACCCATGTGACCTATCTGCGCTACGCCGAGCTCGGTGGGTGTGAGGTCAATGCAATCAACTTTGGCGCGTGAGTAGCCGGAGAAAAAAGCGTCGCGTGATTTGGGCGGTGCCCACAGGTCATCGGTGCTCACGGCGGCAGCCAAAGGAATGCGCACGCGCTCGAATTTTTGGCAAATAGCGCGGGCGTCGGGTGCAGGATCGTCGAAGAAATAACGCGGAAAGCTGCACCATCGCTTCCAGTCTCGGTACACGCCCAGCGGAATATCTTCTCCCAGCCCAAATTTGCTCATCGGCTGATAGCCCAGCAGCGTGGTGGCCACCGGGCCAATCACGTTCCACAAACACCAGACCTTGATGCGCTCAGCCAGTGGCATCCAGCCAGCCCAGCCAGCACCTGAGCCGCACAGATAAGCGGCTTTGAGCATGCTGGGGTCAGGCAACTGCCCAATCGCATGGCCGCCCAAACTGTGCCCCACCAAATACACTTCGCCGCGCGCATGCGCATACTGCACCAGCGCGCCCAAATCTTGCACCGACCAATCGGCATAATTCATCACAAAGCCATTCAGGCCGCCCTGCTTGGAGTCTCCAATACCTCTGTAATCTGCCACCAGTGAATACAAACCCACGCTGGCGGCGTATTCGCAAAAGGCTTTGTAAAAGCCGCGCGGCACGGCGGTGGCGCAGCCCATCACAATGTATTGCGGGCGGCCTGTTTGTGCATCAACAGCGCAGTGATCGGGTGTGTAGAGCGTGGCAGTCAGCGCGTAGCCGTCTGCCGCATGTAAGTTGAAATCTTGTGAGGGCATGCCGCGATTAAACCGCCGAGCGCGCAAAGCGGCTGTCTAAAAGGTGACCCGCACCATCAAAACTGTCACCAGCGCGTCCGCTCTTGCGAGCCCTCAGCCTCGCATCTGTAGCTTGCGAGCCCTCAGCCTAGCATCTGTTCCTTGCGATTGCTCAGCCGCGCGTGCGAGCCAAGTAGCGTTTTCGCCAAAACACCAAGCCCATGGTGCTGGCAGTCAGCGCCATGCCGCCAAGCGCCCACCAAAATCCATTTTTCGCGTGAATAATAGGCAGGAATTCAAAATTCATTCCGAAGATGCCGGCGATTAAGTTCAGTGGTAAGAAGATCGCCGTGAGCGCAGTGAGCGTGCGCATGATGTCATTGGTGCGGTTGCTTTGCGCAGAGAAATGAATTTGCACGACGGTCTCTGCGGATTGCTCCAAGCGGCGCGCGTGGTGCATCACGCGTGTGATGTGCTCCATCACATCGCGCGCCCGTGCAATGAGCTGGTCGCGCTGAGCTTGTGCTTTTGCGGCATCCGAGTGAAAGGTCGATAGCGGCGATTCTTGGATAGTGTCGAGCCATTCTTGGATGGCGTCATGCTGCTCATCACACAAATCCTCCAATATATGCAACTGGCCACGCGCTTGCATCAAAGCACCCCAGTTGTTGAAGCTTGACGAAGGTTTGAGCAATTGCGCTTGCCAATAGTCGAGTTGGGCTGAAAGCTCTTTGCGCAGATCCAAATAACTGTCCACCATCACATTGATCATGCGCAGCGCAAGATCGGCTGGGTTGACAGGAATGCGGCTGCGAGCACTGACGTTGTCTACGCCATTTTTGGCATCTTCTAAAAATCGCTGCACGAAATTGCGCGCTGCATAGCAGCCACGTGGATGCACGGTAATGAGCAGACGGTCAAATACCGCGAAACCAACTGCCTTGGAGCTGATGCGTTTGAAGTCAGGTGCCGTTTTGTCGCGCAACGAAGCTGGCTGCGGTGTTGGCGTCGCATGATTGAGGTCAGCCTGCTTGCCTTCGTTTTGCTGGGATTCTTGCGCCATTTCTAGTTTTGTCGCCAAGCGGCGAAAAATGATCAGGTCATAAATCGAGGTGAAGTCATAGCGCGATGGATGCTGCGCATTTTGAATGTCGGCCAAATGCACATCCAGCAGCGCTGAGCCGCCCAAACGCTGCGCAGCCTGCTGCACGGTGGCTTGGTGCTGCGCAAAATCATCACGATCTAGAAACAACCAAACAAAACCGCCCTCAGGCGCTTTTTCTGGCACAGCGTCTAAGAAGCGCAGGCTGTCGGTGGTGAATTCCAAAATTTGCATAAGCTGATTATTGGGCAATTTGCGGTTTTGAGCCAGTTGGGCGCTGTTTTTATGCAAAACCGATGCCCAGCCGGCATATATGCTGCTCAGAGTACTCATATTTTAATAGCGTTACTCTGGGAGATATGCTGCATTACATCACCGTCCCTGTCACGCCATTCGCACAAAACTGCTCCATCGTTTGGTGCGATGAGGCGCGGCTTGCGGCCATCATTGATCCGGGCGGCGATATCGACAAGCTGCTGGCGGCTGTGGATACAACCGGTGCAAAGCTAGAGCAGATTTGGCTCACCCATGCGCACATCGACCATGCGGGCGCAACGGCTGAGCTCGCTGCCATGCTGCACCTCCCGATCATCGGGCCGCACCCAGAGGATAAGTTTTGGATTGATCAGCTGCCCGAGCAAGGCGCGGTTCCTTCTCGCGAGCGTAGCGACACCCGTCGCCTGAAATGACGATGAAAAAACGCAAGCGTTTTTGAACACTGCGATGCAAAAATCGCCCGCCCGAATACAGCTTCTATAGGCCATAAGTTGGCGCGGCGAAGCAAAATGGCAGCGTGCAACCAATATTTGCATCTGCCACGATCAGCGCGCGATGATTTTCTGCACTCCAAACAGGCCGCGAGGATGGCGGTTGGGGTTGCTGCGGCTGCCGATTTCTCGCAGCACAGGTTTAATAAACGCGAAGCGTTTTGATTCCTTATCTTGCGACAAGTGTCGCTAATCCCGAGCAGGGTACATGAGGCAGACGTAGCAGCCCCAACCGCCATCTTCGCGGCCGCTGCATCCGAATGAAATCTCCCGAGTACTACAAAAATAATAGCACTCCGCGCAATAAATACGCCGGCTAACTGCTCAAAACGCCTAAATATCAAGCCTCTACAAGCTCAAAGCTCGTCGTGATCTCCGCCGTCTTGCCTAGCATGATCGTGGCTGAGCAGTATTTCTCGTGGCTCATGGCAATCGCGCGTTCTACCGCCGAGGCTTGCAAAGCTTTGCCAGAAACGGTGAAATGCATATTGATCTTGGTAAACACCTTGGGATCAACTTCTGCGCGATCAGCAGTCAGTTTCACTGAGCAGCCGCGCACATCGTGCCTGCCGCGCTTCAAAATCAACACGACGTCATACGCCGTGCAGCCGCCAGTGCCTGCGAGCAATACTTCCATCGGGCGCGGGCTTAAATTCTGACCGCCATTCTCCGGCTTGGTGGCATCGGGCGCGCCGTCCATCGTGAGCATATGGCCGCTGCCAGTTTCTGCAAGAAAGCCCATGCCCGAGCGCGAACCGATGCCCGTGCCCACGCCGCCTGTCCAACTTACGGTGCATTCCATCTGATTCTCCTGAAAAAGTTGTTGCAATTATCGCGTGCTTGATGCGGCGCAGCAATTTTGAAATTAGAATGAAAACTTGTCTCCTCAACCCTCCGCAAGGCTGGGTTAGTTCATAGCCCCAGCCCGCAAGTGCTGGGGCTTTTTTTGACCATTTTTCACTGAGCGATGGCGGCTTTGGGGGCTCACAGGCTCGGGTTTTACAATGCCGCATGCCTACAAAAGCCACCCAGACCCAAAAAGCGCAGCTCACCCCGGCGGATTACCTCACCAAGATTTTGAATGCGCGTGTGTACGACGTGGCCGTGGAATCGGATCTCACCCCCGCCAAACAGCTCTCCCAGCGCGTGCACAACACCGTGCTTTTGAAGCGCGAAGATCAGCAGCCGGTGTTTAGCTTCAAGCTGCGCGGCGCGTACAACAAGATGGCTCATCTCACGCCTGCGCAGCTCAAAAAAGGTGTGATTTGCGCCTCGGCGGGCAATCATGCGCAAGGCGTGGCGCTGGGTGCGGGCAAGCTGGGCGCGCGCTCCGTGATCGTGATGCCCACCACCACGCCGCAGATCAAGGTGGATGCGGTGCGCGGCTTAGGGGGTGAGGTGGTGTTGTTTGGCGATAGCTACAGCGATGCTTACACGCATGCTTTGGAAATTGAGAAGAAACAGGGCCTGACATTTGTGCATCCATTTGACGATCCCGATGTGATCGCCGGGCAGGGCACGATTGCGATGGAGATCTTGCGGCAAGTGCAGCGTGTCTCTGAAGGCCGGCTTGATGCGGTGTTTGTCGCCATTGGTGGCGGTGGGCTGATCTCGGGCGTGGCCAATTACATCAAGGCCGTGCGACCCAGCGTGAAAGTGATTGGCGTGCAGATGAATGATTCGGATGCGATGCTGCAATCGGTCCATGCCAACAAGCGCGTCACGCTGCCCGATGTGGGGCTGTTTGCTGACGGCACCGCCGTGAAACTGGTGGGCGAGGAAACATTTCGCGCAGCCAAAGATCTGATTGATGAGTTTGTGGTGGTGGACACCGATGCGGTGTGTGCAGCCATCAAAGATGTATTTGTTGACACGCGCAGCATTGTTGAGCCGTCGGGCGCGATGGCTGTGGCGGCGATCAAGCAATATGTGCAAAAGCACAAAACCAAAGGCCAGACGTATGCCGCGATTTTGTGCGGCGCGAATATGAATTTCGACCGGCTGCGCTTTGTGGCCGAGCGCGCGGAAGTGGGCGAAGAGCGCGAGGCGTTGTTTGCCGTGACTGTGCCCGAGGAGCGCGGCAGCTTCAGGCGCTTTTGCACGGCGGTGGGCGATTTGCCCGGCGGCGCGCGAAACGTCACGGAGTTTAACTATCGCATCTCAGACAGCGCAAAAGCGCATGTGTTTGTGGGGCTCACGACGCACGGCAAAGGTGAGAGCGCGAAAATCGCCACGAGCTTTACGAAAAAAGGCTTTGCCACGATAGATCTCACGCACGACGAGTTGGCCAAAGAGCATTTGCGGCATATGGTGGGCGGCGCATCAAAGCTGGCGCACGATGAGCGGCTGATGCGATTCATTTTTCCGGAGCGGCCAGGTGCACTGCTCAAATTTCTAAACGCCATGCGCCCTGGCTGGAACATCACGCTGTTTCATTACCGCAATCAAGGCGCAGACTACGGCCGCATTCTTGTGGGGCTGCAAGTGCCCAAGCAAGACGACAAAGCCTTTACCGCATTCGTCAAAGAGCTCGGCTACCCCGCTGTGGACGAAACGGCCAACCCGGCGTACCGTTTATTTTTGAAAAACTAACATGACTGATAGCATGATTGAACTGCCCGAGATTCAGTTGCCCGAGATTGCGCCGATCCGCGCAGGAGCCGACGCGCAACAACTCGCCTTTCGGCTGCAAAACAAGCTCGACAACAAAACCAAACCACTCGGTGCTCTGGGGCAATTGGAATCGCTGGCGGTGCAGCTTGGCCTGATTCAGCAAAGCCAAATGGTGAGCTTGAAGCAGCCGCAAATCGTGGTGTTTGCGGGCGACCACGGCATCGTGGACGAAGGCGTATCGGCCTATCCGCAAGCCGTAACGGCGCAAATGGTGGCCAATATGCTGGGCGCAGGGCCAGGCAAAGACAGCCGGGGTAGTGCAGGTGTAAACGTGCTCGCGCATCAGCATAATTTCAATCTCACCGTGGTGGACGCGGGCGTGGCCAGTCAATTGCCCGAGCATCCGCGCTTGCTCCAGCTCAAAATTGCGCCCAGCACGCGCAACAGTGTGCTCGCGCCTGCGATGAGCGATTTGCAAGCAGTGGCCGCGCTGCAAGCGGGCATGGGGGTGGTGCGCCAGCTCGCTGGCAATGTGGTGGCCTTTGGAGAGATGGGCATCGGCAACACATCGAGTGCTGCGCTGATTCTCTCGCTGTTTACGCCGATTCCCATTGAGGATTGCAGCGGGCGCGGCACGGGCCTGACCGATGAGCAAATGAAGAAAAAAATCTATGCGCTCACGCGCGCGCATCGCCGTCACAAAGAGGCAAAAAAGCCGTTTGATATTTTGTGTGCGGTGGGCGGCTTTGAAATTGCGATGATGGCTGGCGCGATGTTGCAAGCAGCAAGCGAGCGGCGTGTGATTTTGGTGGATGGCTTTATCGCGGGTGCTGCGGCCTTGGTGGCGGTGGGCTTGTCGCCGGCTTGCAAAGATTACATGGTGTTTTGCCACGTCGGCGCAGAATTTGGCCATCGCGCCATGCTCAAAGCGTTGGCCGCGCTGCCGCTGCTCGATCTCGGGCTGCGCTTGGGCGAGGGCACAGGCGCGCTCTTAGCTTGGCCGTTGGTGGTGTCCAGCGCGCGGCTTTTAAATGAGATGGCCAGCTTTGAATCGGCTGGGGTGTCTACTCGGGTTTGAAGAAAAAATGCGGACATCCGGACGCGAAAGACGCGAAAGTTACGCGAAAGACGCGAAAAAAATACCAAAATTGTCTGGAGCACGATGCATCTGGTTGGCATTTTTAGCAATCCATTTTTTTGGCTGTTTCTTTTTCGCCCCTTTCGCGTAACTTTCGCGTCCGGAAATTGAATTGAATTTTCTCATTGCGCCAAGCATGTCATTTACTCGCCATTTCCTCCTCGCGATCCAATTTTTCACCCGTATTCCCATCACCGGAAAGCTCGCGGAATGGGTGGGGTTTAGCCCCGAGATGCTGAGGAAAAGTGCGGCGCATTTTGCGGGGGTGGGTTGGGTGGTGGGTATCGTTGCTGGCGTGGTGTATGTGGTGTTTGATGCGCTGCTGCCCGGTGGTTATGCGCCGTTGATTGCGGCTTGTTTGTCGACGACGGCTACCGTGTTGCTCACGGGCGGGTTTCATGAAGATGGGCTCGCCGATTTGGCCGATGGGCTGGGCGGCTCGCAGGATAGAGATCGCGCGTTGGAGATCATGAAAGACTCACGCGTGGGCGCGTTCGGGGCCATGGCGTTGGTGCTGGCGCTGCTGACGAAAATCGCGCTGCTGGCGGCTTTGGGTGCGCTGGAGGGTGGGCAAATTGTGGTGCTGATCGTTGCCAGCCATGTTGTCTCACGCGCCTTGCCCATGGGGCTGCTGGCGCTGCTCGCGCACGTGGGAGATGCGGCTGCAAGCAAATCTAAGCCGCTGGCGGACAGCATCACCCCGGGCGCACTACTGAGCAATGTTATTTGGTGTTTTGCGCTGTTACCCGGCGTGTTTATTGCGGGGGTAGCTATTGAATTCATAGCGGGCATGGGGCTGGCCTTTCTGGCTTGGTGCGTGATGTGGTGGCGTCTGCGCGTGCGTTTGCAGGGTTTTACCGGCGATGCATTGGGCGCTGTGCAGCAGGTCTGTGAGATCGCGTTTTTACTCGGCGCTTTGCTCATTCTCGGCGTGAGTTGATCGGCTGCAAACGATGAAGCTTTATCTTGTGAGGCATCCTAGGCCACTGGTGGCCAGTGGAGTTTGTTATGGCGCAAGTGATGTGAAATGCAGCATGCAGGCGCTGGAATCTGCAGCGCGAGATCTGCTGAAAGTGCTGCCTAAACATCTGCCCATTATTTGCTCGCCGCTATCAAGATGTGAGCATCTTGCGCATATTCTATGCCGGTTACAAGCTGATTTTGCTTATAAAACCGATGAAAAACTGACGGAAATGCATTTTGGCGGATGGGAGATGTGCGCTTGGGATGCCATCGCACAGTCGCAGCTCAGCGCGTGGACGGATGATTTCGCTGCGTACCGATGCGGCGGCAGCGGAGAATCCACCGGGCAATTCGTGCAGCGTGTCGCGCAGCGCTTGCATCAAAGCGCTCAAGGGGGAGGCGATCAAATTTGGATCACGCATGCGGGCGTGATCCGGGCGATGCAATGGCTAGCTGTGCAGCCTTTTGAATTGTTTGCTGCGCTTGCTACTGGGCAGGCGCACCAGTTTGATCACGCGCCGCTTCTTTCTCCGCTTCGCGCTGCCGATTGGCCAACGGGCGAGGTGGCCTTTGGCCAATTGCACCTTGCGCACCAAAGGCAGCCGTGGGGTTGGCCGCTGGCGTGGCCATCGTTGCCGCTGTGGCCATCGGCGTGGGAATCGCCACAGCGCTGATGGCTGCTGGCAAAGCAGGCCGCGCGGCCACGGCTGTGCCAGCCAACGCCGTGGTGAGCTGGGGCAGCTCCAGCGTCAGGCCCACCGGCGCATCTAAACCGGTGGCGAGCATGGCTTTGCCGCTGGATACGCTGTGCAGCACAATGCCGTCTGCCAGCGCCCCGCCAACGCGATAAGGGCGGGAAGGTTTGCCGTCGACGGCGATCAATGCGACGCCAGCGTTGCGGCTGTTTTTTTGCACCACTACGCCGGTCAGCACAAAACGCGTGGCCAGAAACACGCTTGGCGCGGCCACGACTAAAGTGGGGTTATTTGCTGCAGATGCCTGCCCGCCACCCAAGCCTTTGGCCAGCGCTTGCCCATCGGCTGCGCCCGTGCCTGCAGCGGATGCGGCTACAGCGGCCACATCGGCGCTGGGCGGCGCAGCTGGGCCCTTGGTAAATTTGAGCGCCCAATACACGACGCTGCCTGCGGCGAGCAGCCAGACAAGAAATGTTGCGAATCTAATCCATGAGGGGCGTTGCATGCGGCTATTATCGTGTTTCTAACAAGTTCTCTTCAACACTTATGTTTCATGCTGTCAAAAAATTAGCCCGCCGTGCCCAACGAGCGAGCCATTGCTCTATTCAGCGCGGCTTTACTTTGATCGAGTTGATGGTCGTGCTTGTGATCATCGGTATTTTGGCAGCGCTGATTGTGCCCAACGTGTTGGATCGCGCCGATGATGCCCGCGTCACCGCTGCGAAAACGGATATCAATAATCTCGTGCAAGCTTTGAAGCTGTATCGGCTGGACAACCAACGCTATCCCAGCGGCGAGCAAGGCTTGCAAGCCTTGGTGAGCAAGCCCACGGTGGGCGCGATTCCCGGCAATTGGAAGCCGTATTTGGAAAAGCTGCCCAATGATCCTTGGGGGCGTGCATATCAATACTTAAACCCTGGCATCAAGGGCGAGATTGATGTGATGAGCTTCGGCGCTGATGGGCAAGCCGGCGGCGAAGGTAAAAATGCGGATGTCGGCAGTTGGCAGTGATGCTTGTGTTGCGGCGCGTGTGTCGCGCATGCATGGCTTCACCTTGATTGAGCTCATGGTGGTGATCACGTTGATTGCGATTGCCACAGCAGGCGTGAGTTTTGCGATTCGAGACAACGAATCGACGCTGCTTGATCGTGAGGCAGATCGCTTGAGTGTGATTTTAGAAACCGCGCGTGTGCAATCGCGCAGCTCAGGCGTGGCGATGGCTTGGCTGCCATTGGCGCAGGGCTTTGCTTTGCTGCCGGCCAACCAGCTAAATATCCAGCCTGTGCAGATTGATGCATCCAGCATCAACGCATGGCTTGCACCCGGCATGAATGCGCAGATTGACAATCCCCGAGCCAATGTGCCCCAGCAAAGTTTGCTGCTTGGCGCTGAGCCGATGATCGCGCCCTCAAGCGTCTTGCTCAGCTTGGGACAGCGGCGTTTGCGTGTGGCCACTGATGGTCTGCGGCCTTTTACGGTGCAGGCCGGTGATGACGTGAGCAAACCATGAGGGTGAAAACAACCCCATCGCAGAGCGGCTTTACGTTGATTGAAGTGTTGGTGGCGCTGTCTATCGTGGCGATTGCGCTGTTTGCCGGTACGCAGGCCACCACAGCGCTGGCGCGCTCATCCCAGCGGCAAACTGACTTGCTGCTTGCGCAAATGTGCGCCGACAACGCGCTGTATGCCATCCGCTTGGCGCGGCAAATGCCCGGCGTGGGTGAATCAAATGTTGAATGCAGCCAAGCGGGGCGCGTGTTCAGCGTGCAACTCCAGGTGCGCCCCACGCCCAACCCCAGCTTCCTGCGCGTGCAGGCCAGTGTGAGCGATGCGCAAAGCCAATATGGCATCGTGCAAATCTCTACCGTGGTGGGGCGGTATTGAAATGCCAAAAATTAAATGTGATCTGACCCCATTTAAATCCAAGGGCTTCACGCTGATTGAGGTGATGGTGGCGCTGGTGGTGATGTCGATCATGGCGGTGCTGACTTGGCAGGGCATTGATGGCATGGCCAAGGCCAGCGCGCAGCATCGCGCTCGCTCGGATGACGTGGCGGCGATTCAAACGGCGCTGCTCCAATGGCGCACCGATCTCGACCAGATGGTCGATGCCTCGCAAACGCCGCCAGCGGCCGCGGGTCGTTCAGGCAGCGCGGGCGGTGCAGACGGCAGCGCCAGCACCGCCAAAGCGATTGAGTTTGACAGCCGTATTCTGCGCATCACACGCCGCTTTGAGGGAGACGAGATGCGCGTGGTGGCTTGGGGCACGCGCCGCGTTGAAAGTCAGGCAGGCAGCACGCGCCGCTTTATACGCTGGGTATCGGAGCCGGTGCGCACACGCGGGCAGTGGCAAGCCGCTTGGAATCAAGCTGGGCGCTGGGGGCAAAATCCAAGCGCTGTTGAGATCGCCGGGGAGACGGCGGTGCTCAGTGTCGATGAGTGGCAGATTTTTTACTTCCGCAATGATGCGTGGAGCAATCCATTGTCGGCAGACGGTGTTGCGACACAAAGCAGCACGAACCCTGATGGCGTGCGCTTGATTTTGCAGCTCGCGCTTGGGCAAACGCCTGGCGGCAAACTCACGATGGATTGGGTGCAGCCCACGCGTGGAGGCGGCAAGTCATGAATATCGCCCCCACGTTTCGCCACGTCTCAAAGTGCGCTGCCCGGATCAAAGCGATGGGTCTCGGCTTTGTCGATGCGGGGGGAGCGCCTGCCTTGCGGCGGCTCGGCGGCGCCCAAGCTTGTCGCGGCGCTGCTCTGTTGACAGCCATGCTCACACTCGCATTGGTGGCCACACTGGCCGCTGGCGCGGCTTGGCAGCAATGGCGCAGCGTAGAGACCGAGCGCGCTGAGCGCACGCGAGGCCAAGCTGCTTGGATTTTGGTCGGTGCACTCGATTGGGCGCGGCTGATCTTGCGCGAAGACGCGCGCTCGGGCGGCGCAGATCATTTGGGCGAGCCTTGGGCAGTGGCCTTACAAGAATCGCGGCTGACCAGTTTTTTGGCCGCTGATGCAACCAGCGCCGCCTTGCTGGCCGATCAAGCCGATGACAATGTATTTCTCTCCGGCCAAATACAAGACATGCAGGCTAAGCTGAATGTGTACAACTTGATCGAAGCCGGCCGCATCTCGCCGCCCGCGCTGGCCGCTTTGGCAAAGTTGTTTGATCTGCAAGGCTTGGATGTTGCGGAGCTCAACGCGGTCGCTGAAAACCTGCGCTTTGCATCCGATTTGAGCCCAGACAACCAGTCTGCTGCGCGCGCCGCTCTCTTGCCCCAGCGCGTAGAGCAGCTGACTTTGCTGGGCTTGTCTAGCGCATCATTGGAACGCTTGCGCCCCTTCATCACTTGGTTGCCCAGCCGCACGCCTGTCAACGTGAATACAGCCGGCGCCGAGGTGCTGTATGCCAGCGTGAGTGACTTGGAGCTTGATGGTGCACGAAAACTCGTTTCTGAGCGCCAGAAGCAGCATTTCAAGAGCTTGGGTGATGTGGGTAGTTTGTTGCCAGCGCTTGCGGGATTGTTCAATGAAGGTCAGCACAGCGTTGCCAGCCGCTACTTTGAGGTCACGGGGCGCTTGCGTTTGGCCGATGGCGCGCAGAGCGCGGTGGTCACCGAGCGCTCGGTGGTGCAGCGCGATGGGCTGGATGTGAAGGTGCTTTGGCGCGAGCGGGGCAGCTTCCCAGTGGCAAGCGGTGGTCTCACCGCTGAGCAAATCACTGGCAAGACCCGTTGACGAAAAGCGATAATGAGCAAAATCACATCAGTTTCATGAGCCAACTTCTCATCACCCTTCCACTTCCTGGCAGCGCCAACACAGAGCTTACGTATGCGCTGGTCTCAAGCGCCGGCGCACTCACCTCGCACGGCAGCGCGGCGTCTGCTTTGCTGCCGCGCGCGGATACGGCTGCGTTGATCGTGCCAGCACAAGCGCTGTCTTGGCACTTGGCGGCGCTGCCCAAACTCCCGCGCGGAAGCTCCGCACAAAAAACGCAAGCGTTGCTCGCTGGTGTGCTGGAAGAGCAATTGCTCGATGACGCGGCGCAAATGCATTTGGCCGCGTGCCCAACGCTATCAAGCAATGGCAAAACTTGGGTGGCTGCATGTGACAAGGCGCATTTGCGAGAAGCTGTGGTGCAGTTGCAAGCCGCGCGCGTGCCTTTGACGCGCATCGTGCCGGAGATTTTCCCCAGCGAGACACTGAGCTTGCACGCCGGCGGCGGGCACGATACCGCATCACTGATTTACGCAGATGCGCACGGTGTGCTGTGTCTACCGCTGTCCCAAGCGGCGTTGTTGCCTAAATTGCCACAGGGATTAGCCATCAGCGCAGAGCCCGCTGTAGCCGCGCAAGCAGAGCTTGTGTTGGGCGGCAGAGTCAACGTGTTGCAAGCAGCGCAATGGGCGGTGCAATCCGCTATGGCGGCTCAGGAACGCGGCATTGATTTGGCGCAAGGCGATTTAGCCGTATCGGGCGGCGGGCGGGCTTGGCAGCGCCTCACGGGCACGCTGCGCGATATGCTGGCTGCGCCGCAATGGAAGCCTGCGCGCTGGGGCATTGCGCTCTTGCTGCTGGCCCATCTGATTGGGCTCAATGCTTGGAGTTATCAGCAAAATGCGGCGGTGCAGGCCAAACGCGCGCAGATGAATCAATTACTCACGCAAAGTTTCCCTCATGTGAAAGTGGTGGTCGATGCGCCGCTACAAATGCAGCGCGAGCTCGCCGCGCTGGCTCAGGCGCAGGGGCAGCTCAGTGGGCGCGATTTTGAAAGTATTTATGGACGTTTTGCCTCAGTAGCCGGCATGAATACTGCGCCAAGCGCTATTGAATATGTAGCAAATGAGGTGCAAATTCGCGGCAGTGCCTTATCCGGCGTGCAACTCGATTCTTTGTTGCCGCGGTTTCAATACGCCGGCCTTGTCGTGCGCAGCGATGCGCAGGCATTGATCATCTCTCATCGGCAAGCAACTGCAGCAGTCAATCAGCCAGCGCTGGGAGTCAAGCCATGAGTGCTGTGAAAAACACGGGCTTAATAGATGCGCTTGGTGGGAAATGGGCTTCGCTTGTCTCGCGCGAGCGCATGCTCGTGGGCAGCGCAATCGCGTTGATCGCAGCGGCTGCTTTGTGGTGGATCGGCATCTCACCGGCGCTCACGCAACTGCGCCAAGCCCAAGCAGCAGCGAGTGCACTGGATGCGCAGTTGCAGCTGATGCGCGGGCAAGCAGCGCAGGCCACATCGCTCAAAGCGCAGCGCGCACTCAGTTACGACGAATCGCTGCGCAGTTTAGAGAGCACAGTAAAAGCCGCTGGCGGGGCGAGTGCCGCAGGCGCAGTGGCCACGCTCGCGGTGAGCGATGCACGAGCCAGTATTACATTGCGCGGGATCAGTGGCGATGCCCTCGCGCAAATGCTGGCACAACTCAGATCGAATGCGCGGCTCGTGCCCAGCGAGTTGCGACTCAAGCAAGCTGCAACTTCTGTTGCGCCTGCTCCAAACACGACAACCCAAATCTCAACGACATGGGACGGCACGATGGTGCTCAGTCTGCCTGCGCGCTGAGCCACGAACCACCGCATGAAACGCACCCGCTCCCCAGCCAGTCAACCGCGCTTTGCAGCGCCCGCTTCTGCGCCATGGCACACGGCTGCACTGGCCGCCTGCTTGGGCGCTTTGGGTGCTTTGATCATCTTCGCGCCGGCTGCTTGGCTGGCGCGTGGCGTGCAAGAGGCCAGTGGCGGGCATGTGTTGCTCGCTGATCCGCAAGGCTCGGTGTGGAGCGGCTCTGCGCAATTGCTGCTCACCGGCGGCGCGGGGTCGTCTGATGCCGCCAGCCTGCCCGGGCGCATCGATTGGCGTTTGCGCCCAGCTCTTGTCGGTGTGAATGCAGCTTTGAATTTGCCTTGTTGCTCAGCTGTACCGGTGGAAATCGCCGCAAAACCCGGTTGGTCACAAAACGCGCTGCACATTGGGCCTGCACGCATCAATCTACCCGCGCCCTGGCTCTCGGGGCTAGGCGCACCTTGGAACACGCTTGATCCCCAGGGCCAGCTCAGCCTGAGCACGCAAGCGCTGCAAGTGCAAGCCATCTCAGGCCGCACGCGGCTTGAGGGCCAGATCACGCTCGATATGCTCGGCATGTCTTCCCGGCTTTCTACGCTCGCCCCACTGGGAGACTACCGCTTGAATGTGAACGGCGGCGATGTACCCACGATGGCGCTGCTAACGCTGCGAGGCGCGCTGCAGCTCTCAGGCTCGGGCCAGTTCGTGGGCTCGCGCATTCGCTTTACCGGCGAGGCCACAGCGTCTCCTGAGCAGCAAGATGCGCTATCGAATGTGCTCAACATCATTGGCCGCCGGCAAGGCGCCAAATCTATCATCTCGTTAGGTTGATTTATGATTATCAATAGCTCGCTTTTTCAACGCATTACTACTATTTCAATAGCGTGTCGCGCAGTATTTATGCCGGCAATCAGTGCTTTTCTCTTTGTAAATGCTTTATCAGTATCTGCACAGACGCCTCCAGCCGCGCCCATTGTTGCACCAGCCACGCCCGCCGCTGCGGGAGCAACGCGCAGCCAGCAGGGCATCAAGCTCGATTTCGTCAACGCAGAAATCGCAGAAGTGGCTAAGACATTCGGCGTGATCATGAATCGCAACATCGTGGTCGATCCGCGCGTTAGAGGCCAGATGAATTTGACCACCGATCGCGCTGTGCCTGTGGCGTCGGCTTACAACCAGTTTCTCGCCTCATTGCGCTTGCAAGGCTTCACCGTGGTGGAAGCGGCGGGCATTTACAAAGTGGTGCCAGAAGCTGAGGCCAAACTGCAAGGCGGCGCGGTCAACGCGGGTGAAGTGAAAGTGGGCGGCAACACGATCCTCACGCAAATCTTCCGCCTCAATCACGAGAATGCCAACAACCTCGTGGCGATCTTGCGCCCCCTGATCAGCCCAAACAACACGATCAACGTCAACCCCGGTAACAACTCGCTCATCATTACAGACTACGCTGATAACTTGCAGCGCATGGCCAAAATCATTGCCGCACTGGATGTGAGCAACGCAACAGATCTGGAAATTATTCCTCTGAGGCATGCCGTTGCCTCCGATCTCGTGCCGCTGCTGATTCGCCTGAGCGAGTCGGGCGCAAGCGGCGCTGCTGCACCGGGCGGGCAAGCTGATACGGCGTTCAAAACCAGCATCTTGGCAGAATCGCGCTCCAATGCGGTGATCGTGCGAGCAGCCAATCCAGCGCGCGTCAACCTCATCAAATCTTTGATCGATAAGCTTGATCAGCCACCGATCCGCACCGTCAACGGTGATGCCGGCAACATCTATGTGGTGTATCTCAAAAACGCCGATGCTGTGAAGCTTGCCACCACATTGCGAGCAGCCATGAGTGCTGAAGGCGGCAGCGCGAGCAGCGCGGCGCCCGCAGCGCGTGCAGCGCCCGCGCCAGGCGGCGCAGCCGCTGCGGCGCTCAGCGGATCGGCTCAGCCTTCTACAGGCGGTCAGATCCAAGCCGATCCTGCAACCAATGCACTCATCATCACCGCGCCCGAGCCGCAGTATCGGCAGATGCGAGCCGTGATCGACAAGCTCGATCAGCGCCGGGCGCAGGTGCTCGTGGAAGTGTTGATTGCGCAGGTGAGCAGCAAGCGCGCGGCTGAGTTTGGAATTCAGTGGCAAACGGGTTTGGGTAAAGCAGGCAACTCAGTGGTGGGCGGCATCGGCACGAATTTTGGCTCGACGGGCAACATCATTGGCTTGTCGGCTGCCAACGACGCAGCAGGCTTGGCAGCGGCCGGGATCGGCAAAGGCCTCAACTTCGGGCTTGCGGTGCGAACCAATGGTGTGTACGTCTTGGGTGCCTTGGCAAAATTTTTGGAAGACAACAACGAAGGCAATATTTTGTCGTCGCCCAATTTGCTCACGCTTGATAACGAAGAAGCCAAAATCGTGGTGGGGCGCAACGTGCCTTTCATTACCGGCCAATTCACCAACACGGGCTCCAGTGGTGGCGGCGCGACCAATCCGTTTCAAACGATTGAACGCAAAGACGTGGGCCTGACCCTGCGCGTTAAACCGCAAATCAGCGAAGATGGTCAAGTGCGCTTACAAGTCTTCCAAGAAAATTCTGGCGTGGAAGGTGATACCACCAGCAACGCCAATGGCCCCACCACCACCAAGCAATCGATAGAAACCAATGTGATGGTGCAAGATGGCGGTATCTTGGTGCTGGGTGGTTTGGCCGAAGACAGCTTTAACAACGGCGCACAAAAAGTACCCGGTTTGGGAGACATCCCGCTGTTTGGCAATTTGTTTAAGAGCGAAAGCCGCACGCGCGACAAGCGCCAGCTCATGCTGTTCTTGCGCCCCGTCATCGTGCGCGACGCAGCCAGCACAGAGTCGCTTTCACTCGATCGCTATGAGCTGATGCGCTCGGGTCAAAAAGATGTGCAACCCACGCCGAGCATCGTGCTGGGCAGCGTGAACGAAGCGCCCGTGTTGCCACCTCAGCGACCGGACGGCACGCCCGGCAAATCTCCAGCCCCACTGGTCGCCCCCGTGATCAAAAGCAAGCCGTAAGCCTGAGCCGACACGAGATACACAGCGATGGCGCGTTACCCTTTGCCCTATTCTTTTGCTCGCAGCAATCAAGTGTTGCTGGAGAGCGATGAAAACCATTTGACGCTCTGGCTCTCAGATGCCACGCCGCGCTCGGCGATTGCAGAAATCATGCGAAAACATGCCCTTGCCGGCGAGAATGCTTCGCAGACTGCTATAGAAAAAATAGCGCCAGACGTATTGATTCAGCGCATCAGCGCAGCCTATGCGCAAGGCGAATCGAGCGCGGCCAGTGTGGTGAGTGAAGTGCAGAGCGATGCGGATCTCTCACGCATCATGCAAGAGCTCCCTGCCATTGAAGATTTGCTAGAAAACCAAGACGATGCGCCCATCATCCGCATGCTCAATGCTTTGCTTACGCAAGCTGCGCGAGATGGCGCAAGCGATATCCACATTGAGCCGTATGAGCGCACATCGAGCGTGCGCTTTCGGGTCGACGGCACGCTGCGCGAAGTGGTGCAACCCAATCGCGCGCTACACGCCGCGCTGATCTCGCGGTTGAAAATCATGGCTGAGCTGGATATTGCTGAAAAGCGTTTGCCGCAAGATGGCCGCATTTCGCTTCGCATCGGCACGCGCGCGATGGATGTGCGCGTTTCTACATTGCCCTCAGCCCATGGCGAGCGCGCCGTGCTCCGTTTACTAGACAAAACCGCT
>JAYUSD010000172.1:0-7232 GCA_043755865.1 Variovorax sp. | reverse complement strand
CAGATTACTTGCTAAGAACCGGACAGATCGTTTACTCCTGACACAAATTCGAGTTTCGTTGCTACTATTGTTCAGGTCAATATCATGCCGACAAAGATGACTGAGGTGTGCGCTCATCTTTTATTTAAGCAGACCAGCCTCTACCTAGCCGCACATGGCATACGTTGACCAAAAAAACTGCACAGCGGAAACCATTGTGCGTTTGAATCAGAAATTTTTTGGAAGGCGCGTGGGGTGAGGGTTGGACAGCGATGATCTGAATCGCGTGTGTTTTCAAAAAATTTACTGAGGCAAATGCCCGATGGTACGACGCAGGTGCATGTGGTTGAGAAAACCCTCGCCTAGTCAATACTATAGATTCAATAGCGCTTCACGCAGTATCTTTACCGGCTAACTGCCGATTTCGATTAAAGATTTAGTTCTGCATCTATCTAAAAGCAAAAATAACCCAGCACAGCATCAGTATCAGGTCATCAGCAATCCGAATAGTATTCAGTACCTGAAAATGGTACTATTGACAAATGAAGCGTCGGCATCAGCGAATCGTTGACTTGATCTTTTCCCGGCCTACGAGCGGTAATGTTCAGTGGCGCGATGTTGAAGCTCTTTTCGTTGAGCTGGGTGCGGAAATTGAAGAGCGAGCTGGCAGCCGAATTTCTGTTTTCTTGTTTGGTGAGGTGCGGGTGTTTCATCGCCCACATCCTTCGCCCAACACGGACAAGGGAGCGGTGGCATCTATCCGCAAATGGCTGGAACAACACGGAGTCGAACCATGAATGTCATGACAGTTGATGAGTATCACGCAACGATTGAATTTGACGCTGAGCTTGATATGTTCAGAGGAGAAATTCTCGGGCTCAATGGCGGCGCGGATTTTTATGGGAAGAATCCCAAGGAGTTGCGCACCGAATTCAAACGCTCGCTTGCGGTTTTTCTGGAGGTTTGCGCGGAAAAAGGGATTGAGCCCAAGCGCAGTTTTTCTGGTAAATTCAATTTACGAATTTCACCAGAGCTGCATGAAAAACTCGCTATTGCGGCGCAAGCCAAAGGCAAAAGCATCAACACTTTGGCGCAGCAGGCTTTGCAGGAGAGCTTTGCTTGAGAGTGATGATTGAGCGAAATTAGCATCACTCCAGCGCTACTAATTCAATAGCGCTCTACGCAGATTCTATGCCGGCCATTCGGCTAAAACGCTTCAAAATCAAGGATATTTTCTGGCTACGTGCAATACATCCAGCGCAGTCACTGTGTTGCCACTCTGCTCCAAGATGACGATATAGTTTTCATGCGCGACGAGTTCTAGTGTGCCTGCTACCCGGCCTAAACGTCTTGGGAAATTGGGGTCTGACAGGCTAGCGACTTGATCGTCAATGCTGAGCCACATCTCGGTAGCGGCGAGTGGATTGTCTTGCGCGATGTGGGCTTCTATCGCGTCTAGGCTGGCTCGATAGCGAGCGGTGCGCAGGACGATCATGTGCTGATTTTGGTTTTGCGAGTTGTAGATTTTGCAGGCGCGGCGGCGGCAAGCTTTTTAGCTTTGGCGAGCTTAGCTTTGCGGATGGCTTGCCAATCCTCTGGCGTGAATTTTGGCTGCGCAGGATCTGCGGCTTCGACTCTGGCAGAGTCCACCCGAGCGCGAAACCATGCGTCGTAATCCACGACATCTTGCAACGATTCGCGCACGAGCTGAGACACGCTTTTGTTGGAATGCAGTGCGTAGCTTTTGAGCGCGAAATATTGCGATTGCGGTAAATCGACATTAAGGCGCTGGGTGGGTTCGGTGCTGAGTGTTTGCATAATTGAGTAAATGTACAAGAAAACTCGGTGACGGCAAAGCTTTTTTTGATGAATGTCAATAACATCCCCAGCGGAAACCATTGGGTGTTTGAATCAGAAAGTTTTTGGAAGGCGCGCGGGGAGAGGGTTTGGTTGAGATCACCTGAATCGCGTGTGTTTTCAAAAAATTTGCTGAGGCAAATGCCTGATGGTACGACGCAGGTGCGATGGTGGCGTGGAACGGTTGCGTGCTAACAATGCTTGCAGAATTGAAGTGGTTTGCGTGCGCCGCGAAAAGTGGGGTCAGAGCACAAATAATTCGGTAGATGGTTTGTGAAGGCGGGCTGAGTGCGGAATTAATTGTGATCCGACCCCAGTTTTCGCTCCACTTTCGCGACTCCTAATTTCGTAGCACTCTGCGCAGTATTTGTGCCGGCTAACTGTCTATTTCGCCCAAATACTATCGCTGCATCCAGCGTCTGGACAAGTAGCTCAGCGCATCGACCAATGCGACCAAAGCGAGCATCGCAATCAAGATTGTTGATGTCTTGCTCATCTGAAACAAGCCCATGTGGAAGGAGAGCATTTGGCCTAGGCCGCCGCCGCCGACCACGCCTAACACTGTAGCGGCGCGGATGTTGTTTTCCCAGCGGTAGAGCGTGTAGCTCATGAGCTGGGGGATGATTTGCGGGAGCGTGGCATACCAGAAGATGCGGGCCTCAGACACACCGCGTGTGCGCAGGGCGAAGGCTGCGCCGGGCGGGGCGTTTTCTATGCTTTCGGCGAACAGGCGGCCTAAGACGCCTGCTGTGTGTAGGCCCAAAGCGAGCGTGCCAGCGAAGGGACCTAGACCTGCGGCTATCAGCAGGAGCGCCGCCCACACGAGCTCGGGGATGCTGCGCAGGGCATTGAGCAAGAGGCGCGAGATGCCTTTGAAATACGCGCGGTCGCCTTCATGCGTTTTGCTGGCTGGCAGCGCGAGCAGCAGGCCGAGGATGGCGGCGATGATCGTGCCCAAGAGCGACATCGCCAGCGTTTCCATCGACGCCGTCCACAGCTTGGCGATGAAGCGGCTGGAGAAATCTGGCGTGAGCAACTCGCCAATGAATTTGCCCATAAGCCTTGCTGAATCTAGGCTGAAGAGCTGCGCCCATTGGAGATTGAGCGTCCAGAAGCTGGCAATGGTCAAAACGATGAGGCCGAAGACAAACCAGCAGGCTTTGCATCGCGCATCGAAAAGCTTGGGAGGTAATTTGTACACCTCATTCGCGGCTTCTTTGGAATAGGAAGTCATCCCAACTCCTTCCGCAGCCAAGCGCTGGCTCTATCGGCCAGCCACACGAGCAGCATGAAAACGATGAGCAGCGTGGCCACTTCGCTGCCTTTGAACATCTTCATCGAGTTATCCAGCTGCTGCCCCAGCCCGCCCGCGCCGACGAAGCCGAGCACGGCGCTGGAGCGGATCGCGCATTCCCAGCGATAGACGCTATAGCTCGTGAGCTCGGCGGCGTTTTGCGGGAGCAAGCCGTAAAAGAAGGACTGCAAGCGCCCTCCTCCGTTTCGCATCAGCGATTGCGTGGCATGCGCTTCGCCACTTTCTAAAATTTCGGTGTAAACCTTGCCCAGCATGCCGGCATAAGTGAGCGCGATGGCGAGCACGCCTGCTGTGGGCCCAAGGCCAACAACGCGCACGAACACCAGCGCCCACACCAGCTCGGGCACACTGCGGAGCACGATGAGCAACCAACGGATGCCTTGGCGCAGGAAGCTCGGCAGGAAGGCCATCTTGCCGGAGAGCGCGGAGACTGACAAAGCCGATGTGCCGAGCAGCGTTAGGGGAATAGCTAGCAGCAAAGCGAGCGCGATGCCGGCTGTCGCGACTGCGACTGTACGCCATGTTTCTTTGGCGACGAGCACGAGGAATTCTTTGTCATGCGCAGGCGGGAAAAAATCACCGAGGAAATTGCCCATGACCTTGCGGCTGTCGGCATGCCAGAGCAGCCAAGGCTTGAATTCTGTGGTGACGAGCAGCGGCCAGAGCAAGAGTAAAGCGGCGATGCTCCAAAAAACGCGGCCTTGCCATGCGGGATCGCGTTGGGCGGGGGCGGAGATAGCTATCGTCATAGCATGGCAGTCGCAGATAAAGAAAGGAACGCAGAAAACTCAGAAATTTCCACAGAAGACGCAGAAAAATTCCCGTGTTTTCTGTGTTCTTTCTGTGAATTCTGAGTTACTGACTTCATCGTTAATTTCAACATTCGCTTTGATTTCAGCGGCAATGCATCACAGCAGGCTGGCCGGGCTGCACATTTTGCTCAGGGAATTCATTCACTGGCGCTGCGCCGAAGAGCTCGTCTTCATGCTGCGCGTAAAGCGTTTTGAGTAACTCTTCGGTAACTTGCGCTGCGGGCAAATCGAAAGCGACTTGGCCATCGCGCAACCCCAAAATGCGCGGGAAGGCTTCTAATGCCCGCTCAACTTGATGCAACGTGCAAACCAATGTTGCGCCGCGAGCTTTGGCCTGCGCCGTCAACACATTCAGCGCTTGGGAAGAACGCGTCGGATCAAGCGCAGACAACGGCTCATCGACGAGCCACAGCTTGGCGCTAGACGCAAGCAACCGAGCCAAGCCCACGCGCTGCCTCTCACCGCCCGATAAGCGATCAACGCGCTCGAAAATCTTCTCGTCCAGATCAAACGCTTTCAAAGCCTCATGCGCAGCGGGAATATGCGTCGGATAAAACAAGCTGCTTAGACTTTGAATCAAGCTCATCTGCGGCAACTGCCCAGCAAGCACGGCAGTGACCACGCGCTGGCGCGGCGGCAGCGGCGGCACTTGGGGCGCGAGGAACAGCTCACCTCGCAAGGCTTGCAATGCAGGGCGCGGCAGCGTCCAAGGGTTTTGTTGGCCAATCAGAAGCTCACCACTTGCTGGCTTCAAAGCGCAGGCCACAGCATGCAAAAAAGTCGTCTTGCCCGCCCCTGATGGCCCGATCACGGCAATTTGCTCGCCCGATGCAATAGAGATGCTCGCGCTGCGTAAAGCAGGCGTTGTGTCGTCTCTCGCTGCAGGATGCCGCGCACTTAAATTTTTGAGTTGTATTTGCAAAGCGAAAGTCTATTTCGATGGACTGAAATCATAAAACCGTTCGGGCTGAGGTATCGAAGCCCTTGCGAGCCCTTCGACACCTCAGGGCGAACGGTTATCAACTGATTGGGACGAATTGATATTAAAGCAGACCCGCGCTCTTCGCAGCAGCTTCCAAGCCTTTGTAATTCTCAGGCTTCGTGGGCACATAGCGCGTCGCGCGGTTCAGCGTCAAGATTTCTTTGCCTTCTGCAGTATTCGGATCCAAATCAAGCAAAGCCTTCATCACGCGCTCGCGCTGGGCAGCGGGCATATCGGCATGCACGCTCCAGTTGTAGTTGAAATACGGCGGTGTGGTGTAGAACACATTCACAGCTGCTGTGTCAACTTTCTTCTCATCCACGAATTTTTTCCACACCGTGATATCAAGCGCAGCGGCAGCCACGCGGCCACTCACCACGGATGCAATCGTTGCGTCATGCGCGCCAGAGAATGCCACGCGCTTGAAATCTTTTTCTGGGTCAATCTTTGCCTCAAGCAGGAAGCTACGCGGCATCAAATGGCCCGAAGTGCTGCTGGCTGAGCCGAAAGAGATTTCTTTGCCTTTCATATCGGCCAGCGTCTTGATGCCCGAATCCGTCTTGGCGATAAAGACGGATTGAAAGCGCGTATCTTCTTCGCGCTGCGCAATCGGGATGATCTTGCCGCCCGAGCGCAAATTAGCCTGCACATGCGTGAAGCCGCCAAACCATACCAAATCCACCCGCTTATTGACCAGCGCCTCGACAGCGGCTGGATAGTCGCTCACGGGCGTGAATTCCACCTTCATTCCTAGTTTCTTTTCCAAATAATTCGCAATCGGTGCGAACTTGCGCGTCTGCTCGGTGGCAGCTTCTTCGGGAATCGTGGTGACGCGGAAGACTTGCTGCGCATGACTTATTGCGCCGAATGTGAGGATGGCGCAAGTCATCAGGCATTTGAAGGTGCGTGAAGGGGATAAATCGATCATGGAAAAACTCCTAGGAATGAAGATAGATGGAACTGTCGATCATTGACAGCTCCTCATTACACCGCGAAACAGCAAAATTTGCAGGCGGGACTTGCGAATAGCATCCACACTGCACTGTCTTGCGTAAACTACGTAAGATAAGTTAACTATTTTTCGACACACTTCGATGACAACACCTCAGTTTTTTCAGCTTCATGATTCAAACAGCGCTGCAATCAAGGCCAGCATCCGCGCTGAGCTCACGGCCAGCTTGATGGCAGCGCAAGCCACCGTATCGCCAAAGTACTTGTACGACGCGCTTGGCTCGCGCCTTTTTGATGCGATCACAGAGCTGCCCGAGTATTACCCTACGCGCACCGAGGGCGCGATTATTTCCCAGAATTTGCCGCAGATGGCGCAGCAGATTCCAAAAGGAGCAGCGCTGATTGATTTGGGCGCGGGCAGTTGCGAGAAGGCTGAAAAGTTGTTTGAAGCATTGCAACCTGCGCATTACATTCCAGTGGACATTTCCGTCGAATATTTGCGGCAAACCGTGCATTGCTTGCAGCGCCAATACCCGAGTATTCGCATGAGCGGCGTGGGGATGGATTTTTCTTCTGAAATGCTGCTGCCGCCAGAGCTGAATGCGCAAATCGCAGGGCTGCCAGTGGTGGTGTTTTATCCGGGATCAAGCATTGGTAATTTTTCGCCCGATGATGCCCGCGCTCTGCTCTCGCGTGCGCATGCGCTGTGCAAAGCGGGCGGCGCAGGTGGAGGTTTGCTGATTGGCGTGGATTTGGTGAAAGGCGCTGATGTTTTAGAGCCAGCCTACGACGATGCGCTGGGCGTCACAGCTTCGTTTAATCTGAATATGTTGCTCAACATCAACTATCTTGTTGGCAGCAATTTCAAGCCGCAAGATTGGCAGCATTCCGCGTTTTTTGACACGAAACTCTCGCGCATCGAGATGCATTTGCAGGCCAAGCACGATCTCATCGTCTCTTGGCCTGGGCACACGCGCAGCTTCAAGCGCGGCGAAGGCATCCATACCGAAAATTCCTACAAATGGACGATTGCGGGCTTTGCTGATCTGTTGCAATCAGCGGGTTTTGCCGCGCCGACTAGCTATACAGATACGAAAGACTGGTTTTCGGTGCATTGGGCGAAGGCCTAGAGTTATTGATCCAGCAACTCCGGTGATTTGGTTACGATAGGGCATGCATTGCTTCCCGCCATCCGTCGTGCTCACCCGCCGCAGCGCCCTGCTCGCCTCTGGCTTTGCGATGACGAGCCTTTCTTCGGGCTGCTCAATCAACCCCGATTACAACCACGATGCAGACGATGCGCCGCGTCAACTGATCACGCCGCGCACTGCCGCCC
>JAYUSD010000171.1:0-17964 GCA_043755865.1 Variovorax sp. | reverse complement strand
GCAGCCACGACGTTGCGCTCTTTCTCATGCCCGAAGCCTTTGATTTGCTCGGGGATGCGGGCAATCTCGATAGCTGTAGCTGCGTTCGAAGCGTTGAGTTGCGGGAGCAGCTTTTCGATGCTGGCGCGGTATTCAGCAATCAAAGCTCGCTCCATTTTTCGCTCTTCGGTTTTGCCGAAGACATCGAAGGCTGTGCCGCGCAGGCCTTTCATTTTTGCGAGCAGTTTGAAGGCTGTGAGCATCCATGCGCCGTAGGGTTTTTTCTGCAACTCGCCTTTGCTGTTTTTCTTGGAGATCAGCGGCGGGGCGAGATGGTAGGAGAGCTTGACGTTGCCTTCAAAAAGGTTTTTTACTTTGTCGTGGAAGGCGGTGTCGGTGTGCAAGCGGGCGACTTCGTATTCGTCTTTGTAAGCCATGAGTTTGAAGAGGTATTTGGTGACCGCTTCGGTGAGCTGCGCGTTACTTGCTGCGCTCACTTTGTCTACGAAGGCTTTGTACTCATTTGCATACGCGGCGTTTTGATAGCTTGTTAAGAACTCAACGCGCTTGGCGAGCATGTTTGCTGAGCTGTCGCGCTTTTTGAATTCGATGGTTTGCGCGGGGGTGAGGAGCTTCTCTACGCTGGCCCAATCATGCGCGGCGCGGCGGCCCCATTCGAAGGCAGTTTTGTTGTTGTCGATGGCGACGGCATTGAGCTCGATGGCGCGGATGAGGGAGGCTTTCTCTAAAGGGATCCAGCCTTTTTGCCACGCGAAGCCGAGCATCATGGGGTTGGTGTAGAGCGTGTCGCCCATGAGTTTGCTGGCTGCGGCATCGGCATTGAACATGCCTACGCCTTCAGACCCCACAGCTTCGACGATGGCTGCGGCGCAGCGCTCGGATGGGTTTTGCCAGTTGCCATTTAAGACGAAGCTGGCAGTCGGGCTGCCATGCGCATTGAGCGCCACATGCGTGCGGCCTTCTTGCATGCGTGCCATGGTTTCTTTGCTGGCGGCGACCATCGGATCACAACCCAAAATCAAATCGGCGCTGGCCATGGCCACACGGGTGGTGGCGATATCCGCTTGGCTATTGGCGAGCAACACATGGCTCCATGTGTTGCCGCCTTTTTGCGCGAGGCCGGCGGCATCTTGCGTCACAATGCCTTTGCCTTCGATATGCGCGGCCATGCCCAGAAGCTGGCCAATGGTGATCACGCCTGTGCCGCCGACGCCGGCGACGATGATGCCCCATGATGTGTTTTTTGGGATTTGCGCGAGCACTGGATCGGGCAATGCACCTAGCTCAAACGGATTGGCTTTCCCCGTTTTAGATTTTTTCTTCAGCTCGCCTTCCACAGTCACGAAGCTCGGGCAAAAGCCTTTGACGCAAGAAAAATCTTTGTTACAGGTGCTTTGGTTGATCGTGCGCTTGCGGCCGAATTCTGTCTCAAGCGGCTCGACGCTCATGCAATTGGATTGCACGCCGCAATCACCGCAGCCTTCGCAGACCAGCTCGTTGATCAATACGCGCTTCGTAGGATCAACCAGCGTGCCGCGCTTTCTGCGACGGCGCTTTTCTGTGGCGCAGGTTTGGTCGTAGATGATGGCTGTGGTGCCTTTGATCTCGCGGAATTCTTTTTGTACATCGTCGAGCAAATCGCGGTGTTTGACTTCTACGCCATCGGGTAGTTTTGCCGCTGCATACTTCTCTGGCTCGTCGGTGACGACGATGAGTTTCGCCACGCCTTCAGCCGTCAGTGAATGCGCAATTTGAATCACGCTATGGCCTTCTGGCCGCTCGCCAATTTGCTGCCCGCCCGTCATCGCCACGGCATCGTTGTAGAGTACTTTGTAGGTGATGTTGACGCCCGCAGCAATCGCTTGGCGAATGGCGAGCAAGCCGCTGTGGAAATAAGTGCCGTCGCCAAGATTCGCAAAGATGTGCGCATCATTGGTGAATGGCTGCTGGCCGACCCACGGCACACCTTCGCCGCCCATTTGCGTAAAGCCGGTGGTGGCGCGATCCATCCAGAGCGCCATATAGTGGCAGCCGATGCCCGCCATGGCGCGCGAGCCTTCGGGCACTTTGGTCGAGGTGTTGTGGGGGCAGCCCGAGCAAAACCACGGTGTGCGATCCGCCTTCAAATCAATCACTTGCAGCGAGCGCTCTTTGGCTTCGATGATGGCGAGGCGCGATTCGATGCGGGCGAGCGTGTCGCCATCGATGCCCAGCTTTTTCACGCGGGCGGCGACGGCTTTTGCAATCAGTGCGGGAGAGAGATCCGCATTGGCGCGAAGCAAAGTATTCGCAGTTGGATTCGGATTGCTCCACTCGCCACCTTCCCCGGTGTCATCAAACTTACCAAGCACAGTCGGCCGCACATCGCTGCGCCAGTTGTACAACTCTTCTTTGAGTTGATATTCAATGACTTGGCGCTTTTCTTCAACCACCAAAATTTCTTTCAAGCCAGTAGCAAATTCACGCGTGATCTGCGCTTCAAGTGGCCAAACGACAGCGACTTTATGTACGCGAATGCCAAGGCGCTGGCAAGTTTCAGTATCCAGCCCAAGGTCAATCAGCGCTTGACGCAAATCGTTGTAAGCTTTACCGCTAGCAATCAAGCCTAACCGATCATTCTTGCCTTCAATCACGTTGTGATTCAAACGATTAGCGCGAATGTAGGCCAGTGCCGCATACCATTTGAAATCAAACAAACGCTGCTCTTGCTCCAGCGGCGCATCGGGCCAGCGAATGTGTACGCCGCCCTTTGGCATTTCAAAATCCGTGGGGATCACGATGTTGACGCGATCTGGATCAATCTGCGTGGTCATCGAAGATTCCACAATCTCCTGAATCGTCTTCATGCCCGTCCACACGCCGGCATAGCGGCTCATGGCAAATGCATGCAGCCCGAGATCCAAAATGTCTTGCACATCGGTGGGGAAAAACACCGGCAACCCGCAAGCTTTGAAAATGTGATCGCTTTGATGCGCAGCGGTAGAGCTCTTGGCCACATGATCATCGCCCGCCACGGCGATCACGCCGCCTAAAGCGGTGGTGCCCGCCATATTTGCATGCTTGAACACATCTGAGCAGCGATCCACGCCCGGGCCTTTGCCATACCAAATACCGAAGACGCCATCGTATTTATTGCTGCCCGGCGGCGCGAAGCCGAGTTGCTGCGTGCCCCACAGTGCGGTAGCTGCCAATTCTTCATTCACACCGGGCTGGAAGACAACGTGCTTTTCAGCCAAATACTTTTTTGCTTTCCATAAAGCTTGGTCATAGCCGCCCAATGGTGAGCCGCGATAGCCGCTGATAAAGCCTGCTGTGTTGTGCCCGTTTTGCTGATCACGCAAACGCTGAAGCATCGGCAGCTTCACAAGCGCTTGCGTGCCGCTCATGAAAGCGCGGCCGTAATCTAAAGAATATTTGTCGTCCAGCGTGACGGTCTCTAGCGCTTTGCGGATGTGTTCGGGCAGCGGTGCGTTCATGGGGCAAACTTTCTTGGTGTCTCTGGCTTGTCGATCTGGCATATGCGCGCTGGGCATGGCTTGATGCGCTGCGTGCAGTTTAGGCCAGAGTGTCAGATAAGTGTTTGCTGTTTACATAGAAATCCGGATTGGCAAGATCAATTTATTGCTTGAATGACGATATTTAAAGCAATTTAATGCTTGATTAGTTGAAAATTAGAAAAATAACCTATTTCTCAGCGCAGGACGAGAAACAAAAAGGCCACTGAGCAATGGGCAATACCCTGTGGCCTGTCAAAGAACAGGGCACGCCTTAGGCGTCTGCCCTGCGAGGAGAACGATCAAATCCCGACGCGCTTGCCATCCGTGCGGCTGATTGCAATCGTGGCCGAACGCGGGCGGGCATCTGCGCCGCCTGCGCCGTAGCCGGCATTGCCCGGCCAGTGGCTCACGTAGCTTGCTGGTGTGGCTGTGGCGGCCACGGTGACGCGCTCGCCCGGATGCTGAATGTTGACGAAGATCGTGCTGCCATCGGGCGTCTCGGCAATGCCGGTGATTTCGCAATCGACTGGGCCGACGAGGAAGCGCTTGAGCGTGGTGTCGCTCGCTGCTTTACCAACGTAAGTTTTCACGCTTGTCGCGCTGCCATCGGCTTTTGTATAGGCCAGCGTTTTCTCCGCACCATCGCCTACTTTGCCGGGAATCGCTGCGAGCATCATGCAGTTGGATTGATCGGTGAACGAGCCATCGTCAGTTTGAATCCAGCCGATCCCCGAGGTGGGGCTGAACCATAGGCCATCGGGGCTGGAGAAATCGTTGTCTGCGGTGAGGCCTGACAAATTCACCATGCTGGCGCTCGCTCCGGCTTCTGCGCCGAAGAGATACACGTCCCACACAAATGTGGTGGCTGTGCTCGAATCTGCCGTTTCTTTCACGCGGATGATGTGGCCATTGACGTTGCCGGGGCCGTTCGTGCCAGCCGCGTTGCCTGCCTTGTCGCCCAAGAAGGCATCGGTATAGGCGCGAGGGTTAGCTGCATCCAAGCCAAACTGCGAACCCGTGGGCTCTAGCTTGCGATCTCTGTTGTTGGTGAGCGTGTAATAGATCTCGCCGGTGGTCGGATGCACGGCACACCACTCTGGGCGATCCATCTTGGTCGCGCCTACGGCATCGGCAGCAATACGCGAGTTAACAGCCACATCTGCATTGTTGGTGAAAGCGTATGTGGCGTAAGTCGCAATGGTGGTGTTGGCCATGCTCAGCTCAATCCACTGGCCCGTGCCATCGGCGTTGAATTTTGCGACGTAGAGCTTGCCATCATCCAAATACTTGTCGCCTGTGGTCATACGGTTGGCTGGCGCGGCATCTGCTGCAGCCCAGTTTTGTGTGGAGACAAATTTGTAGATGTATTCACCGCGTGAATCATCACCCATGTACACAGCGAGTTGCTTACCCGCCGTCGTTTTACCAAACACCGCGCTCTCATGCGCGAAGCGGCCAAGGCTCGTGCGCTTTTTGATCGTGCTGGTTGCGCTGTACGGATCGACTTCAACGATGTAGCCGAAGGTGTTGAGCTCGTTGCGGTAATCGTCTGTGCCATCCGCTGATGCGCCCGTTTGGCTGATGATGAAACGCACATATTGATCGGCGGCGCCTGCGCTTTCCCAGCCATGGCGGCTCGCCGAGCCTTGAGAGCGACCGTAGCGGTTGAGCGAGACGACAGATTTCGCCGTCGCGCCGCCACGAGCTGTGTTATCTGTGGCGTTGCGGGTGAAATAGCCAGCCCAGTTTTCTTCGCCAGTAAGGAAAGTGCCCCAAGGGGTGTAACCTGTGCCGCAATTGTTCAGCGTGCCTCGACCTGCAAAGCCATCAGTGGAATACTTGGTCTTCATCAACGCACTTCCTGCTGCTGCGCCGGAGAGCGTAAGCGGGGTTTGCGGCGTGATGCGGCGATTGAAGCTGGAGGCTTGCACAGTAGCCCAGTTGCCTGATGTTTTGAGCACTTCGACGACGGACACACCGTGCAAAGGAATTTCTTTATCAACTTCGCTGGCTGGGCGCGGCAATGCCCTTGTCCCGCCAGTAGCGTGAACATAAACGGAGGAGAGGCCATCTTGGCTGGTCGCTTCGTGATTGGTGACAAGCAAACCGCGCGTGCTACTTTGCGCATCGCGCGCGCCGGCAGCCGACAGCCGACAGCCCGAAATACTCCATGCCATCGTGATGATCGCCCGAGCGTTTGTCGAAGTCGGTGTCTGTGCCATCGTTTTTGTAGGCGGCTATGCCGGCGAATAGCGGATCGCCCAGAGCGTTGACCACTCTTGCGGTGTAGCCGCTAGGCACAGTCACCACATCATTGGTGTTTTTAGCAACCGCTGCGAAGCTGAGCAGCTTATCTGCCACAGGCGCGGCAACTGGTGCATCGCTGCCGCCGCAAGCTGTGAGTGCCATGACGCCGAGGCTGGTTGCGCCGGCTAAAGCAGCAGTGGATGCTACACCGCCGCGCAGCATGGAGCGGCGGCTTAGGCGAGCGTGGAGGATTTGATCGAAAGACGGATTGCTAGAGAAGTTAGTGATTTCGTCATCGCGATTTTGGCTATGTGACATGCTGGTTTCCTTGGGCGGGTTGAGTGAACCCACGAAGTTTGATCAGCGCACATGACACGCGCATGGCATTCGCGTGTCAATTTGATGTCGCTTAAGGCCGGTCAGCGTTCTTTCACGCAACGCACCACCAAAGGCAGCAACGGATAGCGCAGCATCGCTTCATTGCCATCTTTGCCAAGATTGAATTCAGCGCTCATGCGGGGGTTGCGGTATTCATTGGGCTTGGGCGGCTCGGGCAGGGGCTTGGCATCTTTGAAAAGTATTTCATAGCCGCGCGAGCTGTCGAGCGCCACAGATTCGCCTGAGAATCGGGCGCTGAATTCAATGCCCATTTCGCAGCGATAGCGCTGCGCAGGCGGCGCATTGCTAGGGCCATTTGCGCATGCGGCGAGCATGGCCGATGCAGAGATGATGGAACATAAATTGCTATTAAAAAAGTAGCGCATTGCGTAGATTCCTTGCCGGCTAGATGCCTATTTAGTTAAAAATCCATCATTATTTTGGCCAAAAGACCCAAAGCTGCAAGCCTTGCTTGAGCCGCCCGGCCAGCTCGCCTGCGGCATCTCCCGAGCCGGCGTAAAAATCTGCTCTTACTGCACCAAGGATGGCGCTGCCCACATCTTGCGCGATCACCAAGCGCTGGGTATTGAGCGCATCGCCACGTGTTTGCATCCACACGGGCGTGCCCAGTGGGATGCTGCTCGGATCGACAGCGATCGAGCGGCCAGCGGTCAGCGGCACAGATTGCGCGCCACGCGGGCCTTGCGAAGCGGCAGCGGGATCAATCGCCTCTTCGCGGAAAAATACCATGCGCGGATTGCTCCAGAGCATCTCTTGCACGCGCTGCGGATTGGCGGCGATCCATGCTTTGATGCCCGGCCAGCTCGCATCGCGAATGAGATTTTGATCGAGCAACCAACGACCTACTGAGCGATAGGGTTGATCATTCGTGCCGGCAAACGCAACGCGCACCAAGCGCACCGTGCCGTCCGGCTCGGTGATGCGCAAGCGACCCGAGCCTTGAATTTGCAGGATCAATGCGTCCACTGGATCGGCCAGATAAGCGATCTCGCGGCCACGCAGCGCGGCCTGCGCTTCGGGCATCGTATCGATTTCTTTGCGGGTGAACCATGGTTTGCGCTGTGCAAGACCAGCGGGCAATTGCCACAGCGGCACAGCTTGCGAGCCGCTAGCGCGGCGGCTGGCTGGGAACACGGGCTCGTAATAGCTCGTGAGCAAGCCTTCGGCTGTTCCTGTAAGCGGCTCAACGCGGTAGGGCTGCAAACGCTCCCTCATCCAAGCACGTTGTTGCGCTCCATCAGCAATCGAGAGCTTGCGCACATCGGCGCAAAGGCTTTGCCACGGCGCAACGGGGCGCTCGCAACTGCGAATCCACGCATTCCAAGCCTCGTGCAGTGCATCGCTTTCAAAGCCGGGGATATCTGCCCAGCGCACGCTGTGCCAGCGGCTTTTGGCCTGCAAGATCGCAGCCGCGCTGGGCATCGGCTCGCTGCTGGCCACTGGCGGCGCAGATGCAGGCGTAGGCGCGGGTGTGGGCTGCATGACAGGCGGCAAGCCTTGCTGATCTTGTGGATTTGCAGGCGGGCGCGTGCCGCAAGCGGCCAGCATTCCTACAATGCCCAGCAAGAGCGTGCAGCGCCACAGCCGTCTTGGCTGAAGGCGTAATCGGTGGAGAATTCTCATGGGGCTTATTTTGCTTGAAGCGCTGGGTGCGCTGTTACTGCTGGTATTGATCGTTTGGTGGACGATGTTTTCTGGCCGCGAAAACGGAGAGTTGCCGCACGCCGATCCAAGCGACACAGATCAGAAAAAATAAGTTTTTTAGATTGTTTTAGGCCAGTCGCCGGCATAAATGCTGCGTATCATGCTATTTATTTCATAGCATATCGCAAAAGTATCGTATCAAACGTTAGGCAATGCTTGATCGCCACTAGCCCAGCACTACGCAGCAGCTAAAAGGCGATCTGGCTTAGCTTCGATCTTGCTGAGCGCAGCGCGCGTGGCGCGCACGGTGAGCGTTTCGTCTTCCACTGGGGCCATCAAGCCAGCTTGCAGATACGCCGCCAAGCGCTTGATCTGGAAAAGATAGGTGAGCCCAGCGGTATCGGCAAAGAGAAAAAGCTGGCCGCGCTTGCTGCGCCATGAATATTGCACCCGCGCCATCTTGCCTTTGTGATCCAGATGAAACCAGCTGCCGCGCTCCAGCTCCATGGCCCAAGCACGCATCGCCTGCGTAGGATCCGTGCCGCCTTCGCTGACGATCTCTACGCCGGTCATGTCGATGCCCAGCATGAGCTCGATGCTCTCGGCATCAAGTGGCAAATCGCCCACCTCTTCTTCGGAGACGAAATCTTCCAAATGCCGGATCCGCTGCGCCACTTCGGCCACTTGCGAGGAATCCATGGCGGCAGTTTTGCTCATGAAGGCTTCGGCCAGCGTATCGCTGAGCTTTTTAATGTGTTCCTCTTGCACCGGCGCAGTCAGGCCCAGCAAATTCATGCCGGCGCGCAGGCGCTTGAGAAGATCCGGCAAATCAGCAATCACTTTGGAGCGCTCAGCGCGGCTTGTTTTGGCGCTCGCTGCCCACAGCAAATCGGCAGCCACTTGTTTGAGTCCCAACGTGAGCTCATGCTGGCCGCCATTTTTCATCGCGCCCAGCGCCAACACTTCGGCCCACACCTTGAAGAGAAATTCGCGGATTTCATCGCGCAGCGGCATATTGCCCAGCATCTTGCGCAGCTCAATCGTGTATTGAATCGCAGCGGTTTCTTTTTGCTCGACTTGCTGCGCCAGCGAGACGACCTTGGCCGTGGCTTTGCTCTCGGTGAGGAATTTACCGAGGAATTTTTCGAACTCGTCAAACACGAGCTGAAACACACGTCGCCCGGTCTCGGGATATTGCTCAATCGTTTGCACAATGCGCTTGATCTCGGCTTCGAGCTCTGAGCTGCCCACATTGGCATCAAAGCCCAATACGCAGGAGCCCATGCGATCAATCAAGCGGCGCGCCGGATGCTGCATCGTGCCGAAAAATTCCGCCTCAGACAGCGCCAGACGCAGCACCGGCATCTGCAGCCGCGCAAACCACACGCGCACACCCGTAGGAATGCGTTCTTCCGACAAAATACTTTGGAACATCAGCGCCACGATTTCAATCGTCGCCTTCTCGCCATCGGTATCGGCGACTTTTTTCAGCTCTTTGGTTTGCTCGCGCAACGCATTGTTGACCTGCGCTGGCTGCATGCCTTCCACAATTTGGGCATTTACGCCCGCATACATCGGCGCTTGCATCACCATGCCTTGCGCGCCCGCTTGCTGCGTTTGTTCGCCGGCTTGCTGCGTGCGCTGGTAACCGGGTGTGCGCGTTGCTGGGCGCTGCACAAAAGCGGCTGAAAGCTGCGGCGACATCTGCGGCCCACGCGTATCTTCAAAGCCCGCCACGCGCTGCACCAGCATGCTTTTGAGCTGCCCCATCACGCCTTGCGCACGCATGCGCGCCCGCGCCAACGGCGTTGATGCCGTTTGCATGCGTGTTTCTTCGGCCTCGGCTTGGGAGATATAGCTGGCAACGGCATTGCGACCCGGCTTTGCAGTGCTACTGCTACTGCCAGTGCCAGTGCCAGCGCCGACACCGGCAGACCCTTGACCCCCTTGGCCAGCATGACCTGTACCGCCCGCTGCGGAAAATCCGCCACCACCACCGGAGCCGCTCACGCCTCCTGAAGGCATGCCGCCGCCTTGCGTAAAACCACTGAAACCACTGCCAAAGGGTTGGTCTGCAGCTTGTTGCGCTGCTAGTGTTTGTCTCTCGGCTTGCTGCGCTGCATACTGCGCCGCTTGGACTCGTAGCTTGGCCACATGATCCGCGATTTGGCTTGATGCGTTTCCTGCCCGGCTCATTGCGCCCATCGGCCTGACACCGCCAGCTCCTTTGGCGCCCGTGTTGCCAAACCCCGTGCTTTGCAAAGCGCTTGGCGCACTCGCGCCGTCGCCAGTTGAGCCATGCTGGGTCGGCGCGTACTGATTTGGCGAATAGCCTTGTCCGCCGTGCATCGCGCTGCTTTGCGAGTGCGGCAAGCCTGCCGGCTGGCTGCTCGCAGCCTCGCTCGCGGCCCCACTAGGCGCTGCGCCCTTGGCGCTTGGTGTGCGCTTCACATTAGATCGCAGGTCAATCTCTTTCATCACGCCTTGCGCGATAAGGAATTCGTTGGTCGATTTGTACGCCTTAACAATTTTGTCGCCAAACGACTGCTGAATCACATCTTGCACAGACAGCCATGCCTCTTGCGCCAATCCCGCAGCAAGCCACTGCTCTAACAAAGTCTGCGCGAAGCTCTCAGGGCGCAAAATGTCACCCTTGTCCAATTCTTCTTTGCCATCCAACATACGCACACGCACTTGCAAGTCGTTAAATTCCCAGCTTGACTTATCCAAGATGCGCATGGCCAAGCGAGACGAGAGGATTTTGCTCTCCACCACCTCATTGCCGATCAGCTCTAAATTGAGCGCGGGCAAACGTGTACTCGTTGTGGCCAAATCAACCTGCGAGGCACTTTTCCAAGCGCGGTCGGTGCCTTCAAGCCATTTGACCTGGCCTTGGTTGTACGCAATCATGGCATCGCGCCGGTCTTGCGCCTCGCGGGCATTGGCCGACTGCTCAAACAGGGTCGACAACCGCGTACCAATAGCCGTTGACAGCTCGGTCAGTAATTTGACCGACTGCTCGACGAACACAGCTCGCGCTTGACGGGCAATCGCAGCATGGTTGGCGGGGCGTTGAACGGGCGGACTGCTCACGAGAATGGCTAGGGCGAGTGAATTCACAGCGCTCCAAAGTGGCGCTGTTTTGTCAAGATGTTACAGGCAAAGCCCAACCGATGGGTCAACGAACCCGACAGCCCTGTGACAACCTGTTATCTGTGTGCTGCATCCCGAACACTTGTGTCGATTGCGCCACAGTTTCAAAGCGGGTTGCGAAAGTTTTGTCAGATCGCGGTCAGTTGACCGTCACACAACCGCACCCGAGTTGGGATCATTGGGATCCGCGGGGGCATCGGCTTCTCCGTCTTTCTTGGGCGCGCCCTTGATCAAATCCTCACGTTTGACGCCCAGCCACATCGCAATGGCTGCCGCCACAAACACGGAAGAATAAATGCCAAACAAAATACCAATCGTGAGCGCCAGCGCAAAATAAAACAGCGTGGGGCCACCAAAGATCAACATGGAGAGCACCATCACCTCGGTGGAGCCGTGGGTGATCATGGTGCGGCTGATGGTGGACGTGATGGCATGGTCAATCACCTCACGGGTATTCATCTTGCGGAATTTGCGGAACGATTCGCGGATTCGGTCAAAAATCACCACCGATTCATTGACGGAGTAGCCCAAGACTGCAAGGATCGCCGCCAGCACAGCCAGCGAAAATTCCCATTGGAAGAAAGCAAAAAAGCCCAAGATGATCACAATATCGTGCAAATTGGCAATGATGCCCGCGACTGCGAATTTCCACTCGAAGCGGAACGCTAAATACAGCATGATACCGATCACCGTCATGCCCAAAGCAATCAACCCATTGCTTACCAGCTCTGCGCCGACAGATGGACCGACAAACTCGCTGCGCTGCAATCGCACCGGCTCGCTGCCATCGGCTTTTTTGCACAGAAGTTTTTGCAGGGTCTCGCCTTGCTGCGTGATCACGGTGCTCGACTGCACGAGCCCGCTTTCGGATTTGCACACACCGTCAAACACTTTGAGTACCGTATCTGATTGATTGCTGGCTGCTTTTGCACTCGCTGCGGCAACCGTGGCTGTCGTCTCAGCCGCTGAACTGGCGGGCACAACTTTGTTTGCCACACGAATCAGCACATCGCTGGCAGAGCCAAACAGCTGCACCTGCACTTCACCAAAGCCCAAACTTTCTACCGACTCGCGTGTTTTGGCAATCACGGCGGCTTGCGGATATTTGACTTCAACCAGTGTGCCGCCAGTGAATTCAATCGACAAATGCAAGCCACGTGTCACTAAGAAAAACACGGCGAGTGCGAAAGTGATGAACGAGATCGCATTCAGCACGATCGCGTGCTTCATAAACGGAATGTCGCGTTTGATTCTGAAGAATTCCATGATCGTGCTCGCTTATTTCTTCAAACTAGTTTTCAAAGCAGGCGCTATGTTTTTCATAGCGGCTTGCGCAGGTTTTGTGCCGGCGATCACGGCTTTTTCATCCAAATCGTCGGGCTCAGCCGGCACCACATCGCCATCTGGCCGCCATACTTGCCCGATGCTGATGCTCTTGAGCTTTTTCTTGGAGCCATACCAGAGATTGACCAAGCCGCGAGAGAAAAACACCGCCGAGAACATGCTCGTCAAAATGCCCAAACAATGCACCACTGCAAAGCCGCGCACCGGGCCGGAGCCGAAGATGAGCAGCGCAATGCCGGCAATGAGGGTGGTGATGTTGGAATCCAAAATCGTGGCCCACGCATTTTCATATCCTGCATGAATCGCTTGCTGCGGCGATTTGCCGCTGCGCAGCTCTTCGCGCACCCGCTCATTGATCAGCACGTTGGAATCAATCGCCATACCAAGCGCCAGCGCGATCGCGGCCATGCCGGGGAGTGTGAGCGTAGCTTGGATCATCGACAAAATCGAGACCAACATCAGCAAATTCACCGACAACGCGATCGAAGAGATCACACCGAAAAAGCGGTAGTAAACGCACATGAAGGCCACGATGACCAAGAAGCCATAAATCACGCTGTTAAAGCCCTTGGCAATATTGTCTGCGCCCAAGGTGGGGCCAATCGTGCGCTCTTCGATGATCTCCATGGGCGCAGCGAGCGATCCTGCACGCAGCAAAAGAGCCGTGTCACTGGCTTCCATCGTGCTCATACGGCCAGAAATTTGCACGCGGCCACCGCCAATTTCGCTGCGGATCACAGGCGCAGTCACCACTTCGCCTTTGCCTTTTTCAAAGAGCAAAATCGCCATCCGCTTGCCGATGTTTTCGCGCGTGATGTCTTTAAAAATACGTGAGCCCTTGGCATCCAGCGATAAATTGACAGTAGCTTCTTGCGTTTGGCTGTCAATGCCGGCTTGCGCATCGGTGAGATTTTCACCCGACAAAATCACGTCTTTTTTCACAATCACGGCTTGGCCATTGCGATCCAAATAGCGCTCCGAGCCAAAAGGCACAGCGCCTTGGCCGCGCTCGGCAGCTAGGCCTTCCGAGCCTTCGTCCACCATCCGCACTTGCAAGGTGGCAATCCGACCAATGATTTTCTTGACGGTGGCAGTGTCTTGCACGCCGGGCAGTTGCACCACGATGCGATCTGCGCCTTGCTGCTGAATCACCGGCTCAGCCACGCCCAACTCATTAACGCGGTTGTTCAGTGTAGAAATATTTTGCTTGAGCGCGGATTCTTGAATGCGCTTGACAGCATCTGGTTTGATGCTAGCGGTCAGCAGATAATCCGTGCCTTGCGTGCTCTCTACTGCGGCCATGTCAACGCCAAACTGATCTTCCACCAAGATTTTGGCGGCAAGGCTTGCTTGCGCCGTTGAAAAGCGCATCACCACCGTGCCGCCTTCGCGGGCCGTGCGGCCACGGATGTCTTTGCCGCGCAAAGCGGTGCGGATGTCGCTGGTCAAAGTGTCAATGCGCTTGTCAATCGCGCCGGCCATATCAACTTGCAGCATCAAATGAATACCGCCGCGCAAATCCAGCCCCAAATACATCGGCGCAGCGTGCAAACTGCGCAGCCACTGCGGCGTTTGCGGCACAAGATTGAGCGCCACGACGTAGGCAGGATCGTTTTTGTCGGGATTGAGTGCGGATGAGATGGCAGATTGGCCCAGCTTTTGTACATCTGTGTTGGAAAAACGTGTGCGCACCGAATTGCCATCAAGCTCGACCCTGCCATCGGTGGCCACCTTGGCATTGGCGAGCGCTTCTTCTACACGTGTGCGTGTGGTGGCATCGACTTTGATGGTGGCCTTGCCACTGGAGACCTGCACCGCAGGCGCCTCGCCAAAAAAGTTGGGCAAGGTAAACAGCGTGGAAATCACCACCACCAAGGCGATGATGATGTATTTCCACAGAGGATAACGGTTCATGGCAGGTACTCTTAAAACAATAGCAAACTATGGAGCATTCATGCCGGCA
The DNA here is from genome assembly GCA_043755865.1 of Variovorax sp. Lineage (GTDB taxonomy): Bacteria > Pseudomonadota > Gammaproteobacteria > Burkholderiales > Burkholderiaceae_C > JANMDU01. The sequence continues at coordinate 3,717 of JAYUSD010000171.1, read as the reverse complement.
ATATGCTCATTTGACTTAGAAAAGCGCTGTCAATACGCCCTTTTTGAATGCGGCTGAACCGTCTGACGGTTTGACAACGCAATGACACGATCATGCAATTATTTGATCGTGCCTTTAGGCAAGACGCGCGCCACGGCTGATCGCTCAATCTGCATCTGGCCTTGCTTGACTTCAAGAAGCATGTGCGCATCGCCCATCTCAACAATCTTGCCCAGCACGCCGCCGATGGTGACGACTTCATCGCCTTTTTGCAGCGCGTCAATCATGCTTCGCTGTTCCTTTTGGCGCTTCATTTGAGGGCGAATCATCAGAAAATACAACACCACAAACATCAGCACCAAAGGCAGCATGGTAAGCAAAGTGGATTCTCCGCCGCCGGCAGCGGCAGGGGCAGTTTGGGCAAAAGCAGTAGAAATTAACATCAAAACTCCACATAAAAAAAGACGCCTCAAATTGGGCAACTCGCCATTGTAGGCGGTGACGGGCTTACAAGGCCTGTGAGCTGAGCACGCGGTTAAACTTGAGGCGTTCGACCGAATCTAAAGGAGCACGCCATGCTGGCATTGACAGACGGAATCCACGACTATTGGGCCTTTGTGGTCGCCGTAGTGGTGTTTTTGGCGGTTCCCGGGCCGGGCAACCTGGCCATCATTACTTCCACCAGCAAAGGCCGCATCATGGGCGGTTTGGGCGCAACTTTTGGCGTGATCGCTGGTGACCAAGTGCTGATGTGGCTGGCTGTGGCAGGCGTGGCGGCGCTGCTTGCGGCGCATCCGAGCGTGTTTGCCGTGGTGCAATACGCTGGCGCGGCCTATTTGGCCTATTTGGGCGTAAAGATGCTTTTGGCTAAGCCCGAAGACGCGCCGATCCTTAAAATGGAAGCACGGCAATATTTCAAGCAAAGCATGATGATTACCTTGCTCAATCCGAAGGCAATTGTGTTTTACATGGCGTTTTTCCCGCTGTTTGTCGATCCCGTCAGGCATCAGGGCTTCATCACATTTGCCCTGATGGCTGCCACCATCGCGTTTTTAACGTTTGTGTATTGTTTTTCCGTTACGCTGATCACGCATTTCGCCGCTGAGCGCATGCGCAGCCATCCTCGCGTTACAAGCTGGCTTAACAAAATCGCAGGCACGATGTTGGTTGCTTTTGGCGTGAAATTAGCGGTGGGTAAATGAAGATGTTTAACGGGTCGACCGCGCGAACCAGTCCTGCTTGCGGGCGGTGCTTATCATGAAAATCTTTTGCGTAGCCAACCAAAAAGGCGGCGTTGGTAAAACGACCACATGTGTCAATTTAGCCGCTGGATTGGCAAAGATCGGACAGCGCGTGCTGATGGTCGATCTCGATCCGCAGGGCAACGCCACCATGGGCTCGGGCGTGGACAAGCGAGCTCTGCAGCTTTCGGTATATGACGTGTTGCTCGAATCAGCCAGCATCAAAGAAGCCGCCGTTTTCAGCGAAAAAGTGGGCTACACCGTGCTGGGCGCCAACCGAGATTTGGCGGGTGCCGAGGTAGAGTTGGTCGGATTGGAACGCCGAGATCAACGCCTGCGAACAGCTTTGAGGCAAGTAAGCGAAGACTACGATTTTGTACTGATCGACTGCCCACCGAGTTTGAGCATGCTCACCCTGAACGGGTTGTGCAGCGCCCATGGCGTGGTGGTGCCCATGCAATGCGAGTATTTTGCGCTTGAAGGCCTCACCGATTTGGTCAACACCATCAAGCAAGTGCACGCGAATTTAAACAAAGATTTGCAGATCATCGGCTTGCTGCGCGTGATGTTTGATCCGCGCATCACGCTCCAGCAGCAAGTCAGCGAGCAGCTCAAAACTCACTTTGCTGACAAAGTATTCAACGCCGTGATCCCGCGCAACGTGCGCCTGGCCGAAGCGCCGAGCTATGGCCTGCCCGGCGTGGTGTTTGACCCGTCGGCCAAAGGCAGCATTGCATTTGTAGAGTTTGCCAACGAGATGGTCGAGCGCATTAAGAAAATGTAGGTGCTACAGATTTAGTAGCACTCTGCGCAATAAAGACGCCGGCTAACCGCTCAAAAAGCTTAAAAATCAGCGGATTTCTAGGATGTTTACATCGACGGCGCTTTTGATCTCTTGCCAAGCATGATCGGATGTGACGGCCGTGCCTTGCATGAGCTGAGCGAGAGCAAGACAAGCGCGATCTCCAAGCGACAAGCCCGCCGATTTGGTCGTGACGCGCAGCTTGGCACACAGCGTCGATTGCTCTTGATCGAAATCAATCGGCTGCACGTTGAGCTCGGCCAAAGTTCGCGCGAGTTGCGCAGGCGCTAAGCCTTTGTCCATCAATTTGGTGGCCACTTCTGTGAGATTCACTGTGCTGATCACGCACTCATGCTCGAGCACCAAGTTATCGACCACGTCCGCGCCGATCTCGCCTTGCATTTGCGCAAGAATGGCAGACGCATCCATCACGTAAATCATGCGTTTAACGCTCAGCCGCTTCGCGTTTGACCTCTTCGCGTCGCTCTGCAATCAACTCATCGCTCAAGCTGCGCTCGGGGCTCACATTAAGCTGCACCATCAAATCTGCGAAGTATTTGCGCCGCTGCGCCATGCGCTCTTGCGCGGAGGTCAACACCAAGCTGCCGTCTTTGACTTCTACAAAGATGGGCGATTTGGGCTTGAAGCCTAGCTTTTCGCGTAGTTCCGCAGGGATCAATACCCTGCCGTTTTCCGCCATCACCAATGAGCTTGATGCAGATATCATGACAACACCTTTTAAAATTCCTAATGCACGGATTTTGCCATAAAATCAATATCTGTCAATTTATATATATCTGTCAATTATGCTTGCCAAACGCATCATCCCCTGCCTAGACGTGACCGGAGGCCGTGTCGTCAAAGGCGTGAATTTCGTGGCGTTGCGCGATGCGGGCGACCCGGTGGAAATCGCTGCCCGTTACAACGAGCAAGGCGCAGACGAGCTCACTTTTCTAGACATCACCGCCACCAGCGATGGCCGCGATTTGATTTTGCCGATCATTGAAGCGGTAGCCAGCCAAGTGTTTATCCCGCTCACCGTGGGCGGCGGTGTGCGCACGGTGGATGATGTGCGGCGCTTGCTCAATGCGGGCGCGGATAAAACATCGTTTAATTCCGCAGCCATTGCCAACCCGCAAGTGATTTTCGATGCCGCGCAAAAATATGGCTCGCAGTGCATCGTTGTAGCGATTGATGCGAAGCAGCGCAGTTTGGATGACGAAAACCGCCTTGATGCCAATGGCCAAAGGCGAGGGGCGGGCTGGGATGTGTATAGCCACGGTGGCCGCAAAAATACGCATCTCGATGCGGTGCAATGGGCCACCAAGATGGCGGAGCTCGGCGCGGGCGAGATTTTGCTCACCAGCATGAACCGCGATGGCACAAAATCAGGCTTCGATTTGGCTTTGACGCGCGCTGTGAGCGATGCAGTATCTGTGCCCGTGATTGCCTCTGGCGGCGTCGGCACACTGGCGCATTTGGCCGATGGCATTCAAATCGGTGGCGCAGATGCGGTGCTCGCGGCCAGTATTTTTCATTACGGCGAATTCACCGTGCAGCAGGCCAAGGCGTTTATGGCGGAGCGCGGGATACCTGTGCGGATTTGATATCTTTTAGGCACTTAGCCGGCGTATTTATTGCGTGGTGTGCTATTGAATTTGTAGCACTCGGAACGTTTCTATTTTTATAGAGCGG
>JAYUSD010000170.1:0-18017 GCA_043755865.1 Variovorax sp. | reverse complement strand
CGAAAATCGCCCGCCCGAATACGGCTCCCACAGGCCAAGTGTTGGCGTGCTGAGCGTTTGGACTGTGGAGTGCAAATATTGTTGGCCGCTGCAACCATGAGCGAGCGAATATCTTTTGAGTAGCGATCAGGCCGCGAGGGTTGGGGTTGCTGCGGCTGCCGATTTTCGCAGCACAGGTTAAATAAACGCGCAGCGTTTTGGTTTCTTATCTTGCGGCAGGTGCCGCTAATCCCGCGCAGGGTACATGAGGCAGACGCAGCAGCCCCAACCCTCGTAGCCGCTTCAAGCAAATAGAAACAGACAGAGCACTACAAAATCAATAGCGCTCTACGCAATAAACACGCCGGCTAACTGCACAAAAAGCTTAAAAAATTACGAAGTAAGCCACATCTGCCCATGATCCGTGAGAATCGCATCCAACGGCACGTCATGTGGCTCAGCAGAAAAATTGCTCACATAGCCATTCGCAAAACCCAAGCCCACAGTGAACGGCTTTGGATGAATAGAGGCCAAAGTGCGGTCATAAAAACCGCCGCCATAGCCCAATCGAAAGCCACCATCTGAGTAGCCTAGGCAAGGCACGAGCAGCAAAGTCGGCATGATCACATCCGTGCCCTTGGGCTTTGGAATATCGTAGGCATCGTTTTCCATCGGGCAGCCAGGCCACCATGCATGAAATTGCAAAGTTTTGTTTAACTTATCCACCACCGGCAGACCGATTTTGCGGCGCGACGCCAGTGGGCCGGCAGGCAAAGCTTCATGCGCTGCAGAACCAGCGCTTAGAAGATTTGCTATGAATTCGGTAGCGCTCTTCGCAGATTTCATGCCGGCTATCGGCTCATTTTGCTTCAACATTTGTGGCTCTAACGGGTCTCCAGCCGCTGGCACAGCGTTCTCAAGCCCCGAGCCTAGCAGCGCATCTTCTTGCCAGCGATACAGTGCAGGCAGTGCATCAAATTCTCCTTTGATCGGCCAATACGCGCCAATGATTTCATCAGGCCGGCTCACTAAAAACGCCCGAAGCACGCGCTGCAGATCAGCCGCACGCTCCATGCGATCATGCAAATTCAATCGCTCTTCAATCAGCCGTTGGCGCTGCGCTTTTTTATCAGCATTCATAATGGGGGCATGCAAGTATTCAAGACATTCATTCTGGCAGGTTTGTGTAGCGTTTTCTTCGGCGGGCCTGCACTGGCTCAGGGGCAGCGCGGGGATGATGCGATGGTGGAGATGAGCGAGGCGGCCAAGCGCGGCGACAAGGCGCGGTTGCGGGCATTGCTGCCGCAAGTGCGCGGCCATGCGCTCGAGCCTTGGGGCGTGTATTGGGAGATGAAGGCGCGGCTGCAAGAGGCAAGTGCAGCAGAAGTGCAAGCGGCAATGCAAAGCTTGGCTGGCACATATCAGGAGGATCGCCTGCGAAATGATTGGCTGCTGCTGCTGGGGCAACGACGCGATTGGTCTGCGTTTTCCTCTGAATACGCCAAATACCGCATGAACGATGACCGCGAAGTACGCTGTTATGCGTTGCATATTGATCGCCTTCGAGGTGTGGGAAGCAGTGAAGCCATAGCGCAAGAAGTACTGCGCAATTGGTATGGTATGCGTGATGCAGATGATGGCTGCACGCTAGCTGCAGCCTCGTTGCTCGAAGCAAAACTCATTACGGCGCTGGATGTGTGGAAAGAAGCTCGTTTGTCGATTGAAGCCAATCGCCCTCGCGCAGCATCCAATGCAGTCACAGTCGTCTCGCCTGAATCAGCAGCAGCCATTGGCGAGATCAACGCGAGCCCAGCGCGCTATCTCGCATCTCGCCTGATCGCCGCTGGCACCACGCGCAAAGAGCTCGTGACGCTTGCGCTCATCAAGATGGCCAGCAGTGATCCTGAAGGCGCTGCTACTGCTCTAGAGGGCAAATGGTCTGTCAGCCTCAGCGCAGAAGAGCAAAGTTGGGTATGGGGCGTGATTGGCAAGCAAGCCAATCTCAAGCTCTCATCGCAAGCCGGAGAGTTTTATGCCAAAGCACGCAACGAGCATTTGAATGACGACTTGCTGGGCTGGAAAGCGCGCACCGCGCTGCGCGCCACGAATGCGGCAAAGGGCTGGCCTGTGGTGCTCGCTGCGGTGAACACGATGAGCGACGAAGGAAAAAAAGACAGCACTTGGGTGTATTGGAAAGCCCGCGCCTTGCGCGAAATCGCACGCGGCAAGCCTGAGATGGTCAACTCCACACCACAAAGCGCAACGCCAACGATGGTGCTACGCCCTGAGCTGCAAGAAGCGCAAAATCTCTTGGAAAGCATTGCCTCAGTGCGCGGCTTCTATGAAATTCTTGCCACCGAAGAATTAGGAAGAAAAGCAGCTCTACCCGGCATACCTGCTGGGTTAAGTGCTATCGAAAAGGAAGCAGCACGATTGAATCCTGGACTCAATCGTGCGCTGTATGCCATCGCCATCGGCTTGCGATCAGACGGCGTACGCGAGTGGAATTACACGACCAACCTTCACACACGCGGCGGCATGAGCGAGCGCGAATTGCTCGCAGCGGCAGATTTCGCATGCAGCCGGGAAGTCTGGGATCGCTGCATCAACACCAGCGAGCGTACAAAGGAAGCCTTTTCTCCTGACCAACGCTTTCCTATGCCTTTTCGCGATGCAGTCGTCAGGCGCAGCCGCGAGATCAACCTCGATCCCGCCTACGTGTATGGCCTGATCCGCCAAGAATCGCGCTTCATCATGGACGCTCGCTCTGTGGTTGGTGCGTCCGGCCTGATGCAAGTCATGCCCGCCACAGCAAGGTGGACAGCCAACAAAATCGGTTTAGCCAACTTCACTATCTCTCAGCTCAATGATCGCGACACCAATATCGCTATCGGCACAGCCTATTTAAAGCTCGTGCTCGATGATTTCCAAGGCTCCTCACCGTTGGCCGCCGCCGCGTACAACGCAGGCCCCAGCCGCCCGAGAGCGTGGCGAGGATCAGCCGGTGGCCCGACCATGGAAGGCGCCGCTTGGGCAGAAAACGTGCCCTTTGCCGAGACGCGTGATTACGTCAAAAAAGTGGCAGCGAACGCGACTGTTTATAGCCTTATCCTAGGCGGCCAGCCCAGCCTAAAAAGCCGCATGGGCATGATCGGCCCGCGCGAAGGTGGCGCTGCTGAGCCCAATCGCGATATTCCTTGACGCACAATCGCCACCTACGTTAATTTATTCGTTGAATTTGGGCTAATGAAATGTCAACCGTTCGCCCTGAGTTATCGAAGGGCTTCAAAGCAAAGCTCAGCCCTTATCGCATTTGGTCAACCGCTTTGTGCATTCGCCGCATGTGGAGCAGTCGCCAAATCAAGCTGCATCGCTATCATATTGACCAATGTAGCCACGCTTGGCCGGCCCGTCTCCACCTGAAAATGCGCCGTCTCCCGATACAGAGGATCGCGCTGCGCATACAAATCTCTCAGCCGCTGCATCGGATCGACGCCTTGCAACAAAGGCCGATTGCGATCATGCCGCAGACGTCTGAATAGATCATCCGGGCTAGCGCGCAAATACACCACCCGCCCAGCGGCATGGAGCAGCTTGCGATTGTTCTCACGAATCACCGCTCCACCGCCCGTGGCCAACACCACCTGCACTTGATCCGCTGTACTATGGTCAGAAGGAAAACGCGCTCGATTTGAGTCAAGATGGTGAGGCACATGGGCCGACACCGTATCCGCCAGAACAGCCTCCTCAACATCCCGAAAAGCCGCTTCGCCCTCTCGCTCGAAATACTCCCTGATCGAACAACCCAAGCGCTGCTCAATCAATTGATCCGAGTCCATAAAAGAAGCCGACAACTTGCGAGCAAGCTGCCGGCCAACAGTGGACTTACCGGAACCGGGAAGGCCGATGAGGATGATCAATTGGGGTTAGTACAAGAAGTAACTATTCCGAAAGGACTGTTTACTCCGGCTGGGGCAACGTTTTGATCAGTAAAGTCTGATGCTAAGCCTTGTACCGAGTAGATCAATGAACGTACTGATTCAGTGCCACTCACTGTAGTACGAGCTTCCAATCTGAGCGTAAGCCAAGGCACATATTGCTCACCATACAAAAGACTGAAGCTGGCAAATCCATTGGCATCAGTCAAAACGCTTGCAGGAGCGACGACCACTACGTTGCCTGGCTCTAAAGAGCCGTTTCCATTGGTGTCCTCACCAGGATTAACAGTTCCATTTAGATTGATATCCTCATTGGGACAATTGATATTCGACACTTTAAACCAGCCTGAAGGAGCTCCTCCAGTACCAGTAAAGTAATCTAATTGACCTTTGCTGTAAATAGTAGGGATAGCTCTGAGTGTCACCTGTTTATTCGATACAGCCGCACCATTGGCATCCGTCACGTACACGCTAAAGTCCTTCTTGTAGGTTTGCGGATCTTGGTTGGAAATCACATTGCCAAATCCTATAGAAATAAACAAGGATTGACCGCTTACAGTTAGAACAGTCGTGCCTAAAACTGCGGTGCTTGCAACTGTGGCCTGAATTATTACTCCATTACTAGGCGTCGCCACAGCTCCAGCTATAAACTGAATTGCAGCTCGTCCGTTCAAATCAGTATTTGCCGATGACTGCGACAGCGTGCCTCCACTTACGTCTTGAAGAATCAGGAAATTCACTTGGCGTCCAGCCACTGCGTTTCCAGAACTGTCTCGCACGATAGCTTCTATGGCAGCTTGGTTAGCACTACCTCCGCTTGGGTTTGGAGCTACAGCGCCAGGATTGGCTTGCACAGCAATTGAGCTTGGAGTAGTAGCAATAAATTGCAAAGGCAAGCTCGTTTGACCGACGCTAGCGATTTGTGCGACTACATTAGCAGATCCTGCTCCTGTAGAAGAAATATTAACTGTCGCATCACCAGAGCCATTTGTTATCGCTGAGCTCGCAGAAAGCACGCCTCTAGAAGATGAAAAATTTACAGTTTGACCTGAAACGCCTGCACCACCTACGCGATATCGAAATGTAATTGCTTGCGATGTGTTTACTGGTATTGCTGTATTAGCACCCGGAGAAAATGGAGAGAAATCGACATTGCTGACGAATACAGACAATCTATCGTTAGCGCCCAGCCCAGTCGCAATCAATGTATCGGTGCCAGCGATGTTTGCTGTGTATTGAAACGTCAATATGCCATTACCATCAGTGTTTCCTGCTCCGGCATTTGAAATTGAATTGCCCAATTGCGATGCCAGAGTAACTGCTTGGCTGCTTACAGCAGCTCCACCAGAATCAACTAGCTTCACTGTAATTGGACTAGCGGAGGCACCTGCTTGAACACTACTTGGGCCGGTGATCTGCACTCTTGAGCCAGTTACCGCAACAACAATACTAGATGACTGACCTCCTGAGGAAGCAGTGATTCGGATATCACGATTTGTCTTATTGGCTCCCGCTGCGATATTCGCTAAAGCCAAACCAGCCGCATTAGTTATGTTACTTAATATTGCTAAATTTCCAGAATCAGCAGAAAAAGTTACGGTTTGCCCAGGCATGCCAGCGTTGTTGACGTTTTTAACAACAGCAGAAATTTCAACTGAATTCGACGTTGTAGGTATACTGTTTGCACTTAATAGTAATTCTATCGAGCCCACGATAGCAGATGTGGTCGTTATAGCACCTCCAGTAGATGGTGGGACACCCCCAGGCACACTTCCTGCACTACCGCCCCCACCACCGCAAGCCATGAGCGTGACAGTCAATATGCTCGCTGCGATCCAATTCAAAAAGTTCATACGAATTCCCTAAAAAACGATTTTGTAATGCTATCAGAAGTGTAGCGACTATCGCGCCGCTGCACGATCAGAAATCATGCGGGGCGTGATAAAAATCAGCAATTCCTGTTTGTTGGCGCTTTTTTGGCGCTGCTTGAACAAGTTGCCCGCATATGGAATGTCTGAGAGGAAAGGCACGCGTGTCTCGCTCTCAGTCTCGGTCAATTCAAAAATACCGCCAATCACGACCGTACCGCCGTTTTCAATCAGCACCTGCGTCTTCACATGTTTGGTATTGATCGCAAAGCCAGCTGCTGTGGCTTGACCCACACTGTCTTTGTTAACGTCAACGTCCAAGATAATGTTGCCTTCAGGCGTGATTTGCGGCGTCACTTCAAGCTTAAGGTTGGCCTTGCGGAAAGCAATGGATGTTGCTCCGCTGGCTGTGGCCACTTGATAAGGAAGCTCTGTGCCTTGTTCGATCAATGCTTTGGTCTGGTCGGCTGTAATGACGCGTGGGCTAGAGACGATGCGGCCTTTGCCATCACCCTCCAAAGCAGACAGCTCGAGATTCAAAAAACGATTGGCGGATGAATTGAAGATGGAAAGCGCGATCGCTGCTGCACCAAAGCCGTTTTGGCCGACCGCTGGCATATTAAAGAATGTGCCGCCCGTGTCCACTGTGCCATTTTGCGTGCCAGTGGTGCCGATGACGTTGCCGTAATTCGTACCCCAGGCAACGCGGTTGTTTCCGATCACACCGTAGCCGGCATCACCACCGCGAACACCACGCAAATCGTTTGCGCCAAGCTTCACGCCGAGCGATTTACCAAATTGATCTGAAGCCTCGACAATGCGCGCCTCGATCATGACTTGACGCACCGGCACATCTAGCTTGGTGATTAATGATTGCACTTCTTCTAATTTGCTCGGAATATCTGTGACGAAAAGTTGATTTGTGCGGGGCTCAGCGATGACACTGCCTCGCGCAGAGAGCAGACGAGATGAATTGGTGCCCGACCCCGTTGTGCTGCCGAGCTGCGCCGCTATTTCAGCCGCTTTGGTGTAGTTAAGTTGAAAGGCTTGTGAACGAACAGGTTCAAGTGTCAGCAAAGCGGCCTTGGCTTCAAGATCTTGCTTTTCCTTAGCCGCAAGCTCATCTTTCGGCGCAATCCACAAAACGTTGCCGTTTTTGCGCATACCCAAGCCCTTAGCCTGCAAAATAATGTCAAGCGCTTGATCCCACGGTACGTCTTTGAGGCGCAGCGTCACAGCGCCGCTGACCGTATCAGAGGTCACAACGTTGAAGTTAGTGAAATCAGCGATGACTTGAAGTAACGAACGCACTTCAATATTTTGAAAGTTGAGTGAGAGTTTTTCGCCACTGTAGCCCGGGCCCTGCGTGAGTTTAGTAGGATCAACTTTAAGTTGACGCACTTCAAGCACAAATTGATTGTCGCTTTGGTAAGCACTGTGCTCCCACAAGCCTTTGGGCTCAACGACCATGCGCACACGGTCTCCGATTTGTGTGGTGCTCACGAGTTGCACGGGCGTTCCAAAATCGGCCACATCGAGGCGGCGGCGTAGCCCCTCTGGCAAGCTGGTTTTAAGGAACTCCACAATCAGCGTTGCGCCTTGTTGCTTGATGTCTACGCCGACTTGATTGCTCGGCAAATCAACCACGATCCTGCCAGCACCATCTTGGCTTCTGCGGAAATCAATGTCTTTGAGCGATTGCACGTCACGCGCTCGCGCTTGCGCGAAACTTGCAGGTGTGCTGGCCGCGCTCGCAGCCACCGGGGCAGGTGCAGAGGCACTGGCGCTGCTGTCCAACGTGATCAAGAGGCTTTTACCTTGGATTTCCGTTTTATAACCTGCGGATTGTTTGAGATTGAGCACCACGCGCGTGCGCTCGCCTGCTTGCACAATGTTGGCTGAGCGGAGGTTGCCTTGATTGATCTCAACAATGTTCTTACCAGAAGAATTGTTAAAGCCAGGGAAATCAAGTGCAATTCGGGCGGGGGTTTGAATTGAAAAGCCAGCAGGCACAGCACTTAAGGGTTGGGCAAAGTCGATGCGCACAACTTCCACACCGCCTTGCACGGCAGCGGCCAAATTTTCAATCGCATTTTGTGCAACCGAGAAATGACTGAACCCGAGCAACAACAGGCTAGTTAGATATTTGCCAGAATTCTGGCGCAAATTTTGGATCAATGTTTTCATTTGGTACCCTCTTGAAGCTGCAAGCTGGATTGGCGTTCAATCCATTCGCCCGCGGCATCCTGCACAATTTCTCGCAATACAAGCTCTGTCTCAGTCAGTTTTACGACCTTGCCGTAGTTTTGACCTAAATAATTTCCAGCGCGCACTTGGTACAGCAACTTGTCCACGCGTACCAACGCAACTGCAACGCCTTTGGGAAGCATCGTGCCCACCATGGCAATTGCGTCTAATGGGTAGCCCTCTAACACCTCTTTACGGCGATTAAGCTCAGGAGCAACCAAAGCCGCATTTGCAGTTGCTTGCGTCGATTCACGCTTGAGGGCTTGAGCAAGTTTTTGGTTACTAAATGGCTCAATTGACAAATCATTTTTGTATGGCGCAGGAGAAAACTTTTTTGGCTCTGGTACAGGAGGAACATTTGGCTTGGTTGCATTGCGTTGCTCTTGCATCCATTGCCTGATGTCTTGTTGATCGTCACCAAAACAAGCCGCTAGCGAAAGAGGCAGCAAGCAGATAAGGATCACTCGTATGATCTTCATTTTTTAACTCCTGCCGCTGGCTTTGTTGCTGCACTCTGAGCTTTGATTTCATCCGGATCAAGGTAGCGATACGTTCTGGCCGTAGATTCAAGCGTCAGGTTTCCGTCTTTCAAAGGTGTGACCGCGATGTTATTCAAGGTCACGATGCGTGATAAGTTAGCAATATCAGCTGCAAACGCACCAATATCATGGTATTTGCCGGTAATTTTCAATGCGATGGGTAACTCGGCGTAGTATTCCTTGACCGCAACGGCCCCTGGCCTAAACGACTCAAATTGAAGGCTGCGTCCCAAGCCTGCTTGGTTGATATCAGACAAGAGCGCGTCGATCTCTGCCTTGCTTGGCAATTGCTTTTCAAGCTGCGTCACGTACTGTTGCACTTGCTCTCGCTGCTTTTTTAAGATGTCAAGGTTGACCGCTTGAACCAGTTTTTTCTTGTAATCATCACGCAGCGTCACTTCTTTGGCCTGAGCTGCTTGCAACTCTTCATCGGATGTTTTTAGCCATAAAAACCAAAGCGCCGCCACAACAGCGAGCATCAATGCTAAGCAAAGCGCATAGCGGGGCAGTGCAGGCCATGTGGATGGATCGTTTGGATTAAGACCGCGAAACTGTGACGTCAATTTCTCTTGCAATGCTGCAAAATCAATATTGTTTTTTTGTTTGGTTGCCATATCAGCCTCACGCTTTCTTTGGCGCTACAGCAGCAGAAGCGCCCGCAGCTGGTTTTTCAACGTCAGTGGGCTTGCGGATTTGCACACGGATCGAAAAATTAGCAACACGGCGCTGATCGCGCGGAGACAATGTGACCGAGCCGGCCACAATTTCAATCAACTCTGGCTTCGTAAACCATGGGCTGTTATTTGCTAAATTCCTAAGCAACTCTGATACACGCTCTTGGGATTGCGCTGTACCGAGCAGATTCAAAGTCACGTTATCTTGCTTCATTGACTGCACATACACACCATCAGGCAATTGCTTGACCAGTTCGGTGAGCAAATAAACCGGCATGTTGCGATCGGCCTGCAAAGATTCCACCGCTTGCTGGCGTGCTCGCAACGATGCAATTTCAGCTTGCAGCGTTGAGACTTCTTTGATTTCGCTCTCAAGCTTTTTGATTTCGGTTTGCAGGAACGTATTTTTATCGTTTTGCGTGGAGATTCGCGCCTGATACGCAACATAGACCAAGCCACAAATCACGCCACCAATAAGCGCCGCGATGCCCAGAGAAACAAAGAACGCTTCTTTGCGGCGCTTGCGTGCCTCTTCGCGATGGGGAAGTAAGTTAATTAAGATCACTGTAAGAATCTCCGCATCGCCAAGCCGCACGCGCTCAGGTAGGAAGGCGCTTCACGGCGCATTTTGTTTTCTTTGATGTTGCCCGACAGCTGCATGCCATCAAACGGATTGAGCACTTGGCAGGTAAACGAGGTTTGCGCAGTGATCGCATCAGTTAAGCCCGGCAAAGACGAAGAGCCACCGGCCAGCATGACGTAATCCACACGGTTGTGGGGTGTGCTGGTGAAGAAAAACTGCAATGCGCGTGCGATTTCTTGCGCCATGTTCTCTACAAATGGCTTCAGCACAGAGGATTCGTAGTCTTCTGGCAATTCGCCGCTTCGCTTTTTGCTTTCTGCCTCTTCTGGCGAAAAACCATACTGGCGCACGATAAGCTGTGTTAACTGAGCGCCGCCGAATGCTTGATCACGGTCGTAAACCACTTCCTCGTTTTTCATCACCTGCATGCTGGTGGTCATCGCGCCCACTTCAAACAATGCGACCAATGCATCTTGACCCGCTTCTGGCAATCGTTCTACAAGGCGGCGAGTGGCCAGACGCGACGCGTAAGATTCCACATCCAAAACCATGGGCTTCAAACCAGCAGCTTCTGCCAAGCCTTGGCGATCTTGCACTTTCTCTTTGCGGGAAGCGGCAATCAACACATCGACATCACCCACTGAGCTGGCACTCGGCCCGACGACACAAAAATCCAAGCTCACCTCATCAAGCGAGAAGGGGATGTATTGGTTAGCTTCTGTTTCAACTTGGATTTCAAGTTCAGCATCCGACAAACCGCCTTGAAGCACGATTTTCTTGGTAATGACGGCGGATGCGGGGAGCGCCATGGCCACGTGTTTGGTGCGTGTGCCGCTTTTTTTGACGACTTTGCGGATCGCTTCGGCCACTTCATCGAATTTTTCGACGTTGCCATCGGTGATCCAGCCGCGTTCGAGCTGTTCGGTAGCGCAGCGCTCAAGCACCCACTCACCGGTCTTGCTGCGCCCCAGCTCCACCAACTTGACGCTGGAGCTGCTGATATCCAAGCCAACAAGGGCGGCTGGCTGGCGGCTGAAAAGATTGGCTAGGGAAACCAAGCGAAACTCCAATTTAAAAATGTTCTGGCATCAAAGCAAACAGGTCAGATCATAAACTTGTTCGCACATGAAACTTAAGAAAGTATTTCAATACTAGCAGTAAGTTCCTTGTTAAACAAGGGTTTTTTCTTTTTTTGGCGCAGCGGAGCGTTGTCAAAAACCCACGTTTTGGCATTCGTAACAACGCGTTAAATTCACAGTCAACGTGCTGTAGATCAACAATGAACGGACTGAAAGCATCGGTGAAACAGACAATCCCGACATCAAAAGATGGATTCGAATCCACTTCACACCCACCTCATCTACGCCCAATCCCCATTCCTATAATGAGCGTACAAACTGAACACATCATGCAAGAAGACCACGCCTCTTTATCCTCAACGATCCGCCCAAGCCGACCTGTTTGGCAAAAGACCGTTGCTCGGCTTTTGCTTTGGGCGGCTGGCTTAGTGGCGGCCGGCCTACTGTGCATCGTTTTTATGGTCGGGCTCGCTCTGGCCACAGCGTATCCGAATCTTCCCGATGTCAGCGACCTGACCGATTACCGCCCCAAACTGCCGCTACGCGTGTACTCCTCAGAAGGCGCTTTGCTTGGCGAGTTTGGCGAAGAACATCGCAATTTAACGCGTTTAAAAGATATTCCTAAGCACATGCAAGAGGCTGTGCTGGCGATTGAAGATGCGCGCTTTTTCTCGCACGGTGGCGTGGATTATCTTGGCGTGCTCCGAGCGGGCTTGGCTAATCTGGGTCGCTCGCGCAGCCAAGGCGCCTCCACCATCACGATGCAGGTGGCTCGCAATGTCTATTTGTCCAACGAAAAAACCTACACCCGCAAAATTTACGAATTGCTGCTCACCTTCAAGTTGGAAAGCTCCCTGAGCAAAGAGCAAATTCTTGAAATCTACATGAACCAAATTTTTCTCGGTAACCGAGCTCACGGCTTCTCAGCTGCTGCCGAAACGTACTTTGGAAAGCCACTGAAGAGTATCAGCATTGCAGAGGCGGCCATGCTCGCTGGCGTGCCAAAGTTTCCATCAACGGCCAACCCGATTGCCAATTACGCACGCGCTAAGCGGCGCCAGCTCTACATCATTGAACGCATGCAGGAAAACGGTTTTATTACTGAGGCAGAGGCCATCGTGGCTAAAGCGGAAGAAGTGAAAATTAAAAGTGGTCCAGACAGCTCTCGCATCCATGCCGAATTTGTGGCTGAGACCGTGCGCCAATTGATCTTCGCGCAGTATGGCGAGGAAACCTATACCCGTGGCTTAGATGTCTACACCACGATCAAAGCCGCCGAACAGCAAGCCGCTTATCGCGCACTGCGAAAAGGCATCATGGATTTTGAGCGCCGCCAGCCCTACCGTGGCCCAGAGAGATTCATTGAGTTACCTCAGGCCAAAGACGAGATGGAGGAAGCTGTAGACGATGCTCTGGCCGAGCAGTTGGACAATGACGAGGTGCTTGCAGCTGTCGTCCTTGAAGCCAATCCAAAGAAGATTGTGGCAATGCGGCGCAATGCCGAGCAAATTGAAATCACTGGGGATGGCCTCAAACCCGCGCAGTCGGGATTGTCTGCTAACGCGGCCGCAAACATCAAGGTTCGCCGAGGCGCCATTATCCGCGTGGTTAAAACGCCTAAGGGCACTTGGGAGATCACGCAGTTGCCCGAAGTAGAAGGCGCATTTGTGGCGCTTGACCCGCGCACGGGTGCTTTGCGGGCGCTGGTGGGTGGCTTCGATTACGACAAAAATAAATTTAATCACGTGACTCAAGCTTGGCGGCAACCTGGGTCGAGCTTTAAGCCCTTTATCTACTCCGCAGCATTAGAAAAAGGATTCAGTGGCGCGACGGTGATCAACGATGCGCCACTGTTCTTTGATGCTGGGGTCACCGGCAGCCAAGCATGGGAGCCAAAGAACTACGACGGTACGTTTGATGGCCCCATGTCGATGCGGCGCGGCTTGGCCAAATCAAAAAATATGATCTCCATTCGGATCTTGCAGTCTGTGGGCGCAAAAAATGCACAAGACTGGATCACAAACTTTGGCTTTGATGCAGAGAAACATCCGCCCTACCTCACCATGGCTTTGGGTGCAGGCTCGGTCACGCCGATGCAAATGGCTACTGGCTATGCCGTGTTTGCCAACGGCGGCTACCGCGTGAACCCGTTTGTGATCAGCAAGATTATTGATCAAAAGGGGCGTACGCTGCTTGATCATAAGCCGCAGGTGCTGGATGAAAGCATGCGCGGTATTGATGCGCGAAACGCCTTTGTCATGACGAATTTAATGCAAGAGATCACGCGCTCTGGCACGGCTGCCAAAGCGCAAGCGACTTTGAAGCGCCCTGACATTTACGGCAAAACGGGCACAACCAACGATTCGATTGACGCATGGTTTGCTGGCTACCACCCCACCACCGTAGCGGTCAGCTGGATTGGCTACGACACACCGCGCAAACTTGGCGATCGAGAGACCGGTGGCGGCTTATCGCTGCCAGTGTGGATCAGCTACATGGAAACCGCTCTCAAAGGCATACCCGTCATCGAGCCGGTCGCACCGGAAGGCTTGCTCAACTTAGGCGGGGAATGGTTTTATGACGAATTTGCGCGGGGCAATGGTATCAACAGCTTAGGGCTGTCTGACCCGATCCTTGACCCCAATGTGCCCCTACCTCAGCAAGCGCCAGCTCCCGCGCAAGCGCCAGCAGAAGAGCGAAAGTCTATTCTCGATTTATTTAGAAATTAAATTTAAGGCGTGAACCGAAGCGGCGCGCCAGACTGCGCGCTGGCATGCTGGCTCAAATCGGCAAAAAACTCCGTTTCTTCGCGGGTACTGCGCCAAAAGTCGTCGAATTTGTAATGAAAGCCACCGGCCTTGGTTGCGAGCCACACCTCGTGCAGCGGCTTTTGCAAATTGATGATGATCTGGCTGCGGTTGGCAAACGACAGGGTGATCATGCCGCCTACGCGCTGGTTGTCGATATCGGCATCAGATGCATCATTGATGCGGTCGCAATTGGCCTCCACTGCGCTGAGCAGACTTTCCGCGTGTTGCAAGTATTCAGTGTCGGTCATGGCAAGTAAAATTGAGTGATGTTGAATTCCAAACTGATTGTAGGCTCGTGTTTTATAGCCTTGCTGGCTGTGTCTGCTTGTGGGCAAAAGGGCGCGCTTATGCTGCCTAAAGAGCCTGCGGCGCAAAACCGCGCCACACTGCCGCAAGTGCTCACGCCACTTTCACCCGCATCGTCGGCAGCTGGCTCACCAGCCGCCTCCCCAGCCTCCCCAGCCTCCGCGCCTAAGCGCTAATCGTTGCTCGAAATGAACACCTCTGCCCTGCCTGGCCACCCTTTTGTGGCGTATCAAGATGGCCAACTCTGCATCGAAGGCATTCGCGCAGCCGATGTGGCGCGCGAGCACAGCACGCCTTTGTTTGTGTATTCCAAGGCCTCCATGCTTTCTGCGCTCGCGG
This sequence comes from Variovorax sp., assembly GCA_043755865.1. Lineage (GTDB taxonomy): Bacteria > Pseudomonadota > Gammaproteobacteria > Burkholderiales > Burkholderiaceae_C > JANMDU01. The sequence goes on along the minus strand of JAYUSD010000170.1, from coordinate 3,655 downwards.
CTTACCAAAAAGGCTTTGCAGGGCGTAACGCGCAAATTTGCTATGCGATGAAGGCGAACTCTTCGCTGTCAATTTTGCAGCTGTTTGCCCAAGCTGGATGCGGTTTTGACATCGTCTCTGGCGGTGAGCTGGAGCGCGTGCTCGCTGCGGGCGGCTCGCCATCAAAAATTATTTTCTCTGGCGTGGGCAAGACGCGCGCCGAGATGCGCCGCGCGCTCGATGTAGGCATTCAGTGTTTTAACGTGGAAAGCGAAGAAGAGCTGGATGTGCTCTGTGAAGTGGCGGCCAGCATGGGCAAAGTCGCGCCCGTGAGCATTCGCGTGAACCCGAATGTCGATCCCAAAACACATCCGTACATTTCTACCGGCCTCAAAGGCAACAAGTTTGGCATTTCGCATGAGCGCACTGTGTTGGTGTACCAGCATGCGGCCTCCCTGCCCGGCTTGAACATTGTGGGCATTGATTGCCATATCGGCTCGCAAATCACCACCATTGCGCCGTATTTGGACGCGATGGATCGCATCTTGGATTTGGTCACTGCGATTGAAGCTGTGGGCATTCCAATTGAGCACATCGATTTTGGCGGCGGTCTAGGAATTAATTACGAAGGCAAAGAGCCCCCCAAGGCAGACGATCTATGGCAGCAGCTGCTTGCCAAACTCGATGCACGCGGCTTTGGTCAACGGCATCTGATGATTGAGCCAGGCCGCTCGCTGGTAGGCAACGCAGGAGTGTGCATCACAGAAGTACTGTATTTGAAGCCAAGCGAGCAGAAGAATTTTTGCATCGTAGACGCCGCGATGAACGATTTACCGCGCCCGGCGATGTATCAAGCATTTCACGGCATCGTGCCAGTAGAGCCCAAGCCTGGCCAAGCGCTGACCTACGAAGTTGTCGGCCCCGTGTGCGAAAGCGGCGACTGGCTCGGCCATGACCGCGAATTGATTATCAAGAGCGGCGATTTGCTGGCGGTCTTGTCAGCCGGTGCTTACTGCATGAGCATGGCCAGCAACTACAACACACGTGGCCGTGCGGCAGAAATTTTGGTGGATGGCACGCATGCATTTGTGATGCGCGAACGTGAGACAGCGCAAGACCAAATGCAGCGCGAGAAGCTGGTGTGATAGCTTGACCATCCCGCATATGCTATTACATTGATAGCATACTATGTAATATTCATGCCGGCTATACGCAACATTTGATAATATTTTGATAAAAAAAGAGGCTCCGTAGAGCCTCTTTTTGATGGGAGGATGCGAATCAGATCCGAGCAGCGCGCATACGCATAGACATCTCATGCAGCGCTGCGATACCGCTTTCTTCAGCACGCTTGCACCAAGCGGCGAGATTGGAAGCCAACTGCTCGCGAGACAGATGCGTGTTGCTCCACATCTGACGCAGCTCATCGCGCATTTCGGCCATTTTCCCAAGGACCGGATATTGCGCACGTGCGAGCTGTAGATCGGCCACCGCAGCAGCTGGTACTTTCTCATCATCGCGGTGCAGCCATCGCTTGGCCGTTTGCAGCAGAGGCACGTCAGCCTTGCGCTCCTCTTTCAAAGCAGCAATCTCGGCTTTGCAGGCCGTGCGAATGTCGCGGGCATAAGCTGCCATGAGCTCATACCGGTGAGCAATCAAAGCTTCAAGCGTTTTCTCGTCAGCCACAGGGCGCACGTCGCCCAAAGCCAGCTTAGGCGGCACTTTTCTGACCTTGGCCAAGCCCATGCTTTGCAAGGCGCTGATGTACATCCAGCCAATATCAAACTCGTAGGGCTTGACCGAGAACTTTGCGCTGGTGGCATACGTGTGGTGGTTGTTGTGCAGCTCTTCGCCGCCAATCAAAATGCCCCACGGGCTCACATTGGTCGCCGCATCTTGTGATTCAAAATTGCGGTAACCCCAGTAATGACCAATGCCGTTGATCACGCCCGTGGCGAGCACCGGAATCCAAAGCATTTGAATCGCCCAGACTGTGAGACCCAGTGCGCCAAACAAAGCCAAATTGAGCACCATCATCAAGCCTACGCCCTGCCATGTGTAGCGAGAATACACGTTGTTTTCCACCCAATCTTTCGGGCAGCCATGGGTGTATTTTTCATGCGTCTCAGGATTAGCCGCCTCCGCTTGATACAGCTCGGTACCGGTAAGCAAGAGCGCTTTCAAACCACGGGTTTGTGGGCTGTGTGGGTCTTCTTCGGTTTCGCATTTGGCGTGGTGCTTGCGGTGCACGCCCACAAAATCGGCTGTCTTCATGCCGGTGCCAACCCAGAGCCAGCCACGGAAGAAGTGCGAGACGATGGGATGCAAATCCAGAGCGCGGTGAGACATGGCGCGATGCAGATAAATCGTCACGGCGCAAATGGTAACGTGCGTGGTCAAGAGCGTGTAGAGCACGATTTGCCACCAACTGGCGCCCGTCATGCCATGCGCCATCCACTCAATCAAAGCTTGTACCGCGGTGTTGTCAAAAAACTGCATAGTGCCTCGTGTCTCGATTTGTAAAAAAAGATAACCATCATTTTACTCTGCTTGAGCTTGTCGAACCGCCAGCCCTGATTACCACTTGCTGGTGTAGGCCTGTCAGTTCATGCGTAAGTTTAGCTATTATTTTTATAGCACACCGCGCATATTCTATGCCGGCAATATGCTCTATTTACCTAAAATTTCTGCTCAAAGCGCGCTATCAACGGCGCATGCTGGGCTGGCCAGCGCTCAAGCGCTTGCGCATCGCCGATCAGCTGTTTTTGCAAGAAAGCCAGCATAAGCTCCCGCGTAGCGATCTTGATCTGCGGATTGAGCAGCTCGCCGCCCGTGCCCAAGCGGTCAGTGAACATGCTGTGGCTGCCTTCTTTGAATACCGCCAGTATTTTTCCGGGCGCGCTGCTGGTAGCCTCGTACACGGCCACACGGTCTTTTGCAGAGGAATAGTAGCCGGGAATTTTGATCTCATCGCCGGTCGCAGTGATATGCAGGCTGGGCACGCGAATCCGCCCGACAATCTCAGCCGGATCACCTTCGCCGTAAAACGGCGGCGCACTGATAATCAACGCCGCAGAAATGCGCGGATCAGACAAATCTAAGCCTTTGCCACCGCGCTGCACCTGAGCGCCGGCCAAAAGCATGGCGGTGTTTGCGCCGTAAGAGTGGCCAGCTACAGCAATGCGTTTGGCATCCAGCGCTTGCGCAAGTGCGGAGTCCGAAAACGTCTGGTCTAGCGCAAAGCGCACATCTTTGGTGCGATCGACAGCCTCACTTTCTTTGGCCGCTTCTTGCAAGCGAGTTGCCATCTGCATCGGATTGCCCAGCCACAAACTGCGATCGCTGCCTGCATGCTGTACGTGCAGCGCTGCGATACCGTTGGCAGCAAGATATTTGCCGATGTAGCTGTAGCCCTCGCGTGAGCCGCCCATACCGTGTGAAAAAAGCACGAGCGGCGCCGCAGTATTTTGATTGGCTGGCAAATACAGGCGAGCCAGCACAGCGCGATTGCGGCTCGCATCACGCCAGCCGAAATCGCGTACCAAATGCGTATCGGCTTGGGGCATGCCCACAGCCGTAGCCAGCACTAGGCTGCGGTTGCTTGCATTGCCATCCCAAGCTTGCTGCTGCGAGCTGCTGCCGGCGGCGCAAGCACTCAGTGCCAAGGTGGCCAACA
>JAYUSD010000169.1:0-7292 GCA_043755865.1 Variovorax sp. | reverse complement strand
GAAGCATCCATCACATCGGTAAAAGGCTTGGGATACACGCCCATCCAGAGCACGGCAGCTGCAAGCAAGGCCAGCATCAAAAATTCTCTTGCGTTAATGTCTGTTAGGCCCTTGACATCATCATTGGCTACTGGCCCGAGATAGACGCGCTTGAACATCCACAGCGTATATGCCGCGCCGAAAATCAGCGCGGATGCTGCGGCCAGGCCAATCCAAAAGTTGTATTGAATCGCGCCAATAATCACCATCCACTCGCCTACAAAGCCTGCTGTGCCTGGCAAACCACAATTGGCCATGGCAAAAAGCAAGGCGAAAGCGGCGAACTTGGGCATGGTGTTCACCACGCCGCCATAGCTTGCGATCTCTCGCGAATGCACGCGGTCATACAGCACTCCGATGCAAAGAAACATGGCTGCAGACACAAAGCCATGCGCAATCATCTGCACAATGCCGCCTGCGATGCCCAGCGGATTGAAGATAAAAAAGCCTAGCGTCACGAAGCCCATGTGCGCCACCGATGAATAAGCCACCAGTTTTTTCATGTCTTCCTGCACCATCGCCACGAGGCCCACATAGATCACTGCAACCAAAGACAAAGTGATGATCAGCCAAGCCCATTCTTGCGATGCATCGGGCAAGATCGGCATGGATAAGCGCAGGAAACCATAAGCACCTAGTTTCAGCATGATGGCGGCCAACACAGCCGAGCCGCCAGTAGGCGCTTCGACGTGTACGTCGGGCAACCACGTATGTACGGGAAACATCGGCACTTTCACGGCGAAGGCCGCGAAGAAGGCAAAGAACAAAAGCGTCTGCTCTTTGGCGCTCAGAGGCAATTTGTGCCAAGTGAGAATGTCAAAGCTGCCGCCTGATTTGGTGTACAAATAAATCAACGCGATCAGCATGAGCAGCGAACCCAGCAACGTGTAGAGGAAGAATTTGAAGGCCGCGTAAATCTTGTTGGGCCCGCCCCAGATGCCGATCAAGATATACATCGGGATCAAAGTAGCTTCAAAGAACACGTAAAACAGAATACCATCGAGCGCGCTAAACACGCCGATCATGAGGCCTGACAAAATCAGGAATGCGCCCATGTATTGATTGACGCGCTCTTCAATCGCCTCCCAGCCCGCGATCACTACGATGATGGTAATGAAAGCCGTGAGCGGCACAAACCACAACGAAATACCATCTACCCCTAAGTGGTAATGCACATTAAAGCGCGTGATCCAAGGCATGTGCTCGACAAACTGCATCGTCGATGTGCCGAGCTTGAAGCCGGCATACACAGCCAGCGTGATGCCGAAGCTCACTACTGCACCAATCAGCGCAATCCAACGTACCGTGCGCGCTTGATCATCGCGGCCTAAGGCCAAAAGTAGCACGCCGAATGCTATCGGCGTCCAGATGGCGGCACTGAGGAGTCCCAACGAATTGGCCATGGTCTTGATTCCTTGTTCTTTTTATTTATTGAACCAAACAAAGTAGCTCAGCATGGCAAATACGCCCAGAAGCATCACCAGCGCATAGTGGTAGATGTAGCCCGTTTGCAAACGCCGCACTTGGCCAGATACCCAGCCGACAAGCTTCCAAGATCCATTGACAAGGCCGCCTTCAATGATGGTTTGATCGCCACCCTTCCAAAAAATGGTCCCCAAGCCACGCGCGCCGCGCGCCAGCACATTCTCATTAAACCAATCCATATAGTATTTGTTTTCGAGCAAGGTGTAGATCGGCATCACACGCGCTTTGATCGCAGTGGGCAGCGCAGGATTGACCATGTACATGTAGTACGAGAGTGCCACGCCAGACACGGCGAGCCAGAAAGGCAGCGTGACCAACGCATGGCCGGCCATCTGCAAAGGCCCGTGGAAGATTTCGGCAATCTTGGTCATCGCAGGGTGCTTCGTGGCTTCCACAAAGATGGAATCCTTAAAGAACTCGCCAAACAGCATCGGCTGCACGGTCATGAAGCCGATCACCACGGACGGAATCGCCAGCAACAGCAAGGGCACAGTTACGACCCATGGGCTCTCGTGCGGCTTGTCATCATGTCCGTGCTGGCTTGCGTGGTGGTCGTCATGCCCATGCCCGTGCGCCTCAGGATTTTGATCAAACCGCTCTTTCCCGTGGAACACCAAAAAATACATGCGGAAAGAATAAAACGAGGTAACAAATACACCGATCATCACTGCCCAAAAGGCGAGCTGAGAAGCAGGCAAGTTGCTGTAGTGCACAGCTTCAATGATGTTTTCTTTGGAATAGAAGCCAGAAAACAATGGTGTACCAATCAAAGCGAGCGAGCCGAGCAAAGAAGTGATCCATGTGATCGGCATGTATTTGCGCAGGCCGCCCATGTAGCGTATGTCTTGGTTGTGATGGCATCCCATGATGACCGAGCCTGCCGCTAAAAACAGCAACGCTTTGAAGAAAGCATGCGTCATCAAATGAAACACTGCGCCCGCATAGGCTGAAGCACCGAGCGCAACCGTCATGTAGCCCAGCTGCGAGAGCGTGGAATACGCCACAACGCGCTTGATGTCGTTTTGAATGATGCCCATGAAGCCCATGAAGAGCGCGGTGATGGAGCCAACAATCAAAATCAGATTGAGCGCCGTATCTGACAATTCAAACAGCGGCGACATGCGAGCCACCATGAAGATGCCCGCTGTGACCATCGTGGCCGCATGAATGAGCGCAGAGATCGGCGTCGGGCCTTCCATCGAATCGGGGAGCCACACATGCAGCGGGAATTGGGCTGATTTACCCATCGCGCCGATGAAGAGGCAAATGCAGATCACAGTCACGAGCATCCAGTCTGTGCCAGGCAGACTCAAAGGTACGAGCTCACTGGCTTTGGCAAACACTTCGATGTAGTTAAAACTGCCCGAATAAGCCGCAATCAAACCAATGCCCATGATAAAACCGAAATCACCCACGCGGTTGACCAAAAAGGCTTTCATGTTGGCGAAAATGGCGGTGGGCTTGTTGTACCAAAAGCCGATCAGCAAGTAAGAAACCAAACCCACCGCCTCCCAGCCAAAGAACAGCTGAAGTAGGTTGTTGCTCATCACGAGCATGAGCATGGAGAAGGTAAACAGCGAGATGTAGGCAAAGAAACGGTTGTAGCCCTCGTCTTCTTCCATGTAACCGATGGTGTAGATATGCACCATGAGCGAGACGAAGGTGACGACGCACATCATCATGGCCGTGAGGCCATCGATCATGAAGCCGATTTCCATCTTCAACTGGCCAATCACCATCCATGTGTAGATAGTCTCGTTGAAACGCGCCCCGTCGATCACTTTGAGCAACGTGCTTGCTGAGATGATGAAAGCGATGAACACGCCGAGAATCGTGAAGAAATGCGAGAGGCGGCGGCCGATCCAATTGCCGCCGAGCTGCGTGCCTAAGATGCCAGCGAGCAGCGAGCCCACCAGTGGCGCTAGCGGTACAGCGAGCAATGTGTTTGCGGAAAGTGTTGCGCTCATCTTATTTAACCCTTGAGCGTGTTGAGTTCATCGACTGCGATGCTGGCGTTGTTGCGGAACAAGAGTACGAGAATGGCTAAGCCAATCGCGCTCTCTGCAGCAGCTACGGTGAGAATGAAAAAGACGAAAACTTGGCCGTGCAAATCACCGAGGTAATACGAGAAAGCAACAAAATTCATGTTCACGGCCAACAGCATCAACTCGATGGCCATGAGCAAAACGATGAGGTTTTTGCGGTTTAAGAAGATGCCTATGACTGAGAGCGCAAAAAGCAGCGCGCCAAGCGTCAAAAAATGACCCAGTGTGAGCGTCATGTCTTCGCTCCTTCATTTTTTACATCATTAGTGCCACTCGCCGGCGTAGAATCTGCGCGAGTCGCTACTATTTTAGTAGCATCCATCTTGATGATCTCCATCCGATCCCGCGCCTTCACGCGCACTTGATCGCCCGCATCCACATGTTTGCTGTCTTTGCGCTCACGCAGCGTGAGCGCAATCGCGGCCACGATGCCCACAAGAAGCAGCACAGCGGCCACCTCCATCGGGTAGATGTATTGGGTGTAGAGCAACACGCCCAGCGCCTTGGTATTGTTAGCTTGTGCGGCGAGCACTTCAGGGGTTTGCGGCCCTTCAGTCAAACGGAAACCACCCATGAGCACAAAGCCCATCTCCAAAGCAATCAAAGTACCGATACCTGCTGCAAGGGGGAAATGCCTCCAAAAACCTTTGCGAATGCTGTCAATATTTATATCGAGCATCATGATCACAAAGAGAAAGAGCACCATCACCGCGCCCACATAGACGAGCACCAGCGTAATGGCCAAAAATTCAGCTTTGAGCAGTATCCAAATCGCAGCGGCTTGAAAGAATGCCAACACGAGGAACAGCACCGCATGCACGGGGTTGCGAGCCGTGATAACGCGGAAGGCTGCAAACAGCAGCACCGCTGAGAATACGTAAAAGAGGCCAGTTTTGATATCCATCATCAATTCGCTTTTTTGTTATTTCGCCTGAGAGCAATCAGCGGTATTTGGCATCCGCCGCCCTGTTGGCAGCGATTTCTTTTTCATAGCGGTCGCCTACAGCCAAAAGCATGTCTTTTGTGAAATACAAATCACCGCGCTTTTCGCCGTGGTATTCCAGGATATGCGTCTCGACGATGGAATCAACTGGACAGCTTTCTTCGCAGAAGCCGCAGAAAATGCACTTTGTGAGATCAATGTCATAGCGCGTGGTGCGGCGGCTGCCGTCATCGCGCACTTCGGATTCAATTGTGATTGCCATGGCAGGGCAAACAGCCTCGCATAGCTTGCAAGCAATACAGCGCTCTTCGCCATTTTCGTAGCGGCGCAGCGCATGCAAGCCGCGAAAACGTGGTGATTGTGGCGTTTTCTCTTCAGGAAAAATCACGGTGATCTTACGGCGGAAAGCATGCTTGCCAGTGAGGGCGAAGCCTTTAAACAACTCGATCAGCAAGAAGCTACCGAGAAAATCTTTGAGCGAGAAGCGCGGGGATGCGAGAGCGGTTGATGACATGATTCCCGGCCTTATTTCCAAATATTCCAAGAGGTCTGCATCCACAGACCAACCACCACCAACCACAACAACGTGATCGGGATAAAAATCTTCCAGCCCAAACGCATGATCTGGTCATAGCGGAAGCGCGGAAATGTAGCTCGCACCCAAATGAAGATGCTCACCACGCAAAACGTCTTGACACCGAGCCAAATCCAGCCAGGGATCCAGTTGAAAAATGCGCTGTCAATCGGCGACAACCAGCCACCCAAAAACATGATTACAGCCAAAATCGACACCAACCACATGTTGGCGTATTCGGCCAAGAAGAACATCGCAAACGACATGCCCGAATATTCGACCATGTGCCCAGCCACAATTTCCGATTCGCCTTCGACCACGTCAAACGGATGGCGGTTGGTCTCAGCAATGCCGGAGATGATGTAGACCACGAAAATCGGCAGCAGCGGCAGCCAATTCCAAGATAAAAATCCGAAGCCCTGATCGGCAAAATAGCCTTGGCCTTGGCTTAAGACAATGCCAGTCATATTCAGCGTGCCGGCCACCATGAGCACCACCACGAGGCAAAAGCCCATCGCAATTTCATAGCTCACCATTTGCGCCGATGCACGCAATGCGCCCAGGAAAGCATATTTCGAATTAGATGCCCAGCCTGCGATGATCACGCCATACACTTCCATCGACGTGATCGCCATGAGGAAAAGCAAGCCTGCATTGATATTCGCCAGTGCCATATCAGGGCCAAACGGAATCACCGCCCAAGCCGCAAGAGCGGGCATGATCGTCATGATCGGGCCAATAAAAAACAAGCCCTTGCTCGCAGCAGTGGGCACAATAATTTCTTTGGTCAGCAGCTTGAGGGCGTCCGCAATCGGTTGCAGCAAACCGAACGGGCCAACGCGATTGGGGCCTAGGCGGATCTGCATCCAACCGATGAATTTGCGCTCCCACAGCGTGAGATAAGCCACCGCGCCCATCACGGGCAGCGTCACGGCGATGATTTTCATCAAAGTCCAAAGCACTGGCCAAGCAACACCTTGCCACCAATTGGCAACAATCAGTCCATTGGCCCAAGCGTGAAAAGCATCAATCATGATAACGCCCCCACGCCGGCTGCTTCGCGTACTTCGCTGGCCGCCGAGGAGGCCTTCGTGTCGCCGCTCAAGGCCACCTGTTCGCATCGACCCACTTGGTCGCCAGCTTGCGCATCCGCTGTTGCTTGCAACGCCGGGGCGCGGCGTGTGAGGCCATCTAACTGATAAATCGACGCTGTAACGGGCTCATCCGCAGCTTTGCTCACATCAATCGCAGCACTTGTGGCATTGCTGAGCTTGGCAGCACTGAGAAATTCTTTGTCACCCTGTAGCGCAGCCGATGCCACATCTTGCGCTGTTTCAAAATCAAAGCCGGGGAGCGAGAGCATATTGCCCAGAACGCGCAACACTTTCCAAGCCGGGCGCGTCTCACCCAGCGGCTTAACCACACCATGGAAGCTCTGAATGCGGCCTTCGGCGTTGATGAATGTACCAGCCGTTTCGGTAAAAGGTGCGATGGGCAGCAACACGTCACTGAAAGCAAGATTGGTTTTGAATGGGCTGAGCGTAACGACCATATCCGCCCGCACTGCCGCTTTGGCTGCGGTATCGTGCTCAGGCTCGGTGCTGAGCAAGATCAACGCTTTGATGCCGCTTTGCCCACTCGTCATCTGCGCGGCATTCTTACCACCCATGCGAGGCTGAGCACCCACAAGCTGTGCTCCCACAGTGTTTGCGGCTTCTGTCAGATAGCCCACGCTTGCACCCGTTTGCCCGCCAATCCAGTTTGCTAAGGCCAACAGGCTGGATGCATTGGCATGATGCGCGGCAGCATTGCCGAGCAGAATGGCTTTGCGCTCACCTTTGAGCAAAGATTGGGCGATTTTCTTGGCTGCATCAGTTGCTTTGCCAGCCACAGGCGCTTGCGTGCCCTGCTCCGCTGCCACTGCGGTTGCGACATCAGCGAGAGCCTGCGCCCACTGAGCCGCTGGCACAGCGATGCTGTTAGCCACAAGCATCGCCCAATCATATGCTACCGAATTGATAGCGCTTACCATGCATCCCTTGCGGGCAGAGTAGCGAATCCGCAGGGCCAACAGCGGATGGTCCTTGCGCAGATTGCTTCCCACAATCAATGCGCTTTGCAGATTAGAAAGAGATGCGATGGATGTGCCGAGATAACGTACACCTTCAGATTTGGCAAATTCCGCGCTGCGCAGGCGCGAATCGAC
>JAYUSD010000168.1:0-18128 GCA_043755865.1 Variovorax sp. | reverse complement strand
CTCAGGTGCAAAGGTTTCCCCAGATGGCCGCGTCGTCTCGCAGGCAGAGTGGGATGTGAAGAAGAACGAATGGTTGCCAACAGCGGAAGACCGCGCGTTTGTGGCGAGCTTGATGGGACGTGTGGTCGAGCCGGGTAAGTTTGCTAATTGGATTGCGCCACCTGCGATGGGGATCAACAAGCAGGCTGTTGAATTTGATTACGTTCGATTTGCTTGATAACTACTGAATACAGAATACGGATTTCCGGTCGCGAAAGACGCTAAAGTTACGCGAAAGACGCGAAAAAGAAAAAAACCAAAGGCAGAAATGAGATCAAAACAATTGTCGTTTTGTCTTCTTTGGTTATTTGTTTCGCGTAACTTTCGCGTCTTTCGCGCTCGGAAATTTTGTATTTGAATTGGAAGGCCAGAAATATGGGCGTTAACGAAACCACCCTCATCAAGCAACATCTGATTGACCCAGAGATTTGTATTCGTTGCAACACCTGCGAGGCCACGTGCCCGGTGGGCGCGATCACGCATGATGATCGCAACTATGTGGTGGATGCTTCGATTTGCAATCTCTGCATGGCCTGCGTCTCGCCTTGCCCCACAGGCTCGATTGATAACTGGCGCAGCATGCCAAAAGTTAAAGCGTATTCGGTGGCGGAGCAGTTGACGTGGGATGATTTGCCGAGCGAGTTGCCTGACGCGCAATTGGCCGAAAACGGCATTTCCTATGCAATTTCAGAAGAAAAAGTGCCTATAGCCGGCATAGAAACTGCGCAGAGCGCTATCAATTCAGTAGTAAGAAGTAGCGGCGATGCCATCCCAAATTACGGCGCAACCCTACCTCCGTGGTCAGCCGCGCATGCTTACACAAATCTCTACGGCCCGAAAGCGCATCAGAAAAGCATCACCGCGACAGTGACTGGCAACGCACGTGTTACACAAGCAAGCGAGACCGCAGGCGAGGATTACGACACGCATCACATCGTGCTCGATTTCGGCAGCATGCCTTTCCCCGTGCTCGAAGGCCAAAGCATCGGCATCATCGCGCCCGGCTTGGATTCCGCTGGCCGCCCGCATCATGCGCGGCAGTACTCGATAGCCAGCGCACGAAATGGCGAGCGGCCGGGCTACAACAATGCCTCGCTCACTGTGAAGCGAGTTTTAGAAGATCATTCTGGCAAGAGAGTGCGTGGCGTGGCAAGTAATTTGCTGTGTGATGCGAAGGTGGGCGACAAGATCGAAGTCATTGGCCCTTTTGGCAATAGCTTTCTTATGCCCAATCACCCTAAGAGCCATATCGTGATGATCTGCACCGGCACAGGTTCTGCACCGATGCGCGCGATGACGGAATGGCGTAGGCGGCAGCAAGCTGGCGGGAAATATGAAGGCGGCAAGCTGCTCCTCTTTTTCGGCGCGCGCTCTCAAGAAGAGCTCCCTTATTTCGGCCCCTTGCAAAAGCTGCCAGTAGATTTCATTGAAACGCATTTCGCTTTCTCGCGCACACCGAATCAGCCAAAAAGATATGTACAAGATGCGATGCGCGAGCAAGCCTCATCTCTGGCTGTGCTGCTGAACGATCCGCATGCTTACTTCTATGTTTGTGGCCTGAAGGCGATGGAAGACGGCGTGATGTTGGCGCTGAGTGATATCGCGACTGGTGCGAGCCTGAACTGGCGTGCCATCGGTGAAAATATGAAGCAGCAAGGCCGCTTGCACCTAGAAACTTACTGAAATCCAAACATGAATCACGCCTATATTGTCGATGCCATCCGTACTCCTTTTGGCCGCTATGGCGGTGCGTTATCCAGTGTGCGCACCGATGATCTCGGCGCGATTCCGCTTAAAGCGCTAATGGCGAGGAATGCGCATGTCGATTGGGACGCTGTGACGGATGTGATCTACGGTTGCGTGAATCAAGCAGGCGAAGACAACCGCAATGTGGCGCATATGGCTTCGCTCTTGGCGGGCTTGCCGCATCAAGTTCCAGGCAGCACGGTGAACAGGCTGTGTGGCTCAGGATTGGATGCTTTGGGCACGGCAGCCCGCGCCATTGTTGCGGGAGAAGCTACGTTAATGATAGCGGGCGGCGTGGAGAGCATGAGCCGCGCGCCGTTTGTGATGCCTAAGGCCACGAGTGCATTTAGCCGCGATGCACAGATCTATGACACGACGATTGGCTGGCGCTTTGTCAACAAGATCATGCGCGAAAAATACGGCGTGGATTCGATGCCTGAGACGGCGGAGAACGTGGCCACTGAATTCAAGATTGAACGCGAGGCGCAGGATCGCATGGCCTTGGCTTCTCAGATGAAAGCGGTGGCGGCGCAGAAATCAGGTTACTTCGATACCGAAATTACAGCAGTGAGCATCCTTCAGAAGAAGGGTGACGCGGTCATCGTCAGCCAAGACGAGCATCCGCGCGAAACATCCCTTGAAGCACTCGCCAAGCTCAAAGGCGTCGTCAAACCCGATGGCACAGTGACCGCAGGCAATGCCAGCGGCGTCAACGATGGCGCATGCGCTTTGCTGTTGGCGGATGAGAAGACAGCAGCGAAATATGGCCTCACCCCCAAAGCAAGAGTCGTGGGCATGGCCACAGCCGGCGTGCCCCCACGCATCATGGGCATCGGCCCAGCGCCGGCCACGCGAAAAGTCTTAGCGCTCACAGGCCTCTCGCTAGAGCAAATGGATGTCATCGAGCTCAACGAAGCCTTCGCTGCGCAGGGCTTAGCCGTGTTGCGCGACTTGGGCTTGAAGGATGACGACGCCAGAGTCAACCCCAACGGTGGCGCCATTGCGCTCGGCCATCCGCTGGGCGCATCAGGAGCGAGACTGGCCACCACGGCGGTGAATCAACTCCACCGCATCAAAGGCCGGTATGCGCTGTGCACGATGTGCATCGGCGTGGGGCAGGGCATTGCGCTGATTTTGGAGCGGGTGTAGACAGACAGTAGCAAGCTCATTGATTTAAGCTAGTCTCATCTATTTCCCTTTTCAATGAACGAGACTCACGAATGAAATCACGCGCCGCAGTCGCCTTTGAAGCTGGCAAGCCTTTGCAGATCGTTGAAATTGATGTCGCGCCGCCGCAGCGCGGCGAAGTGCTGGTCAAGATCAGCCATACGGGCGTTTGTCACACGGATGCCTTCACGCTATCTGGTGACGATCCAGAAGGCATCTTCCCTGCTGTTCTCGGGCATGAAGGCGCGGGCGTGGTGGTGCAAATCGGTGAAGGTGTGACGAGCCTTGAAGTTGGCGATCATGTGATCCCGCTCTACACCGCTGAATGCCGCGAATGCAAATTCTGTAAATCAGGCAAAACTAATCTTTGCCAAAAAGTGCGGGCCACGCAAGGCAAGGGCCTGATGCCCGATGGCACGAGCCGCTTTTCTTACCAAGGCAAGCCGATTTATCACTACATGGGCTGCTCAACGTTCAGCGAATACACCGTTGTGAATGAAATCTCGTTGGCAAAAATCAACAGCGCTGCAGATCATGAAAAAGTGTGTTTGCTCGGCTGCGGTGTGACCACAGGCTTGGGCGCAGTGCACAACACGGCGAAGGTCAAACCCGGTGATACCGTCGCTGTGTTTGGCTTAGGCGGCATTGGCTTGGCCGTGGTGCAAGGTGCTCGGCAAGCCAAAGCGGGGCGGATCATTGCGGTGGACACCAACCCGAGCAAGTTTGATTTGGCCAAACATTTTGGCGCGACCGATTGCATCAACCCCAAAGACTTTGCCAAGTCGATTCAAGAAGTGATCGTGGAGATGACTGATGGCGGCGTGGAGTTTTCTTTCGAGTGCATCGGCAATGTGCATGTGATGCGCGCTGCGTTGGAATGCTGTCATAAAGGTTGGGGTGAGAGCATCATCATTGGTGTGGCTGGCGCAAGGCAAGAGATTTCTACGCGGCCTTTTCAGCTGGTTACAGGGCGCGTCTGGCGCGGCTCAGCATTTGGCGGTGTGAAAGGGCGCACGCAATTGCCCGGCATGGTCGAGCAGGCGATGACTGGCGAGATTGAGCTTGATCCGTTTGTGACTCACACCATGGGCTTAGACAAAATCAATGAGGCTTTTGATTTGATGCATGAAGGCAAATCGATTCGCACCGTGATCCATTTCTAATCATGAGCGCATTTACGTTGCTGAGCGAGCATGCCTGCTTTGGCGGCACGCAATATTTTTATGAGCATGCATCCGAGCAGATCGGCCTGCCGATGCGCTTTGCGGTATATCTGCCACCTGCTGCAAAGCAAGGCGTTGTGCCCGCTGTGATGTATTTGGCGGGGCTCACTTGCAATGAAGAAACGTTTGCCATTAAAGCAGGAGCGCAACGCGTGGCGAGCGAGCTGGGCATTGCATTGATTGCGCCGGACACCAGCCCGCGCAAAACGGATGTGCCCGGGCAAGTAGACAGCTGGGATTTCGGCGTAGCAGCAGGCTTTTATTTAGACGCGACACAGCAGCCGTGGGCCAAACACTGGCGCATGGAGAGCTATTTGATGCAAGAGCTGCTGGTGCAGATTGGGCAACACTTGCCGATCAACACAAGCCGGCTCGGCATCACGGGGCACTCGATGGGTGGGCATGGGGCTTTGACATTGGCGCTGCGCCACCCAGATGCTTTTCGCTCAGTGTCCGCATTCGCGCCGATTTGCGCGCCCAGCCAATGCCCTTGGGGACGCAAAGCGTTTACTGGCTACTTGGGCAATGATGAAGCACTCTGGCAGCAGCATGACGCAACGCAATTGTTGCTTGCGCGCGGTAAAGCGCTGTTGCCTCAAAGCATTTTGATTGACCAAGGCTTGAGCGACAAGTTTTTGGCAGAGCAACTGCATCCACATCTGTTTGAAGCGGCTTGCCATTCTGTGGGCCAAGATTTGCAATTGCGCTTTCATGAGGGCTACGATCACGGCTATTATTTTGTAAGCAGTTTCATGGAGAGTCACTTACGCCATCATGCACAAAGCTTGCATCGCAACGGCTAACAATCATGTTTGATATCAAGCCAATCACTGTGCACAAAACGCTCACGGCGCGCTCGCAATTGAAAGGGCGGCAGGTGTTGCCGCAAGCGCGTGATGAGGTGGTGGCGTTGATGCAAAAAGTGTGGCCGGGTTCGGTGGATCAGCCGTTTCGCCGTGATTTGCTGATTGAGTATTTGCATGCTTTGAACGATGCGTTTGGCGCGGTTTTTGAGCGCCATATTGCGGCGTTAGCTGAATGCATGAAGCTCTCGCAGGTTGAGGTGTTTGAGGTGGCGAGCTTTTATCATCACTTTGAAATACTTCGAGATTCTGAAACCGCACCGAGCATTCGGGTGCGCGTGTGCAACGGCCTGAGCTGCTCTCTGGCGGGAGCGGATACGCTGCTTGCCAAGTTACCTGCGCTGCTTCAGGCGGATGTGAAAGTCGAGCCCGTGCCTTGCATTGGCCGCTGCGAGGTCGCGCCGGCAGTGGCTGTTGGGCAACGCAATGTCGGCAAAGCGTCTGCAGCAGTTATCACGCAGTTTTTAGAGCAAAAGAAGCAGTTAGCCGGCATAGAACCTGCGCAGAGTGCTATTTATTTAGTAGCATTTGACGAATATGTCCAAGGCAGTGGCTATGCGCTGTTGCGCGATGTGGCTACTGGGCAGCGCGATCATGAGAGCGTGATGGCTGCTCTTGAGCATGCTGGCCTGCGCGGCTTGGGTGGTGCGGGGTTTCCTGCGGGGCGCAAATGGCGAATCGTGCGCGATCAGATTGCGCCACGACTTTTAGCGGTAAACGTCGATGAAGGCGAGCCTGGGACGTTCAAGGATCGTTGGTATCTGGAGCGCGATCCGCATCGGTTTTTGGAAGGCATGCTGATTGCAGCGCAGGTGGTCGGCATCAGTGCGATTTACATTTATTTGCGTGATGAATACCATGAGCTGCGAGAGATGTTGCAAGCGGAGCTCGCAAAGCTTCGCAGTCGGCCGCCCTGCAAATTACCGCTGATTGAACTGCGGCGCGGTGCGGGTGCATATGTCTGCGGCGAAGAATCCGCGATGATTGAAAGCATCGAAGGCAAGCGCGGCGAGCCGCGAATGAGGCCGCCTTACATCGCGCAGGTCGGCCTCTTTGGCCGCCCGACGCTAGCGCACAATTTCGAGACGCTGTTTTGGGTGCGTGAGATCCTCGAGAAGGGCGGGCAATGGTTTGCCTCGCATGGCCGCAACGGGCGAAAAGGTTTGCGCAGCTTTAGCGTCAGTGGGCGCGTAAAAAATCCCGGCCTAAAAGTAGCTCCTGCGGGAATCACCGTGCGAGAGTTGATTGATGAGTTTTGTGGCGGGATGGCGGATGGCCACGAGCTCTATGCCTATTTACCGGGTGGCGCAAGTGGTGGCATTTTACCGGCTGATCTGTCGCATGTGCCGCTGGATTTTGATACGTTGCAGGAGCATGGCTGCTTCATTGGCAGCGGCGCGGTGATCGTGCTGAGCCAGCAGGATAAAGCGCGGGATGCGGCGCTCAATATGATGAAATTCTTCGCACACGAGAGTTGCGGTCAATGCACGCCTTGCCGTGTGGGCACGGAAAAGTCTGCAAAGCTGATGGAGGCGCAATCTTGGGATCAAGCGACCTTGATTGATCTTGGCAATGTGATGGTTGACGCCAGCATTTGCGGCTTAGGCCAAGCTGCGCCGAATCCGATGCTGAGCGTTTTGAAATATTTTCCGCATGAGGTCCGCATTGGAAGCAGCAAGGGAGCTGTGGCATGAGCGCGCGTGATGTGATCAGCTTTGAGCTCGATGGCAAGGCCGTTCAAGCCGTGCCCGGCGAGAGTATTTTGCAAGCGGCTAAGCGCAGCGGCGTGGAGATTCCGCACTTGTGTTTCAAAGAAGGCATGCGTGCGGACGGCAATTGCCGCGCTTGCGTGGTGGAGATCGAAGGCGAGCGGGTGCTTGCGCCCAGTTGTTGTCGTGCGCCGACTCAGGGCATGAAAGTGAAAGCGCAGAGCGATCGCGCGATCAAAAGCCAGAAAATGGTGATTGAGATGCTGCTCTCGGATATGCCAGAGCAGGGCTACAAATGGAATGACGCTTACCCCGTTCGTCCTGAGCGTGTCGAAGGACAGGTTTTTGCAGACCCTTCGACCCTTCGACAAACTCAGGACAGGCCAAGCTCAGGGCGAACGGGGCAGGTTGGCCAGCATGGCGAGCTGAGTGCATGGGCAAGCGCGATGCATGTGACCGTGCGCCCTGAGCTCAAAGCGTTGCGACGTGAGCCGCCAAAAGCTGATCTCTCGCACCCCGGGTGGCGTGACGAATCGCATCCTGCGATGGCAGTCAACCTCGACGCCTGCATTCAATGCACCCGCTGCGTGCGTGCTTGCCGCGAGGTGCAGGTCAATGATGTGATCGGCTATGCGGGGCGCGGTAGCCATTCAAGCATTGTGTTTGATCAGTTTGACGCGATGGGAGAAAGCAGTTGTGTGGGATGCGGTGAATGTGTTCAGGCTTGCCCAACGGGAGCACTGATGCCGAAGTCGCAGATCGGCTCGCAGAAAGTTGACAAGAAGATTGATTCTGTGTGTCCGTATTGCGGCGTCGGTTGCTTGATGACGTACAACGTCAAAGACGACAAAATCATCAGCGTGGATGGTCGCAAAGGGCCAGCCAATGATTCGCGGCTTTGCGTGAAAGGGCGGTTTGGTTTTGATTATGTGCATCACGAAGGGCGCTTAACCAAGCCTTTGATTCGCAAGGCAGGCGTACCGAAAAGCATTCTTCCTCGTGATGCGGATTGGAGCGAGGTATTCCGAGAAGCCACATGGCAAGAGGCCTTGAATTTTGCGGGCAGCAAGCTCAAAAGCCTGCGTGATGAGCAGGGTGCCAAATCACTCGCAGGCTTTGGTTCAGCCAAAGGCAGCAATGAGGAAGCCTATCTCTTTCAAAAGCTGGTGCGTACCGGGTTTGGCTCTAACAACGTCGATCATTGCACGCGCTTGTGCCATGCCTCATCGGTTGCCGCGTTGCTCGAAGGCGTGGGCTCGGGCGCGGTGAGCAATCAAGTCAACGACGTCGCACACAGCGAAGTGATCCTGATCATCGGCAGCAATCCCACATCGAATCATCCTGTAGCTGCCACATGGATGAAGAATGCTGCGAAAGAGGGAGCTAAGATTATCTTGGCTGACCCACGTCGCACAGACATTGCCCGCCATGCTTGGAAGAGCTTGCAATTTAAGCCCGATACCGATGTGCTGCTGCTCAATGCGATGCTTCACACCATCATAGAAAAAGAGCTGTTTGCCGCTGAATTCATTGCGCAGCGTGCTATTAATTTTGAAGCGTTGAAGGCGCAAGTGGCGAACTTTTCTCCTGAAGCTGTAAGCCAAGCCTGCGGTATTGATGCAGCCACGATTCGCGAAGTGGCCACCACTTTTGCCACTGCCGACAGCGCGATGATTCTATGGGGCATGGGCGTGAGCCAGCATGTGCATGGCACGGATAATGCGCGTTGCTTGATCGCGCTCGCCACCATCACAGGTCAAATCGGCCGCCCTGGCACGGGCTTGCATCCACTTCGCGGCCAAAACAATGTGCAAGGCGCGAGCGATGCGGGCTTGATCCCGATGATGCTGCCCAACTACCAGCGCGTTGACAACCCAGAGGCACATGCGTGGTTTGAAAATTTCTGGGGCACAAAGCTTGACGACAAACCCGGCTACACCGTCGTTGAGATCATGCACAAAATCTTGGCTGAAGAGAGCGATCCGCACAAGATTCGCGGCATGTACATCATGGGAGAGAACCCAGCGATGAGCGATCCTGATTTGGCGCATGCTCGCCATGCGCTTGAGAGCTTGGAGCATCTGGTGGTGCAAGATATTTTCATGACCGAGACCGCGTGGCTAGCCGATGTGGTGCTTCCCGCCAGTGCTTGGCCGGAGAAGACAGGCACAGTGAGCAACACGGATCGCATGGTGCAGCTGGGGCGCCAAGCCCTGCCGCTACCGGGCGACGCCAAGCATGATCTGTGGATCATTCAACAACTGGCTCAGCAACTTGGCCTGAATTGGAATTACGCTGTCCAATGCAACGCCAGCGATGAAAACTCAAGCAGCGGCGAAAGTCAAGACAGCGGAGCAAGTGCTGTGTATGAAGAAATGCGCCAAGCCATGCACGCGGCAATTTCCGGCATCACCTGGGCGCGGCTGGAGCGCGAAGGCTCGGTAACATATCCATGCCTCAGCGAAGACGATCCCGGCCAACCCACGGTCTTTCAGCACGATGTGCCCACGAAAGATGGCCGCATCAAACTTGTGCCAGTAGGTTTCATCCCCGCCAATGAATTACCCGATGGCGAATATCCTTATGTTCTCATCACAGGCCGTCAGCTTGAGCATTGGCACACCGGCTCCATGACGCGCCGCGCCAGCATGCTGGATGCGCTTGAGCCGCAGGCCACGGTGTCGATGAGTGCTGCAACGGCCGCG
Source organism: Variovorax sp. (assembly GCA_043755865.1). GTDB lineage: Bacteria > Pseudomonadota > Gammaproteobacteria > Burkholderiales > Burkholderiaceae_C > JANMDU01. The sequence goes on along the minus strand of JAYUSD010000168.1, from coordinate 8,676 downwards.
CAAGCAAAAGTTAAAGCAGGTGAGAATCTGCGGGTCGACTCAAGGCGCGGCAGCATTGTGCTTGCCGTGCGCATCGACGAAGGAACGCCCGCAAACACGGTGTTTGTTCCATTTGCATACTCTGAAGCAGCTGCCAATTTGCTGACCAATGCAGCGCTTGATCCGTTTGGAAAAATCCCAGAATTCAAATACTGTGCGGTAAAAATACAAAAAGCGTGAGTCTTGCAAAGCAAGAGTCACGCATGTGTAAACCACGCAGCAAGGGCTGAAGAAGCCCTGCTAAATCAACCGCCTTTTTTCGGACGCTTTCCCGCATTTTTCTTGTTACGCGTGGAGGCACCGCGCTCCAAGCTGATTTTTTGACCACGCGTCACAGGCATAGATACGCCGTTGGGCAATACAGGTTTAGGGCTGCGTTTACGGTCTGCTTCGGTTCTGATTTTGTCGGCCATGATGAAATTCCAGGGAAATAATACAACTCCCTATTAGGCCACAGATTGAAGTGCCAATCAGGGCAGAAATAAGGCTATTAGCCCAAAACTCGGAGCACTTTATTCACATTGGCGGTGCGGGTGAGGGTGCGCAGCACCGCTTCCAAATGCGCCGTATCGCGCACGTCGATCACAAAGCGTAGATCGGCTGTGGGTGCACCCACTTCACTGTCGCGCCCTAAATCCACACTTTTGATATCGGCCTCAGCACTCGCCATTGCCGCCGCCACTTTAGCTAACACGCCTTTACCGCTTTGCACGGTAACGACCACGCTGGTGGAGAAGGCTCGAAGCGGCTCGTCGCTCCATTCCACGGCGATAAAACGTTCTTTGTCTTTTTGCATGAGCTTGGTAGCCACGCTGCAAGCTTGGGTGTGAACCTGCAATCCTTCGCCGCGCCCCAAATAGCCCGTGATCGCATCGCCGGGAATGGGCTGGCAGCACAAAGCGTATTGCACTGTGCCGCCATCTCGCCCATCGAGCACGATAGCGCCTTGGGAGATTTGCTCATGCGCCGTGAAGCGCTCCCTGCTCATGAGCAATGCATCGGGTTTTCGTCCTGTTTCAGCCAGCAAGCTGACCAAGCGCTTGGCCACAATCGTTGCCACACGCTTGCCTAGGCCAATATCGGTCAGCATTTCTTCGCGGGTTTTGTTGCCAGAAAAGCGCAGCAGTTTGTCCCATAGCGCATCGTTGGCCGCGCCATCTTCGCTGGGCAATGCTTCAATGCCTTCAGCGCGCAGGGCTTGCACGAGAAGCTTTTCGCCTAAATCTTGGGATTCGTTTTGCGACAGCGTTTTTAAATGGTGGCGAATTTTGCTGCGCGCCCGCGCCGTGCGTACAAAGCCCAGCCACGCCGGATTGGGTTTGGAAAATTCGGCAGTGACTACTTCGATCACATCGCCATTTTTCAACTCAGTGCGCAGCGGTACCTGTTCGCCATTGACTTTTGCGCCCACCGTGTGATCGCCCACATCGGTGTGCACAGCATAAGCAAAATCCACAATTGTGGCGCCGCGTGGCATGGCCATGATTTTGGATTTCGGCGTAAACACATACACTGCATCCGGGAAGAGATCAATTTTTACATGCTCCCAGAAATCACCCGATTCGCGATTTTCGCTGTGAATATCGAGCAGTGATTGCAGCCATTGCGTGCCCAAGCGCTCTGCATCCGCTGCGGCGCTCATTGCTGGAGATGGCGGTGCTTCCACGCCATCGAGCGCTTGCTGCTCGCCATGAGATTTGTACAGCCAATGCGCGGCCACGCCGCTCTCGGCCACACCATGCATCGGCTCGGTGCGCATTTGAAATTCCACATTCACGCCGCTGGGCCCGACCACGGTGGTGTGCAGCGATTGGTAGCCGTTGATCTTTGGAATAGCGATGTGATCTTTGAATTTTCCCGGCACCGGTTTGTACAGCTGATGGAGCACGCCCAAAGCGGTGTAGCAATCATTGATGCTTGGCACGATCAGGCGAAAACCATAAATGTCAGTGACTTCCGCAAAGCTCAGGTGTTTCGCATCCATCTTTTTATACACAGAAAAAAGCGTTTTTTCGCGGCCTGAAATCGTCACCGGGAGCTGTGCATTTTCAAAGCTTGCTTCGATATCGCGCTCCACTTTCTGAATCAGATCGCGTCGCCTGCTACGCGCTTTTTGCACTGCTCGCGCCAGTGTGGCGTAGCGCCAAGGGTGCAGGTGGCGAAAGGAAAGGTCTTGCAGCTCGCGGTAGGTCGAGTTGAGGCCTAAACGGTGGGCAATCGGGGCATAAATATCCAGCGTCTCGCGGGCAATGCGAGGCCATTTGGCGCGCGGCATATCGTCCATGGTGCGCATGTTGTGGCTTCGGTCAGCCAGCTTGATGAGGATGACGCGCACGTCGCGGGCCATGGCGAGCAGCATTTTGCGAAAGCTCTCGGCTTGATTTTCTTCTCTCGTGTTGAATTCGAGTTTGTCTAATTTGGTGAGGCCATCGACCAGCTCTGCTACAGGCGAGCCGAATTTTTCAATGATTTCCGGCTTGGTGATGCCGCAGTCTTCCAGCGTGTCGTGCATGAGTGCAGCCATCAGCGCTTGCGCATCCAGCTTCCATTCGGCGCACAGCGAGGCCACGGAGATGGGATGCGTGATGTAGGGCTCGCCATTGCCGCGCATTTGGCCTAGATGCGCTTCGTCGGCAAAGCGATAAGCGCGGCGAATGTTGTCAACATCGCTTTCGCTCAAGTAATCAAGTTTGGCCGTAAGCGCGGCAAAGCTGGCTGCGGCTGCGTTGGCGGCATCCGCAGACAGCTTGGGGCTTGCGCTTTTGGCTTGCGCCTTCGCGCGAATGGGCTTGGTTGCAGTCATTCGACCTACATGGTAACAAGAGTGGGAAAAGACCGGCGCGCACCAATAAAAAAGCGCCTAAAAAGGCGCTTTTTGCGATCGCAATGCGATTTATTGATCAGATCGACACTTTTTTCAGCATTTCCGTGCCAATTTTGCCAGCAGCGATTTCGCGCAGAGCTGTTACGCAAGGCTTGTTTTTGCTTTCAATTTTTGGTGTGTGGCCTTGGCTGAGCATGCGGGCGCGGTAGGTGGCCGAGAGCACGAGCTCGAAGCGGTTAGGAATTTGTTTGAGACAATCTTCAACAGTGATGCGGGCCATGGGCAAACTCCAAAAAATGACAGAAAAACGAACCTGACAGTTTGCGATACAAACTATCAATGAATATTGAGGGCGAGGAATGTGGCGGCTTTGGCACGGCGCTGGGCTGCAAACTTCAGCCTTTGCGCAGAAACGATCGCTTTTAGATCAAACAAAGCCCGCTCAAATATCTCGTTGATTATAACGAAATCAAAATTTCGGGCTTGGCTGATCTCATCACGGGCGTTTTGCATGCGCAGATCAATGCTCTCATGGGTGTCTTCACCGCGCCGCTCAATGCGGCCACGCAGCTCTTCAAGAGACGGCGGCAAGATGAAAATTTGCACGGCCTCAGGGAAAAGCTTTTTGATTTGGTAAGCGCCTTGGTAGTCAATCTCTAGGATCACGTCTTCCCCGCGCGAGAGGCGCGATTCAATGGCCATGCGAGAGGTGCCATAGCGCTTGCCATGCACATGCGCCCACTCAAAGAAAGCCTCGCCTTTGACCAATGTGTCAAATTCCGCATCGCTGACGAAATAGTATTCGCGGCCGTGCTTTTCTTGGCCACGCGCGCTACGGGTGGTGTGCGAGATGCTGGGCTGCACCAAAGAATCGAGCTCCATCAAAGCTTTGACGAGACTCGATTTGCCAGCGCCGCTGGGCGCTGCAACAACAAATAAATTACCCGGGAATTCCATACTGCATTTTAACGCGTATTTAGGGCTTTTTATAGCCAATTAAGCATATTGCCGGCATAGAATATGCGCGCAGTGCTATTAAATTAATAGTAATCATCACTCGATATTTTGCACTTGCTCGCGCATTTGTTCGATCAGCACCTTCATGTCGACGCTGATTCGCGAGAGCTCTAGCGTGGAGGATTTGCTTCCCAATGTGTTGGCTTCGCGGTGCAGCTCTTGGATGATGAAATCTAGGCGCTTGCCCAGCTCGGTGGCTGCACCAACAGGTGGGACTGACGCTTTGCTTTTGGCCGCACCGCGAGATTTGCCAGCGAGTAAATCATCGATCTCGTCTAAATGTGCATTCAGCCGCGTGAGCTCCTCGGCCACATCAATGCGGATGGCAAACGCGGCAGCTTCAGTCAAGGCGCGTTCTTGGGCGGCTGTGCTGGAGAGTTGGCCCGTGCTGTCGGCCTGTTTTAAAGCTTCGGTGAAGCGCTCGATGAAGCGCTGTTGCTGCGCCGCTACGAGTGTGGGCACGAGAGGCAAGGCATTTTTAACGAGCTGGCGCAACTGACTGGTATGCCCGGAAAGCATGGCGGCTAGGCGTGCGCCTTCGCGCTCGCGCGAGGCCATGAATTGGGCCAAGGCTTCTTTGGCCAACGCCAAAAGCGCTGCGCTCAGATCGCCGTGCATGGGTTGAGGCGTGCTGCTGCCAATTCGCAGCACATCGGCCACAGACAAAGCCTGCGCCTGAGGCAGCCATGCCTGCACTTGATTTTGGGCGTGTAAGAGCTGCTGCAATAGGGCTGGTGAGGGGGCGCTGTGGAGAGCGGCGCTGCCAGCTCCATGCGCCATTTCATTTGACACGTAGGCGCGCAGCTCGACTTTGCCGCGCTTCAAATGCGCGGTGAGTAGCTCGCGAAGCGCGCTTTCTTGGGCTCTGAGTTCATCGCTGAGTTTGAAGCTCAAGTCAAGAAAACGGCTGTTGACCGAGCGCAACTCCAAGCCTAGCCGGGGCGTGGTGGGCACTTCGAGGCTTGCGCCGGAAGCACAGGAGGGTGAGGTTTGCAGGCTGGCGTAGCCTGTCATGCTGTAAACTGACATGCATCCGATTATGTCTAAAGTTAAACCCGCCTCTCTTCCACCCGACACAGTGATTGGAGGCTACCGCGTTGTGCGCAAAGTCTCCGCTGGCGGCTTCGGCGTGGTGTATCTTTCAGTAGACAGCGAAGGCCAGCAGGTGGCCATCAAAGAATATTTGCCATCTTCCCTTGCCACGCGTGCCCCGGGTGAGCTGTTGCCCCAAGTGCAACCGGACAAACTGTCTTTGTATCGTTTGGGGCTAAAAAGTTTTTTTGAAGAAGGTCGGGCGCTGGCGCAAATCTCGCATCCCTCGGTCGTCTCGGTGCTCAATTTCTTCCGCGAAAACGAAACCGTTTACATGGTGATGAATTATCTGGAAGGCGCCACGCTTCAAGATTTCATCATTACCGCGCGAGAACTCAAGAAACAAAAAGTATTCCGCGAATCAACGATTCGAAGCCTGTACGATGAAATCTTGCGCGGCTTGCGCATTGTGCATCAGCACAAGATGCTGCACCTCGACATTAAGCCGGCCAATATTTTTATTACCGAAGACAACAAAGCCGTATTAATTGACTTTGGCGCCGCGCGCGAAGTGCTCTCCAAAGAGGGCAACTTTATTCGCCCGATGTACACACCAGGTTTTGCTGCGCCCGAGATGTATCGCCGCGATTCGAGCATGGGGCCGTGGACAGATATCTACGCCATCGGCGCTTGCATTTACGCCAGCATGCAAGGCTACCCGCCCAACGATGCGCCGCAGCGTTTGGAGAAAGACCGTTTGTCGCTTGCGCTATCGCGCTTGCGAGGCGTGTATTCAGACAATTTGATCGAAGTGGTGGAATGGTGTATGTCGCTTGACCCACTGTCGCGCCCGCAATCTGTGTTTGCGTTGCAAAAGGAGCTCTCGCAAGAGAGCGAGCGGCGCTACACGCGCTTGTCTGTGGGCGAGAAGGTGCGCTTGCAGTTTGACAATGTGGTCAACGACACGAAAAAAGCCGTGGGCAAAGCCACGAAATTTGGCAAGTGAATGAGCAAGTAAGCAAACAAGACAACAGTTGGATAGATCAGCATGAAAAGCGGCAAAGCAATGAAGTTCTCGGTGTTTCAGGTCAGCCGCAAGGGTGGTCGTGAGAAAAATGAAGACCGCATGGGCTACAGCTACACGCGCGAATCCGTGATGTTTGCGTTAGCAGATGGCATGGGTGGCCACCCAGAGGGCGAGGTGGCTGCGCAATTGGCGCTGCAAACGCTCTCTGCACTCTTCCAAAAAGAAGCGCGTCCCGTGATTCATAACGTGACAGAATTTTTGGCCATGGCGCTGATGGCCGCGCATCACCAGATCATCCGCTACGCTAGCGAAAAAGGCATGCTCGATACACCGCGCACCACACTGGTGGCCGGTGTGGTGCAAGGCGGCGCAGCCACTTGGATCCATTGCGGTGATTCTCGGCTTTATTTTCTGCGTGATGGCCAAATGGTCACGCGCACCCGCGATCATTCATATGTGGAGCAGCATGCCGCTGGCATCATCAAGCTAGAGCGGTTAAACCGCAACGTATTGTTTACTTGCCTCGGCTCGCCTACCAAGCCGGTCTACGATATTTCTGGCCCCCACAATTTGCAGCAGGGTGACCGCATCATGCTGTGCTCCGATGGCCTGTGGGGCAGTGTGAATGACAACGACATTATTTACACCATGTGCAAAGGCCCGGTGGCCAATGTGGTGCCCGATGTGGTGGAGCTGGGGCTGCGCCAAGGCGGCGAGCATTCAGACAACGTGACCGTGATTGCGATGGAATGGGAAACGCCCGACGCCTTCGAATCCACGCAAGGCATCTCTACTGACAGCATCAGCGATGGTGTATTTGCCTCCACCATCCAAGCCGGCGGGCTAGAAAATTTTGTTGACGATCTAGACGATGAAGCGATTGAACGCTCTATCGCTGAGATCAACGAAGCGATTCGCAAAACGGCTGCGAAATCGATCAAGCCCTAACGTCTGTTTCTAGGTAACGCGAAAAACGCAAAAAGTACGCGAAAAACGCGAAAAAAATCAAACGAAAACGAATAGAGTTACTGCAGCATCCATTCAAATTGACTGCTAATCACTGTCTTTTTTCGCGTTTTTCGCGCAGTTTTTGCGCTTTTCGCGTTACCTAGTTTTCTTCCAACCCAATACATCATGACCTACCAACGCACCAACAACCGCGCCGCAGACGCGCTTCGCCCCGTCAAGATCACTCGCAAATACACCATCCATGCCGAGGGCTCGGTATTGATTGAGATGGGCAATACGAAAGTGCTCTGCACAGCGAGCGTGGAAGAACGCGTGCCGCCGCATAAAAAGGGCTCGGGCGAAGGATGGGTCACCGCTGAATACGGCATGCTGCCGCGTGCTACGCATGATCGCAGCTCACGCGAAGCGGCTAAAGGCAAGCAAAGCGGGCGCACGCAAGAAATTCAGCGCTTGATTGGGCGCAGCTTGCGCGCGGTGTTTGATTTGAAGAAGCTCGGAGAGCGCACGATCAGTTTAGATTGCGATGTGTTGCAAGCCGACGGCGGCACGCGCACCGCGAGTATCACCGGCGCTTATGTGGCAGCTCTGGATGCGGTCAATTGGCTGATCGCACAAGGCAAAATCTCACAGAGCCCGATCACCGCGCCAGTGGCCGCGATTTCTGTGGGTATTGTGCAAGGCACGCCATTGCTGGACTTGGAATACACCGAGGATTCGGGTTGCGACACGGATATGAATGTGGTGATGACCGGCGCTGGGCATTATGTGGAAGTGCAGGGCACGGCAGAAGGTGTGGCATTTTCCCGCGCGGAGATGGATGCCTTGCTCAGCTTGGCCGAAAAAGGCATCACTGAGCTGATCGCACTGCAAAAGCAATCACTCTTAAATTAATAGCACTCTGCCTATATTCTGTGCCGGCTAGATCCTGATTTAGCTTAAAAATCAATGAAGATCGTTCTCGCATCGAACAACAAAGGTAAGTTGGCTGAATTGCTGCCGATGTTCGCGCCGCTCGGTCTAGAGCTGATTGCGCAAGGCGCGTTGAATGTGCCCGAAGCGCCCGAGCCCTACAAAACTTTTATTGAAAACGCGCTCACCAAAGCCCGCAATGCCGCACTCCACACGGGGCTACCGGCGATTGCCGATGATGCAGGCTTGTGCATCGAAGCATGGGGCGGCCGGCCGGGCGTGGATACAGCGTATTTCTGCACGACGCTGGGCTACGAGAAGAGCGACGATAACAACCGGCGCGCTGTGCTTGAGCGCTTGGCCGGAGAAAGCAATCGCAGAGCCAACATGATCAGTGTGCAGGTGGCAGTGCTATCGCCATTTGATCCTCAGCCGCTCATCTCTGTGGGCCGCGTGCATGGTGAAATTGCTTTGCAAGAAATTGGCGAGGGTGGCTTTGGTTTTGATCCGGTGATGTTGATTCCGTCACTCGGGCTCACGATGGCGCAGCTCGATGCGGCGCATAAAAACTTGATCAGTCATCGCGGGATATCGGCGCGACAGATGGTGACGCTGATTCGTGAGAATTGGTTGAATTCTTGAGGCCTTTTAAGCAGATAGCCGGCGTATCTACTGTGTAGTGTGCTATTTATTTTGCAGCATTGGTGCTCTGAAGGTTTTGCATCGGTGAGACCGGCCACGGCTAGGCGGTTATCAGCCAGGCTCATGAGTCAGCTCAGGAGTTACGCGACACCCGTCGCTTGAAATAACGAAAGAAACGCACTTGCGTTTCTGAACCTTGCGCTGCCAAAATCGCCAA
>JAYUSD010000167.1:0-3111 GCA_043755865.1 Variovorax sp. | reverse complement strand
CGTACCTTTTACCCACCACATCAAAACGGCAAACATTGCTAACATCACCACAATAATGCTGATGCTTTTCGGTGTTAAAAATCCCCGTTGTTTTGTTTTCATGGCGTGCTTTGAGGAGTGTGGATCAGTAAAAGACTGCTAGTGGCGCGGCATTTCTAGGCCGCTTGCGCCTTAACATGTGGATCATTTGCGCTGGCAGCAAAGCCATTGAACTTAGCCTTTTTCAAGTAAATCAGCAAAAGGGAGATGCTGGCTGGTGTGATGCCGCTGATGCGTGAGGCTTGGCCCAAGGTTTCGGGCTGGTGTTTGGCTAGTTTATGGCGCGCCTCAAACGAGAGGCTTTGCACTTGGGTGTAATCCAAGCCGACGGGCAGGCGCAGATTCTCGTAATGCGAGGCGCGTTTGACTTCGTCCAATTGGCGATCAATGTAGCCGCTGTATTTGGCGGCAATCTCGACTTGCTCCAACACACTCTCGCGCAAATCCCCGAGTGTTTCACGTGAAACAGTCTCGGATGTTAAATCGCTGCCTGTGTGATCGCCTTGGTCGCCTTGGCCGTCTTGATTGGCTGACGCTGCCTGCGTGGCTTGTCTGATTTGCCGCAGCGAAACCAGCGCCTCGTAGCTCACGCCCGGTCGGCGCAGCAACTCAAACAGGCTGTATTCATGCTCAATGCCTTTGCCTAAAACGCGCTCGGCCTCTGCTAAGGGCAGCTTAGCAGGCGTGACCCAAGTGGATTTGAGCCGCTGTGTTTCACGTGAAACAGCTTCTAGCTTGCGGCTAAAAACTTCCCAGCGGGCATCGTCGACCAGCCCTAGCTTGCGGCCCACTTCGGTGAGCCGCGCATCGGCATTGTCTTCACGCAACTGAAGCCGGTATTCGGCGCGGCTGGTGAACATGCGATACGGCTCGGTCACGCCTTGCGTCGTCAAGTCATCCACCAAGACGCCGAGATAGGCTTCGGAGCGGCCGGGCAGCCAAGTTTTGCCTTCGTAAGATATCAAGCCAGCAGCAGACTTGGCCGCATCGCTAAAGCCCTGCGCGCGAACAGCAAGCGCTGCGTTGATCCCAGCAAATAAACCCTGCGCGGCGGCTTCTTCATAGCCCGTGGTGCCATTGATCTGCCCGGCGAAAAACAGGCCACTAATGGCCTTGGTTTCAAAGCTGCTGCGCAGCTCGCGTGGATCAAAGTAGTCGTATTCAATCGCATACCCGGGGCGCAGAATATGTGCCTTCTCCAACCCCTTGATCGAGCGAATCATGGCCAGCTGAATGTCGAAAGGCATGCTGGTGGAGATGCCGTTGGGATAAATCTCGTGCGTGGTGAGGCCTTCGGGTTCAAGGAAGATTTGGTGTGCATCCTTGTCTGCAAAGCGGTTGACCTTGTCTTCCACGCTCGGGCAATAGCGCGGGCCTACGCCTTCGATCTTGCCGGTAAACATGGGGCTGCGGTCAAAGCCAGAGCGGATGATTTCATGCGTCTGAGCATTGGTGTGCGTGATCCAGCAAGGCACTTGGCGCGGATGCATGCTGGCCCCACCGTATGCGTGTGCCATGAAGCTGAAGACGGGCATGGGGCTTGTAATCTTGCCTTGTGCGTCCGGCATTCCATCGCCGGGTTGCTCGATGCATTGCGAATAATCAATGCTGCGCCCGTCGATGCGTGCGGGCGTGCCAGTCTTCAAGCGGCCTTGCGGCAGCTTGAGTTCTTTCAGGCGTGCAGACAAAGAAACAGCCGGAGGATCGCCTGCTCTGCCCGCCGCATAATTGTTCAGGCCAACGTGGATTTTCCCATCGAGAAAAGTGCCTGCTGTGAGCACGACGGTGCGGCTTCGAAAGCGGATACCCACCTGCGTGATCGCGCCCACCACGCGATCACCTTCCACGATCAAATCATCCACAGCTTGCTGAAAAAGCCACAGATTCGGCTGATTCTCTAATTTATGGCGAATGGCTGCTTTGTACAAAACGCGATCCGCCTGCGCCCGAGTCGCCCTAACCGCAGGCCCTTTCGAGCCATTCAAAATCCGAAACTGAATACCTGCCTCATCGGTAGCCAGCGCCATCGCGCCGCCAAGCGCATCGACTTCTTTGACCAAATGCCCCTTGCCAATCCCGCCAATCGAGGGATTGCAGCTCATCTGCCCGAGCGTCTCAATATTGTGCGAAAGCAGCAAGGTAGAGCAGCCCATTCGTGCGCTGGCCAACGCGGCTTCGGTGCCAGCGTGGCCACCGCCGACGACGATGACATCAAATATCTGTGGGTAGTCCATGGGTTTGCTTGATGCTTTCTAAGCCTCTATTGTCTCAAATTTTCACTTTGCTATTAAATGCATAGCAGTCCGCGCATATTTTACGCCGGCTACCTGCTGTTTTTGCTTAGATTTCTGGTGTTCTGACGGGTTTGTGCTGTAGGGAGCGGCCACGCCTGGGGCGCTGCGCTCGGGGCATCCCCCGCTGCTCGTGTCCCCCGCCGTGCTGCGCCCGGCTCCTCCTCTACCTCGCTGCGGGAGATACCCCAATCACAGCGCCCCAGGCGTGGCCTGTTGGCTCGTGTGAAAACCGCAGTTCGTCGACATCAAATACTTCTCGCATTGCTGGTACTTTCGAGCGAAACGATCCTCGCGCATTGAAATCCTCCGCACGCCGGTTGCGGTTGGGTTATCCCACGTAGCGAAGTCAAGGGGGAGCGCCAGGCGAAGCCCAGCGCGGAGAGCGTGAGCAGTGGGATGACTCAACCGCAACCGGCTAGCCAACACCGTAGAACGTATATCGCAGCAAACACCACCATTTAAAAGCAAAAGTGACCGATAGCCGGCATGAAATATACGTAGAGTGCTATTAAAAAAGGAGCAACCGCTAAAGGCTTAATCCATGCGAAGACAGCACCTTCTTCGACGCATCCGTCTGCAAAAACGCATAAAACCGCTGCGCAGAAAGAGAGGCTGTGCGGTGCAAGGCCATGCGCTGAATGATCGGCGGATACAGCGCCTCATTGATTAAGCCATGCCGCGTGCGCCCGGCCACTTCTGGAGCAAGCGCTAAAGACAGCGCAACCAAACCCACGGCAGCCGCCCCCGTGCTCACAAATTGCGTGGCCTGCGTCACGCT
>JAYUSD010000166.1:0-7323 GCA_043755865.1 Variovorax sp. | reverse complement strand
GCCCACTGATTTTCTCGGGCCGTATCCCAGCTGGACGACGCCTGGAAAAATCGTGTCGATGGATCCGTGGGGCGCAGAAATCTCCCGCTATTACGGCGATGAGCTGGCCGCTGGCTACGATATTCGCCCGACCATTGCCGTGACGAAAGCGCATGTGATTTTGCCGGAGGTGATCGAAGCGCTGCAATCAGGCCGCTTGAAGGCCGATGGAAAAATCTTGTCGGAAGGTGGGGCAGCAGTGGTGACGAAAGCGGCTGTGGAGCCCGTGTGGCATTTGCCCAGCGTGGCCGCGCGATTTGGTTGCTCCGAGACGGATTTGCGCCGCGTGTTGTTTGAAGAGACGGGCGGCATGTATCCCGAGCTGGTGACGCGCTCTGATTTGGAAGTGTTTTTGCCGCCGATTGGTGGCTTAACAATTTATATCTTTGGTAACCCTAAAGATTTAGCCAACCCCACGGTGGAGCTGACTGCCCGCGTGCATGACGAATGCAATGGCTCGGATGTGTTTGGCTCTGATATTTGCACCTGCCGCCCGTATTTGACACATGCGATTGAAGAATGCATCGCTGGGGCTCAAAGGGGCGGTGTGGGCTTGGTGAGTTACTACCGCAAAGAAGGCCGGGCGCTTGGCGAGGTGACGAAATTTTTAGTGTACAACGCCCGCAAACGCCAAGTCGGCGGCGACACGGCAGACAACTATTTTGCACGCACAGAATGCGTGGCTGGCGTGCAAGATATGCGCTTTCAGCAGCTCATGCCCGATGTATTGCATTGGCTGGGCATCACGAAGATTCATCGCTTGGTAAGCATGAGCAACATGAAATTTGACGCAATCACGCAAAGCGGCATTGAGGTGGGTGAGCGCGTCAATATTCCAGACAATTTAATTCCTGATGATGCAAAAGTGGAGATGGATGCGAAGACTGCTGCCGGATATTTCACGCCCAGCGCCTTGCCATCAGCTGATGAGCTGAAGATTGCGAAAGGCCGCGGATTGAATGAATAGGCTGAACAGGCAGGGCACTATGAATTTAGTAGCACTCCGCGCAGTATATATGCCGGCTAACCCACGATTTCCGTTTAAAACCATCTGAAAAACCATGCTAGAAGCGCTCTTTAGCACCACCAGCACCCGAAGCCGCGCCAACGCACTTCTGGCTCGCGCTCGTGCGGGGCAATCCAAGCATTTTGCTGTGCATGATGAAGCGCTGCCCAGCGTAGTCAGCCTCGTGGCGCAGACCACGCGCAGCCGGTACCCCGATTTGAAAATTCCGTATCACAGCCGCTGGCGGCATTTTGAAGCGGGCGGCATCCATCGGCGCGCTTGGCTCGATGAGATTCAGAAAGGCGCTTCAAACGATGCTGTCACGCTTATTGACCTTGTGGTGGTGAGTGTCTTGCTCGATGCCGGTGCGGGTGCAGATTGGCATTACCAGGAAGAGCGCACAGGCCAAGTGCATAGCCGCTCCGAAGGATTGGGTGTGGCGAGTTTTCATGCGTTTTGCAGCGGTATGTTTTCAAGCGATCCAGCGCAGCCGCTGCGCGTGGATGCGCTGGGTTTGCAACGCCTGACCGCCACGCAGCTCGCGCACGCTTTTCAAGTCACAGACAGCAATCCGCTGGTTGGTTTAGAGGGAAGAGTGAGTTTGCTGCGGCGCTTGGGTAAGGCTTTGGAGGAACAGCCAGAGATTTTCGGGAAGCCGACCAGAGTCGGGAATTTGTACGGTTTTATGCTGTTAGCCGGCAAGGAATATGCGCAGATTGCTATTAATTCTGTAGCGGCACACGACATTCTCGTGCTGCTCCTCAAAACGCTTTCACGCATCTGGCCATCCGGCAGCGTGTTTGATGCGCAAGCTGTTGGCGACTGTTGGCCGCATGCGGCGCTGGGCCGCAGTGACACGCAAGAAGGCTGGATTCCATTTCACAAACTCTCCCAATGGCTCACGTATTCTTTGCTGGAGCCCTTTGAATGGAGCAGCGTAAAAGTCACTGGGCTGGATCGTTTGACTGGCCTGCCCGAATACCGCAACGGCGGTTTGCTGCTGGATGGCGGCGTGCTTTCATTGAGAAATGCAGAAGCTGCAAAAGTAGCGCATCACCCGAGCGAAGAATTCATTGTGGAATGGCGTGCGCTCACCGTTGCGTTGCTCGATGAACTCGCCCCGATGGTGCGCTTGCAACTGGCCTTGAGCGAGGCGCAGATGCCGCTGGCTTGCGTACTCGAGGGCGGTACTTGGGCGGCTGGCCGCGTGCTCGCGCAGCAATTGCGCGGTGGCACACCCCCATTCCCGATAGACTCCGATGGCACAATTTTTTAACAAAAATATTCGATTAAGGCTTAGATTTATGGTCTCCAACTACAACAACAATTGCTTCGTCGTCTCGCATCCACTTGTGCAGCACAAGCTCACGCTGATGCGCCGCAAAGATGCATCCACCAACACCTTCCGCCGCCTGCTGCGCGAGCTCGCCGCGCTGATGGCTTATGAAGTGACGGCGGATATGCCGCTGTCTGATATCGAGATTGAAACGCCACTTGAGACGATGATGAGCCCCGTTATGGATGGCAAGAAACTCGTGTTGGTGAGCATCCTTCGAGCTGGCACAGGCTTGCTTGATGGCATGCTCGATGTGGTGCCCGGCGCGCGCGTGGGGCATGTGGGCTTGTATCGCGATCCGAAGACGCTCACTGCCGTGGAATACTATTTCAAGATGCCGCAAGAGATGAGCGAGCGCCATGTGATTGTGGTCGATCCGATGTTGGCGACAGGCAATTCAGCAGTGGCTGCTGTGGATCGCATCAAAGAGCTCAACCCCAAAAGCATCAAATTCGTTTGCCTGGTCGGCTGCCCAGAAGGCGTGCGCACCATGCAAAAATCTCATCCAGAAGTACCGATCTACGCAGCGGCAATTGACCGCGAGCTAGACAGCCACGGCTATATCTTGCCGGGGCTGGGCGATGCGGGGGATCGGATCTTTGGTACGAAATAGATTTGTTTAAATGAAGAAGATTCTAGGTAACGCGAAAAACGCTAAAAGAAAGCGAAAAACACGAAAAGATAAAAAGGTTTAATCATTTTTTCCCGAACCATCAGAAACACAAGCCATCGATAAAGCCACTGTTCTATTTTTCTTTTTTAGCGTTTTTCGCTTTCTTTTAGCGTTTTTCGCGTTACCTAGCATTCACATCCATTCCACCACCTCAACCCGAAGAAAGAGAGCAACCATGAGCATCACACGCTTAGTTAGTCGTAGAACCACCCTCGCCTTAGCCGCCGCCGCAGCCGCTGCGCTTGGCATGCAAGGCGCTGCATTTGCGCAAGCGAAGATGAAGGTCGCAGCGATCTACACCGTGCCCTTTGAGCAGCAGTGGGTTAGCCGCATTCACAAAGCGCTTAAAGCCGCCGAGGCGCGTGGCGAGATTGAATACAAGGCCTCTGAGAACGTAACGAACGCCGATTACGAGCGCGTGATGCGCGAATACGCCAAGGGCGGCAATCAGTTCATCGTGGGCGAATCATTTGCTGTGGAAGCCGCAGCGCGCAAAGTGGCCAAGGATTTCCCGAAGACCATGTTCCTTATGGGCAGCTCGGGCAAGCCGCAAGCACCCAATTTCAGCGTGTTTGACAACTACATTCAAGAGCCTGCATATCTATCCGGCATGATCGCCGGCGGCATGACCAAAAGCAACAAAATCGGCATGGTGGGCGGCTTCCCGATTCCCGAGGTGAATCGCTTGATGCATGCTTTCATGATGGGCGCGAAAGAAGTTAATCCGAAAGTGGAATTCTCCGTGAGCTTCATCAACAGCTGGTTTGATCCCCCAAAGGCCAAAGAAGCCGCATTCGCCATGATCGACAAAGGTGCAGACGTGATGTATGCCGAGCGATTTGGCGTGTCAGACGCTGCCAAAGAAAAAGGCAAGCTGGCCATTGGCAATGTGATCAATACACAAGACAAATACCCCGACACCGTGGTGGCCTCCGCACTGTGGAACATGGAGCCCACGATTGATCGCGCACTCAAGATGGTCAAAGACGGCAGCTTCAAACCAGAAGACTATGGCCAATATTCCATGATGAAACACAAAGGCTCCGAGCTTTCGCCGCTGGGCACGTTTGAGAGCAAAGTGCCCTCCGAGATCAAGACGAAGGTCAAGGCCAAGCAGGAAGCGATTTTGGCAGGCAAGTTCTCCGTGAAGGTGGACGATACGCAGCCTAAGGCTTCTTTCAAGTAATTCATCCACGCTAGGAATTAAACATCCGGACGCGAAAGACGCAAAAGTTACGCGAAAGACGCGAAAAAGAAATACCAGATTTGAAAATAAAAATCGGGAAAAACTTCTTGATTTCATTTTTTGATGAGTTTTTCTAATCTTTTTCTGAATTTTTTCGCGTCTTTCGCGTAACTTTCGCGTCTTTCGCGGCCGGAAACTTGTATTTGAATTTTGATCCCAGCACTCAACCTGAAAAATATCACCAAGCGCTTTGGCAGTTTGGTGGCTAACGACGATATTTCGCTCGAAGTCCAAGAAGGCGAAATCCTCGCCCTTCTCGGCGAAAATGGCGCTGGTAAATCCACCCTTGTCTCCATCCTCTTCGGCCATTACGTTGCTGACAGTGGCGGCATCGAAGTCAATGGGGTAACGCTCAAGCCCGGCGATCCCAAAGCAGCGCTCAAGAGTGGCATCGGCATCGTGCATCAGCATTTCGCTTTGGCAGACAACCTCTGCGTGCTCGATAACGTCATGCTGGGCACGGAAAGCCTCTGGTCGTTTGCTACTAAAACAGGAGCAGCCCGCGCACATTTGATGCGGGCGAGTGACCAATTTGGCTTAAAAATTGAGCCTGATGCGCTGGTAGGCAGCTTGTCTGTAGGGCAGAAGCAACGCGTGGAGATTTTGAAGGCTTTGTATCGCGGCGCGAAGATTTTGATTCTTGATGAGCCCACTGCTGTGCTCACGCCGCAAGAGAGTGAGGCTTTGTTTGACACGCTGCGCACCTTGGTTGCGCAAGGCATGAGTATTATTTTCATCAGCCATAAGTTGCCTGAAGTGTTACGCGTGAGTGATCGCGTGGCTGTGTTGCGCCATGGAAAATTGGTGATGCAAGCCAATGCACAAGACGTGAGTCAGCAGCAACTCGCGCAAGCCATGGTGGGGCATGAGCTACCAGCATCCGTTCGTCGTGACTCAGTCGAAGGGGTCGAAAAACTGTTAGATGCCTCGACCCCCTCGACGGAGCTCAGGACAAGCATCTCAGGGCGAACGGATATAACGATTTGCGAGCTAAAAAACATCAGCGCCCGCCTGACTGATCGGGAGCAATTACGTGATGCGTCGCTTAGCTTGCACGCCGGCCAGATCATGGCAATAGCAGGTGTCTCAGGCAATGGGCAGCTCGCGCTTGCGCAATTACTTTGCGGGATGTTGAAGCCCAACCATGGCGAGTTAGTGTTGCAAGGCCACGCTGCCCCGCTGGGCGCAGCGGCTTGGGTGCTGATGGGTGTGGCGCGGATTCCAGAAGACCGCAAGGGCACAGGACTGATTGCCGATTTGCCGTTTTGGGAAAACGCCATCAGCGAGCAGCTCAAAACGCGCGCTTCTTCATTCAAACGCTGGGGCTTCGTGCGTGCGCAACCCGCGAGGGCACATGCGCAGCGGATTGCTGAGCGCTTTGATGTACGCGGCTCTGTGACCGGGCGCGATGCTGATTTACCTGTCGCAAGGCTCTCGGGCGGCAATATGCAAAAGCTCGTGCTTGGCCGGGCTTTGCTGCGAACAGATGGCCAAGCTACCAGATTAGTGATCGCGCATCAGCCTACTTGGGGTTTGGATGTAGGCGCGGTACGCTTCGTGCAAGAGCAATTGATCGCCGCGCGTGATGCAGGAGCGGCGGTATTGCTCATCAGCGATGATCTGGATGAGATTTTTGAGATCGCAGATCGCGTGGCGGTGATCCATAGTGGCCACATCAGCGAAGCGCGAGCGACACAGGATTGGACGCGTGAGCGCATTGGCCTTGCGATGGCAGGCGTACCGCAAGAAAAAGCAGTTCTCGTATGATTTTTAAAGCCAAATCGCCTGATTGTCCAGATGTTTCAGACTCGACAATTCCCGTGCGCTCTGAGGTATCGAAGCCCTCGCGAGCCCTTCGATACCTCAGGGCGAACAGTAGGGTTTGCCATCTGAGGCAGATGGTTAATCAGGTCAAATCGGCACTTCACCGGCATAAATACTGCGCGGAGTGCTACTATTTAAATAGCATTCAGTTCAAGGCACAGCATGCGCCTTGAACGCCGAGAGAGCATCTCGACCGCTTGGGTTTTCGTTGCGCCCTTTGCCGCAATTGCCTTCACCTTGTTTCTCGCCAGCCTGCTCGTGCTCTGGGCAGGCAAGCCTGTGGCGCAGACTTACGGCGCAATTCTCGAAGGCGGTTTCGGCAGTGTGTTTGCGTGGACGGAAACGCTCACGCGCGCCACGCCGCTGATGCTCACGGGTCTTGCTGTAGCCGTGGCCTTTCGCGCTAAGCTCTTCAACATCGGCGCAGAAGGCCAGCTTTATGGCGGCGCATTGGCTGCGATTGCGGTAGGCGGCATGCACGGCGGCTCTGGGCTGGAATGGCCGGTCTGGGCGCTGTTTCCGCTGATGATGTTGGCAGCGGCCTTGGTGGGCGCACTGCTCTTGCTCGGGCCCGCTTTATTGAAAGCGACGCTGCAAGTCGATGAGGTCGTCACCACCTTGCTTCTCAATTTCATTGTGCTGCTGGCGGTAGGCGCGTTGCTGGATGGCGCGATGAAAGACCCCACAGCAATGGGCTGGCCGCAATCGGTGGCGCTGCAAGCGGATTTGGAATTGAGCAAACTTGTGGAGCAAAGCCGCTTGCACACTGGGCTGATCTTTGCTGCAGCGCTAGCTGTTCTCGTGTGGATCGTGATGCGCTTCACCGTGCTCGGCTTCGATATCCGCGCCACGGGAGCTAACCCAAAAGCGGCTGCGTTTGCAGGGGTCAACATCACGCGCACCGTGGTGCTTACCGCCCTGCTCTCCGGCGCACTCGCGGGGCTGGCGGGCGCAATCGAAGTGGCAGGCCGCACAAGCTACGTGACGCTGGATATGAGCCCTGGCTACGGCTACAGCGGCATCGTGGTGGCGATGCTCGCTGGCTTGCATCCGCTGGGCGTGATCGCGGCCAGCATCTTTGTGGCGGGCATGCTGGTGGGCGCTGACAGCATGAGCCGCGCAGTGGGCGTGCCGACCTATATTGCCGATGTGATCGTGGCCGCTTCGTTGATCTCCATGCTTATTGCGGTGATGCTGGC